>CAZSQC010000103.1:1047-1544 GCA_964608955.1 uncultured Planctomycetales bacterium | reverse complement strand
TCTTAAAACTTGACTTTCCTTTTTCTCTTTCTTTCCAAACAGTAGCAACTTCAGTAATCTTAAAACCTAAATAATACGCTTTTAAGGGAAGCTCCATGGATATTTCAAAACCTTTGGCTTCAATCGTAAAGGAATCCAATACTTTTTTTCGGTACATCTTAAATGCATTTGCAATATCGTGCGTCGGGATGCCAAGGAGATAATGCAGCGACCAGCCTGCAAAACCTGAAAAGAAACCCTTAATACGCGAACCGCCTATTCGAGCTCCTCCTCTTATATATCTTGAGCCGCAGACAACATCATAACCTTCCTGAATCTTCCTGTACATATCCTTTACGGTCTTCAGGTCATCGCAAAGATCTCCCATTAACGGCATAACCAAATCGCCTTTTGCATTCTTAAAACCTGTCCGAAGGGCATTTGCAAAACCGGCAGGCAAAGAATTATCTACTAGCCTTAAGTTACCGAAATCTTTAGTGAGATTACCCACAATATCT
>CAZSQC010000103.1:0-1037 GCA_964608955.1 uncultured Planctomycetales bacterium | reverse complement strand
CTTCAGTCCTGTCCGAACAATGGTCTGCCACAACAAGTATCTCAAAATCAAAAGGAAACCCTGCGCCCTCCACCTTGTTTATAAGATTGGCAATATTATCTTCTTCGTTATGCGCCGGAACAATAATCGAAAGCTTCATTTTACCTTATAAATATGAATTGTTTCGTTAATAAAAACGGGCTCGAATACATCCTTGTTTAACTTGGCCCACTTATCTTCAACCGGAAATTCAATACCTTTAATCTGGTGCAACGAATAGACATAAAGAAAATCGGTATTTTTCTTTCTTAAATTCGATAGCCAGATCCCATAATCCGCCCTTCCCCTATAATTATTATCCTTTTCATAATCCCTGTGGCACTCAAGAAAATCATAACCCCAGGTGTATCGCGATCCCTTGTAGAAATAAAGCTTAGCCGGATCTATGCTGTTAACCGAAGTATAGTAAACACTATTCTTAAAGTTCTTTCCGTAAAGAGGAAAAGGAACGGGCCTTCCCACATAAGAAATATTATCGCCCTTTGTATTTTCTTCAAGCCATTGCCAGGATAAATAGGCGTCCTTCCAAAACGGACTATTATTATAGCGCTTAAACTCATTTTGTCTGTAGTTATGATTTAAGAAAATAAGAATAAACAGCAATACCGCGAGCAAAAAGAATGCAAATAACCGCTTAATGCGCACCTTTAGCAAGACAAAAAACAGAACAACTGATAGAATCAACGAAGCTATCAATTCAGCGTGCTTTGAAAATTCTGAAATAGAAGCCATCGTGCAAACAAAAATAAGAAACAATGTTATTTTGCGCGGCACAAAGCGCATAAATATATTAAAACCGTACAAAATAGAGACACCCAGTAAAGGAGATAAATATCTTACGTTAGCCAGCGGTATGATAAATCTCCAGATAAGAAATAAAATAAGCGGAATAAGCGCAAAATAATAGTCCAGAAAACGTGGCCTAGCCTTACTCTTTAGAAATAAAAGCGGAAAACCTAGGATCAAGCCCGGAATTACAAAAAGCGTGCTTTGCGCTC
>CAZSQC010000102.1:0-1558 GCA_964608955.1 uncultured Planctomycetales bacterium | reverse complement strand
AAGCATGAAGATCTTTATGGGGATTCTCGGACATTACCCCAACGCGCGCTATATTCTTGCCCTCAGGGACAACCCAGAAGAAATGCGACTTCCCCAAGTATACATCAACAAAATCATGCCTATGAGCCCTGTATTCAATCCTCAACTGCAAACCCTTATGATAGGTAACTTTATTCTCCTCTTCGATTATCCTCCTGACTGAAGAGTTGGCTCCATCAGCTCCTATAACAATATCGGCATTAAACTCTTCTTTATCCGTAATTACCGTATAGCCCTCCCCGTCTCTTTCTAATCCAATAAACTTATTGCCATAAGCTACATTAAGCCCCTTGCCCAATTCTTTATCAAATCTTTCCCTGTCTACTACATAAGCAACATTTTCCCTTACCAAATCAAAACTCTGGCTATCGTAATGAATGGTGGCGCCGTTAATAGTATTTATAACTGCCTTTTTAGGTATTGAACTTAATTCTTTATCAGTAAATAAGCTTTTTCCGACAAGCCCCGTGCAATGGACAGGTTGCCCTATTTCAGAGTGCTCCTCCATAAGCAGAAGATCGAAGCCCTCTTTCTTAAGCAACCTTGCCAGAAAACAACCTACTGGGCCGGCGCCGATTATCGCTATTTTCTTTTTCATTTTATATACCGATTATTGTGGAGCTAAAGATAAATCAGCAGGGTTATATTTAAGTTCAGATTCTATTTGCTTGATAAACTTCTTTGCTTCTTTGTTCTCGGGTTGAACATCCAAAGAAAGCTGAAATTCCTTATAGGACTCTTCTAACCTGTTAAGCTGAAATAAAATCACTCCCAAGTTAAAATAAGCATCTGCATAAGAAGGATTAATACTTACGGCCCTACGAAACATCTTCATTGCTGCCGAATAATCTTTTTTAGACCATAATACGCAGCCTAGGTTGTTATAAGCAAAAACGAATTGCTCATCCATCCTAATAGCTTTGTTTAAATAAGTTAAGGCTTGATCAAATTTTCCTTTAAAAACATAAGCGTATCCAAGGTTATAGAAAAACTCCGGCTTAGTTACAGCAGCCATCTTCTTAGAAATAAAATTCTCTCCTATTTCTATGGCATCCTGGGAGTATCCAGCCTTAATGCAAACAAACATAGAATTAATCAAGGCCATCTCGTCATCCGGGCCTATCCGGGCAGCTTCCTTTGCTTTTGCATACGCTAGCGTATTATTCCCCTTAAGATATAAAGTTAAACCTTCCCCTGCGATAGACAAAGCATCTCTGGGATTTATATAGATTGCTCTTCTGAAATTCAATATTGCATCATTGTACTCTTCTTTTCTTATCCGGCGATATCCTTCAATCTGAAAATCTTTAGCCATAGCCTTTCTTAGGTCTTTTGCGAAAGAAACTGTGGGATCAGATCGTGGGATATTTTTTTCAATTGCGTCAAGGAACTTTAACGCAGAATCTATTTCTTTCAAATCATAGTAAGAAACAGTACCCGCCCTGACCATACCCATCTTGTAGAAAAACTTTAAGGCAGACTTAAACCCGACTTTAAGGCAGACTTCAAGTAAAGTTGA
>CAZSQC010000101.1:1286-1622 GCA_964608955.1 uncultured Planctomycetales bacterium | reverse complement strand
GAGGAGGCAGAGGTGCATCCCCGCGTTTTTATTGACGGGGCCTGCGGGCATCTAAAATCAGCTATAATCCAGAAGGGTTACCCTGATATTGAGCATTTTTTAGGCAGCGTTAATCGCCAGTCAACGCTTGAAGCAGTAAAATGGATTAATACCGGCCGCAAGATGACCTTAGGGCATATTATCTGGAGGGCAGTAGATCGGTTTTTCCGTCGTTTCCTAAGGAAAAAAGCCTATAAAGACGGGATGTATGGTTTTGTTATTGCGTTTTGCGGTACTGTATATCAGATCTGAAGCTACGTAAAATACAAAGAAATGTTGGACAGGGACACTCTGTCG
>CAZSQC010000101.1:0-1276 GCA_964608955.1 uncultured Planctomycetales bacterium | reverse complement strand
GGCAAAAGGGACACCCTCCCGATTGGGTTAAGGAGTGTGAGTAAAAATTATGGGAATTGTATTTTTAGACAGGGATGGGGTAATTAATAAGTATCCGGGTGATAAGGCGTATGTGACTTCTATTGCCAAATTTAAGCTTTTGCCTGGCGTAAGGAAAGCAATTGCTCTTTTAAGAAAGGCTGGTTTCAAAATATTCATTGCTTCTAATCAGGCAGGTGTTGGCAGGGGAATTTACAGCCAGAGTACTCTTGATAAGATAACTTCTTTTATGCTTGAGCAGATTTCTAAATCCGGCGGGCATATTAATAAAGTATATTATTGTACGCATCGTAAAGAGGCGGGATGCGGTTGCCGCAAGCCAAAACCCGGAATGCTTAAGGCTGCGTCTCGCGAATTTGATTTTATCCTTAAAAATGCCTATTTTATAGGGGATACTATCCGCGATGTCCATACAGCCAGAAATGCAGGATGTAAGTCTATCCTCGTTTTTTCAGGCAAGGAGAAACTTAAGAATATGGATGAATGGGAGATAACGCCAGATCTGGTTTTTAAGAATTTATTAGAAGCAGCAAGCTTTCTAACTAACAATAGGGACACTCTTTCGGCCAAAGCTAAGGGTGTCCCCAAATAGCCGAAAAAGGGACACCCTTCCGATTGGGTTAAGGAGTGTCCCTAAAAATTATGAGGGTATTGATTGTTTATGCTTCATCAGGGGCAGGGCACAGAAGGGCGGCTGAAGCTATCTATGATTACTTAAAAGCCAACCGGAGTGACCTCTCTTTAAAGATGGTTGATGTCCTGGATAGGACAAACGCCTTGTTCAGGTTCGACTATACCGTTGGGTATTCTATCCTTGTAAAATATGCAGTCTCTTTGTGGCGCTTTGCTTTTTGGCTTACGGAATTTAAATTTTTCCGTTTTCTAAGTTCTCCTATAGCCACCTTTGTTAATAATATTAATTCGATTGAGTTTATCCGTTATCTTATCCGTAAAGATCCTGATATCATTATATCCACGCATTTTCTTCCGGCCGATATCGCCGCGCTCCTTAAGCGCAATAAAAAAATAAAATCAAAGCTAATTACAGTAATTACAGATTTTGGCGTGCATCCATATTGGGTCGCCAGGGGAACAGATTTATATATTGCAGCTTCTGATTTTACGAAAGAGAGGCTTATGAAAAAAGGGGTTGCCCCTGAAGCGATAAAGGTTTTCGGGCTTCCTTTTCATCAAAGGTTTCTTAAAGAATTTAACCGTAAGGCGCTAGCTGAGAAAA
>CAZSQC010000100.1:0-1677 GCA_964608955.1 uncultured Planctomycetales bacterium | reverse complement strand
ATATCCTTCCTGTGCAAGCCTGGCAAGCAACAAAGGGAAATTGCCGAAATGCGCGCTTACTAAGATAACCCCCTTACCTTTCGACAGGGCTTCCTCGAGAAACTCCCTGCCTTCAAAGCATACTTTCTCCCTTAAAAGCGCGGGCCTGTCCATAAGAAACATAAGCTCTACTGCAGACTTAGCTATATCGTCAAAGCACCCTTTTACTATAACCTCAAGGTCCTCTTCGTTTTTCTCTTTGCCGAACGCAATCCTTAAACTATCAAAGGCAATGCCTTTTTGCTTCGAGGCAAATAGGAAAGCCAAGGAGCTTACTACCTTGGCAAAGCCATAAAGGGCGCTCTCTGGCATAACCTTGACTATCAAAGAGCATATATTTAAACCTAACCAGCCTAAAAAACGGCTGAAACTCTTCCGAATCTTCTTAAAATCCATTTGTTTTAAAAATTATAGCAAAAAATAGGAGAACACTCAAGGACAATTATAATTTATACCCGATATTACGCAGAAAATTCTTCCTCCAGATAATATCACCCTCTCCTTCCATCCCTTTCGGGCTTAACCCGTCGACTACCCCTAAAACACCCCTTCCCTTGCCCGTCTGAGCTACAATAACTTCAACTTCATTTGCAGTAGCGCAATATATGCCGCAAACCTCGGGGATGCCTTTAATAGCATTTAATACATTAATCGGAAAAACCTTTCTCATCAATATCACAAAAACGTGTCCTGATCCTATATTCAAACAGTTTTCGGCAGATAGCTTTTTAAGTTCTTCGTTATTCCCCTCCACCCTTACCAGGCATTTCCCGCTGGCTTCTGAAAAGGAGACCCCGAATTCAACTCCGGGAGCACTGCTGACCAAAGCCTCATAAAGATCCTCCGCGGTCTTGATAAAATGGCTCTGGCCTATAATGACATTTACCTCTTCGGGCTTGTTAATCTTAACTATCTTTAATTCCAGCATAGGCCCTCCTTGATTCACCTTAAATTCAGTTTTCTAAATCCGGTGGAATAAACAGGAGAATCTCCTCCCTCCTCCTTACCGACATACGCCTTTACTGCGGAAAGCACAAAATCAGGGCCGCCTAATGCCTCTAACGGAACCTTAAACTTGAAGATCCGAAGTTTACGGATATGCCTTTCGCCTCGCTCGGGCTTTTACCATCTATGACTTTAAACCTGTCATGTCTTGTAATAATCCTGATCTTGGGCATAGCGGAGAAATTCTTGCCGTATTTATATCCGAATATGTAAAGCATTGTGGAAAAACGGTATACAAGGTTACTCGGTTTCTCTATATTTATCACGAGAGAATCCCCCTCTATAGAATAATTAACGCGGCCCTTACCTTCGAAAGCAGGCTTATTAACCTCTTTTTCTTTTACGGGGATATTCGGCGCAGCCTTGGAGAAAATAAAAAGGTGAATATTCTTTCCCGGGGCAGGGGCATTTTGCCTAAGGTCTATTTCTGGATAATCCCCGAATAATTCGTTCTTACGGACAAAAGAAAGCAGGTAAAAAGCACTAGAGGCAGTCTGACTCCTGTGGCAGAGGACTGCCTTATATTTATTGTCCATCTGGGCAGGGCTTAGCGTAAAATTAAGCCAGCGGATTTGCGCATGCTCTAAATCTGCCGGAGGGGTTAAGGCCAACTGCGGATGGTAATGCCTGGGA
>CAZSQC010000099.1:799-1713 GCA_964608955.1 uncultured Planctomycetales bacterium | reverse complement strand
CATAAACGTAACTCCGTAAATGGTATCAGCACGGGTAGTAAAAATATCAAATTCCGATTCGCTCCTTGAGGGGAAACCGCTTAATCCGCCGTATTGCCTAAGGCTAGAAAAGTCTTTTGCCCTTCCGGTAATGATTTTATGAGCGTAAGCCTGATGTCCAACATCAAAAATTATTTTATCAAAAGGAGTGTTAAGGCCATAGTGTAAAGCTACGATTAATTCCACCGCACCCAGGCTTGAGGCAAGATGCCCGCCATTAGCGGAAACAACCTCAATCATCTTCTGGCGAATCTGGGAAGATAATTTTATGAGTTCCTCGCCGTTTAACTGACTTATATCTTGCGGCGAATTGATTCCCTCCAGCATTATTTCTCCTCTTCTCCTTCTTCAAATTTCTCAAGCACAAACCTGCCGTCTTTTTTCATTAAAGATTCTACCCTATGCCCTGCCTCTTCTAAAAGAGACGAACAGCCCTGGGCAAGCTTGATGCCTTCTTCATACCTTTTAAGAGATTCTCCCAACGTCAATTTTCCCGAAGCCAGATCTTCCACTATTTTCTGCAACTTCTTTAAATCATCCTCAAATGATTGTTTATCCTTCATCCCCTAACTCCTTTTTAATAATTTCATTAACTGTGCTTAAAAAAGCCCCCTTACCAAGTATGGTCTTAATTCTTTGGCCGGGGGTAATTTTAAAAGCATCCCTAATGATAGAACCGTCGTCCTGGGAAATACTTAAACTATACCCCCGCGCTAAAATTTTAAGCGGGCTTAAGGCATCCAGCCTTTCAATAAATGATTTCAGCCTTTCAGAGGTTATATTGATTATCTGCTGTATATTATTATTTAAAGCGGCGGCTAATTCATCCAGAAGCTGCTCTTTCTCCCGCAGCCTATCCAGCGGGCTTTTAAGGC
>CAZSQC010000099.1:0-789 GCA_964608955.1 uncultured Planctomycetales bacterium | reverse complement strand
GGTTACTTCGTTTTTAAACGAATTTATTTTATCCAGAATAGAGAAACCCATCGCATGCCTTAGTTCATTTATCTGCGACAAAAGTTCATTCTTTCTGTCCACAATAATCTTTGCGGCAGCGGTAGGCGTCTCGACAAAAATATCCGCCACTAAATCGCAAAGGCTCGTGTTAATCTGATGCCCTACAGCAGAGATAACGGGAACCTTGGAGTTATATACCGCGCGCGCGCAAGGCTCTTCATTAAATGCCCAGAGGTCTTCAGTACTTCCGCCTCCGCGGCTTACAATAATAATATCTAACTTGCCAAATTCATTAAGCTCTTCTATGCCTCTGGCTATTTCAAGCGAAGCCCCTTCTCCCTGCACGCGCACAGGGCGCAGCACAACATCTACGCCAAGGGCCCCTTTCCTCAATATCCCTAAAATATCGCGTATAGCCGCGCCTATGCCGGATGTTACTATACCCACGCGAAAAGGCATAAGCGGAAGTTCTTTTTTATGCGCCGGATCAAAAAACCCTTCCTTTAAAAGCCTATCCTTAAGCTGCTCAAACGCCAGTTGCCGTGCGCCTATCCCCTTTGGCTCTATCCTGTCAACAATTAACTGGTATTGCCCCCGGGGCCCGTAAACATCAATCCTGCCGAAACAAATAACCTTAATCCCGTCCTCAATCTTAAATTTTAACTGCCGGTTCGCTTTGGCAAACATCGCAGCTCCTAAAACCGCCTTCTCATCTTTTAAAGAAAAATAAAAATGCCCTGATGCGGCTGCCTTAAAGTTGGAGACCTC
>CAZSQC010000098.1:0-1755 GCA_964608955.1 uncultured Planctomycetales bacterium | reverse complement strand
GGCGGAATGCGAGATGCTGCTTTATATGGCAGCACGTTCGCAAATTGTAGGGGAGATTATCAGGCCTGAGCTTAAGAAGGGTACCATTGTTATATGCGATAGATTCCTGGATTCTACTATTGCCTATCAGGGGTATGGGTTAGGGATGAGCATAGATTTTATTAAAGCGGTAGGTAAGTTTGCGACCTTTGGAATAAATCCGGATTTAACTATATTTCTGGATTTACCTGTAGGTAAAGGCTTGCTCCATCGTAACGGGTGCAAAGACCGTATAGAAAAAAGGTCTCTTGCTTATCATCTTCGTGTCCGTAATGGATATTTGAAACTGGCAGGTCAAGAACCGGAAAGAATTAAGGTAATTAAGGTTGAAGAAGATAAATATAAGACTCAGGAGAAAATCAGGGATTTGGTGAAGAGATATGCCGTTTAAAGATATTAAGGGGCAGGAGAGAGCCTTAGAAATTATCAAGATAAATCTTGATAGGGGAAAGCTGGCGGGAGGGTATTTATTCACCGGACCTGAATCCGTGGGGAAAAAAATGTCTGCCAGGGTGTTATCTCAGGCCCTTAACTGTCTTCAGAATACTAATGATGCCTGCGGGGTTTGTTCATCCTGTATTAAAATAGAGAAAGGCCAGCATCCGGATGTGCATATTATTTCCAGCAATGACCCTAAGCTGAAGATAGAAGAGATACGTCAGCTTAAGAAGGATATTTATCTTAGGGCTTACGAGGGAAGGTTTAAGGTTTTTATTATTGATAATGCGCATACGCTTACCCCTGAGGCCTCAAACTGTCTTTTGAAGGTTTTAGAGGAGCCGCCGGATTCAAGCTTAATTATTCTGGTCACTGATAAAGGTCCTATGCTTTTTAAGACCATTATTTCGCGGTGCAAGGTTGTAAAATTCAAAGCCCAGAAAAGGCAGGATCTGGAACTTATTTTGAGAGAGGGGTATAATCTGGATAAGGGGCTTGCACATTTTCTGGCTTATTTTTCTGAAGGTAAACTTGGCAATGCCTTGAGGCTAAAAGATAGCGATATTTTAAGAGTCAGGAATAATATTATCGATAGGCTGATGGCTCCCTCGTTGTTTGATCTTGCCGGTCTAAAAATAGAGGATAGGAAGTCTTTCTACCTTAGCTTGAATATATTAAATACCTGGTTTAGGGATCTTTATCTTATGAAATTCGGAATGCCTCAGCTAGAAGCAATCAATTCTGACCGTAGCGGTGAACTCTCCAAGGCATTAGTTTATTTTTCGATTTCGGACTTAGAGAGAATTCTAACGGCCATATTTAATACTGCGGCATACCTAGAGCGTAATATTAATACGCGGCTCTTGCTGCATAACCTAAAGGCGCAGATATGGGTGAGCTAGTTTTTGTGCGTTTAAGAGATTTAGGGATGGTTTATTCTTACGATAAGGGCGAGTTGGCCATTAAGCCTGGGGATTATGTAATCGTAGAGCATGATCGCGGCCAGGATTACGGGCAGGTCTTATCCTGCTTAGGTGCCTGTGCTGATAAAAGTTCGAAAGAGCCGTTAAAGAGGATACTGCGCCTTGCCCGTGAGTCCGATTTAAAACAGGTAGAGGAAAACAGGTCAAGGGCAAAAGATGCGTTTAACTCCTGCAACAAGAAGATTGCCGAGCATAAGCTGGATATGAAGTTAGTCCAGGCAGAATATTCTTTTGACCGTTCCAAGATAATATTTTACTTTACCTCTGCAGGCAGGGTCGATTTCAGGAATTTAGT
>CAZSQC010000097.1:0-1831 GCA_964608955.1 uncultured Planctomycetales bacterium | reverse complement strand
AATCCTTTGTTTATAAATATAAATGCGGAAAACAAGAAATTCAGAAGAACTACTCTTCTAATCATTTTTCCTCCTCTTTACCTCATTCATATATTAACTAACATACCTAGTTATTTATCGTATTTTAGGATAAAAATCGTTATTTGTCTACCAATTATCTAAAAAGAAATACCCATAAGGAACATTAAGGAAAATATTATTGAGCTTTAAAAGCAGGATTATTGCCATTTCTGCCGTCATAACAAAAGCCCCTGTCAGAAAAGGAGTTACATAACTAGAAACTATAACTATCAGTCCGATAATAGTGATAAAAGCTGCCAGTGGTATGATAAGAATGTTGGCAATTAACGCAACCGGAGAAACAATCTTAAAATAGCGTGCAATCAAGAACACTGTGCCTAACCAGGCAGAAACAGAAATGCTAAAAGCTTCCAAAAGCGCTTTAAATAGTTTGTTCTTTAGCCTGGCGATGTTTAACAGTCTTCTAAGTAAAGGGGAAAGATATATAATTGCACCAACGCTTGCAAAAGAAAGCTGAAAACTTATAGAAAATAATTCTTTAGGGGCTAATAGCAGGATAAACGCAGCAGCAAAAATATAAGATCTTCCTGCATTGGGTTTTCTTCCGGATAGATTCCCGATTATAAAAAATATACCCATTATTGTTGCGCGGGCAACCGGAGTTGAAGCACCAACTAAAAAACAGTAAATTACCAGACAAAAAGCGATTAATATATTTCTTGGCACCCTTGGAATTCTCGCTAAGCGCAGAAACAAATTTAATACAAGGCTTAGTATTCCTACATGAAATCCGCTGATAACTAAAATGTGGATCACCCCTGAACGCATTAAAGCAACATAAACCGCAGGCGGGACGCAATCCTTCCTTCCTAACACCATTGCTTTCATGAGCGAAGCAGCTAAAGGAGAAAACTTCTCGGAAAATACTCTCTCTAATCCTCCCCTAAATGAATAAATTACCTTACCGGGATATAATCTTACGCTCCTGCCTGTCCTGATAAGAAAAACGTCGCTTTCTACTTGCATGATAGCGCATACATTTTTCTTTGCTTTACCGTATGACCTATGCAAATCACCGATCAAAATAACCTCTTCTCCGCAGGATGGTGCTTTTAAACCTTTTAACTTTATCAAGGTATCCTGCGAAACACCGTAACTCTTCTTATCAATATAGATATTCTTTGTCTTAAGTATAAATGTCGAAAGGCCTTCTTTAATATCCGAAGGACCTTTAACTATTCCGCTTATAGCACAAGGAGCCTGGTCTTTAGAAAATATAAAATTTGCAATACTATTTTCCGGTTGCAGGTAACTGTTTTTAAGATGCACTATTCCTATAACAAAAAAGAGAAGCGCCAAAGACAGGTTGAAAAGCTTTTCCTTTTTTATGGACACCACCGATATTACGAAGAGTATTAATGCCGCAGAATAAAAAAATAAGAAACTTACCCTGAATAAGTAAGTTACCAGCATCCCCGAACAAAAAAGCAGCAATAAAATTAAGAGCATAATTCATATTATCTGACAACAAGATACCCTTTTATCCTCTGAAATTTATTTTCTGAAAGACCCTTAATCTCTCTTAGTTCTTCCAGCGAGCCAAAGCTCCCTTTTTGTTCCCTTAATTTTAAAATCCTATCCGATAGTCTTTCACCGATTCCCGGGACACTCATCAAAAGATCCTTATCTGCCCTGTTCAAATCGATTTTCCCCAGATACTCACCTAGATAACTTACTGTTATCTTAGGAGGAAGATGTTTCAGGTAAAAACTCGTTCCCAGCCCAAACAGAAAAACACCCGCTAAAAACA
>CAZSQC010000096.1:0-1831 GCA_964608955.1 uncultured Planctomycetales bacterium | reverse complement strand
CCGGGAATCACAGGGCTCTGGCAGGTCGGAGGCAGGTCAGGGTTGACCTATAGGCAGATGGTGGAAAAAGATCTGTTGTACATACAGGATTGGTCCTTTTGGCTTGATTTAAAGATTTTAATGAAAACGGCATTGTATATTTTGAATATTTCACGCGCCTATTAAAAAGGAGGAAGGATTGGCAATTAATATCGGAGTAATCGGACTCGGATACTGGGGTCCGAACTTAGTAAGAAATTTCTCTAGGATTGGTTCTTGCAGGATAAAATGGCTTTGCGATTTGGAGCCGCGTAAGCTGCAGGATATGAAAAGGCTTTGTTCCCATGCATTAATAACATCTGATTATACGGCCGTATTGAAAGATAATAACACTCAAGCAGTTGTTATTGCCACGCCTTTTCTTACTCATTACAAAATTGCAAAAAAAGCCCTTGAGTCAGGTAAGCATGTATTTATTGAGAAACCTTTTGTTGCTTCGGAATCGCAGGCGGAAGAGTTGATCAATATAGCTAAGAAAAAAAGAGTGGTTTTGATGATAGGCTATACTTATGTTTATAGTCCTGCCGTTAGGAAGATAAAATCAATTATTGATTCAGGCGGGCTTGGTTCGGCGTATTATATTAATTCCGTACGCGTTAACTTCGGAATATTTAGGAAGGAAGAAAATGTTGTCTGGGATCTGGCAGTGCACGATTTTTCAATAATATCCTACTGGTTTGACGGGTTAGCCGAGAGCATAATGTGTACAGGGAGGGATTCGCTTAAAAGGGGCTACGCTGATACCGCACTGCTGGCAGTTAACTTTAAGAATAATCCTACGGTTTATATATTAGCCAGTTGGCTTTCGCCGATTAAAATGAGAAATATGATTATCGCCGGAAGCAAGAAAATGATATTTTTTAACGATGAAAGAGGCACCGAAAAGATAAAGATCTATAGCCAGGATAGCAATTTAAGCAAGGTAAGTTTTTCTGCGGAGTATCAGCCCAGGTATAATAAGAGTTCTGTTTTTTCTCCTTGGCTGGAGTGTGTGGAATCCATTGAAATCGAAGCCAGACATTTTATTAATTGTATAAAGAACCATGAGAATCCTATAACTGACGGTGAGTTTGGCTTAAGGGTCATTAAAGAGCTACAAGCCGCGGATAAGTCTTTAAAACATAATAAAACCGTTTATCTGACAAAATGAAGAAAAAAGATTATAAATTATATAGTAACGTTAAACTTGGCAGGAGAGTAGTTATTGAGCCTTTTGCTCTGGTTGGAAAACCTTCGCAATTAAAAGGCAAGGGTAATTCGGGATTGTCTATCGGTGGCGGTTCTTTAATAAGATCCGGTTCAGTTATATACGCAGGTAGCAATATAGGCAAAAACTTTATAACCGGGAGCGGAGTTTTTATAAGGGAAGGGAATTTGATTGGGGATAATGTATCAATCGGTACTTTAAGTATTTTAGAGATAGGTAATAAAATTGGTAATAATGTCAGAATACACAGCGGATGTTTTATGGAGATGGCGGAGATCGGAGATGACGTGTTTGTAGGCCCGTGTGTGGTAATGATTGATGACCCCCATCCCCCTTGTAAGCGCTATAAAGATTGTGTCGGAGGCGTTAAAATATTAAAGGGAGCTAAGATAGGCGCCAACGCTACCCTGTTACCCGGAATAAAGATTGGAGAATATTCAGTTGTAGGCGCAGGAAGCGTGGTGGTAAAAGATGTGCCTGACGGAAGAGTTGTAGTAGGTAACCCGGCCAAGGTTATAAAAAAGATTTCTGATCTCAAGTGCTTTAAGGGTTTTTTCAAGAGACCTTATGAAAGCGGATAAAAAT
>CAZSQC010000095.1:0-1859 GCA_964608955.1 uncultured Planctomycetales bacterium | reverse complement strand
TAAGTTAATACGCAACAATCTGAATATCGGTTCAGCCAAAGGCAGAAATCAGGGAATTGAAATATCAAGTGGAGATTGGGTTCTTACTATGGATTGCGATGTCAAGTTAGAAACTGGTTTCTTCGAAAGGTTTGAGGCTGTCCTTAAGAATCTGCCTGAAGAAGTAGGCATGGTTGGCCCCCAGATATTGGATAAAGGAGAAAAGACTGTTTATTCTAAGGGGGTGTATCTTACTTCCTTAAAAAGGTTCTACGATTACGCAAGGGGTAAGCCTTTTTCTTTGGATAGTCTAATACCTAAGAAAGTCATAGGTCCCTGTTCGGCGGCGGCTTTCTACCGTAGGAAGATGCTTGAAGAGATTAAAGACGCAGCCGGTTATTTTGACGATCGATTCTTTTTTTTAGTGGAGGATGTTGACCTGGCCTGGCGCGCAAATGTCAAAGGATGGAAATTTCATTATTTACCCGAAGCCTTATGTATTCACACGGGTGATAGTTCTCTAACTAATAAAAAATTAAGGCAATATCTTTGTTTTCGTAATCGAAAAATTATGTTAAGAAAGAACTTGAGTGGATTTGATAGAATTAAAATATATGCAATAAGTTTTCCATATGATTTATTACGTTATATATTTATTTTGTTGACAAACAGGTATGCATATAATCCTCTCGTTTTAGTTTCAATTTTCTCGCTTTTTGTTAGTAATGGCCAAATATCGTTTTCGTCTTTAAAATGACTATAAAGCAGACAAAAGAAATTAGCGGGCTGAAGAAACTCTCAAGATTAATACGCAATAATATACTGAAGGCTTGCGTTAACGCTGGATGCGGGCATATCGCTCCTTCTTTTTCTTGCGTAGAAATCCTGGTTGCTCTTTATCAAGGGGGGATACTATCCGTGAGGCCAAGAAATTATAAATGGGAAGGCAGGGATAGGTTTATCTTAAGTAAAGGACATGCGAGTATTGCCTTATACGCTGTTTTATCGGAAATGGGATTTTTTAATAAGCGTGAGCTCGATAATTTCTGTTGCTCTGGAAGTATATTAGGCGCCCACGCCGATCAAAATATCCCGGGCGTTGAGAATTGTACCGGTTCTTTGGGGCATGGGTTATCTGTGGGTGCTGGTCTGGCTTTGGCGGCTAAGTTGGATAATAAAAAGTATATTACAGCAGTGCTCTTGGGGGATGGAGAATGCCAGGAAGGTTCAGTGTGGGAAGGAGCTATGTTCGCCTCTTCGCATAAGCTTTCTAACTTAGTAGCTATTGTTGATTATAATGGTATTTCGGCCACTGATTATATTGCTGATTCAATGTACCTAGAGCCTTTTAAGGAAAAATGGGAGGCTTTTGGTTGGGATACAGCTGTTATTGACGGACATTCTTTCAGGATGCTTTTTGATGTTTTAGGTAATTTACGTTACAAAAGTATAAGTAAACCTTTAGTTGCTATCGCTTTGACAACTAAAGGTAAGGGAGTAAGCTTTATGGAGAATAATCCTATCTGGCATTACAGGGTGCCAAAAGGAAAAGAACTTATCCTTGCCCGCAACCAGCTATCAGAAAAGAGGTTTGTTTTATGAAACACTGGGTTAAGGGGATGAGGGATGCTTTTTTTGAGACTCTTTTTAAGATAGCAAAAAAAGACAAAGACGTTATATTACTTACTGCTGATACAGGGGCAATATGTCATGATAATTTCAGGGAAAAGCTTAAACAACAATATTTTAATGTGGGAATCGCAGAGCAGAATATGATGGGAGTAGCTGCAGGACTGGCGATGGCAGGAAAAACCGTTTATGTATATGGAATAATACCTTTTATCACCGCGAGATGTCTTGAGCAGATCAAAGTGGATATA
>CAZSQC010000094.1:361-1919 GCA_964608955.1 uncultured Planctomycetales bacterium | reverse complement strand
CCCAGGGGCTGGAGGCGTTTATTGCCAATGTGCAGCGTTCTGCCTTGCGCCGCAAAAAAAGCCCTAGCTTGCTGCTGGGCCTGAACATTGCCAAGAACGCCGTCACACCCATCGAAAATGCCATCGATGATTATCTGACCTGTCCTTTAAAGTACAAATATGTTAATATCCTACGCGTTCCGATTATGGAGCATCATACGGTTATTTACGGGCGCGCAATGCATGAGGCGGTGACAAAATATTTTCAGATAAAAATGCTCAAACAAAAAGTGAGCCTTGACTGGGTTCTGGATATTTTTGAAGCGAGTTTTGACCCGCAGGGTTTTCTGGATCAAAATCATCAGGAGGAGCGCTTCAGGATAGGAAGAGAAGCCCTTCAAAAGTTCTACTATTCGCAGGAGAGTTTAGGTGCTCTTCCGAAATTCGTAGAAAAAGAGTTTTCTTTTATTTTTGAAGGCAATAAGCTTTCCGGGAGATTCGATAGGGTTGATGAAGATGCGCAGGGGGTAAGCATAATGGATTTTAAAACCTCGCAGGTTAAGGATCAGGAGGTTGCAGATAAAAAAACAAAGGAGAGCCTGCAGCTTGAGCTTTATGCCTTTGCTTATTTTCAAATCTTTAAAAAATTACCAAGGGCCTTAAGGCTTTTCTTTCTCGAGTCCGGCATTATCGGAACATACTTATTAGAGGAAGAGAATTTTGAGAGAATAAAAGATAAGATCAGGGAAGTTTCAAGCGGCATACGTTCTAATGATTTCTCGGCGACGCCTACTTATCTTGCCTGTTCGTATTGTGCTTATAGTCAGATATGTCCTTCTGCTAAGTCAGGCTAAAAAGGGGGAAGCGATGCATAACCCGAAGATCGGACATTTGAAAGTCGATATATTTAAAATAAAAAACCGTGCCGGTTTTGCCGCTGTGTGCTACGGGCATCTTACCGAAGGCAAAACGCCGCAGGAGGCTTATGAGCGCATGGTAAAAGCTCTACGCAGGACGAATAAAAAAGAAATAAATTAAATTGTTGTGTTATGCAGTTTTTAGTTATAGAATAGTCCTTCCTTTGTTAAGGCATGAATTAATTTAAGAGAAAAGGAGAAAATATGGTAGAACGCAGTGAGTTTAAGGGGAAGCCTGTTTTGGTAATTAAAAGGGATGAGAATGACCAATATCCATTTTCTTTCGGGCTTAGTAAGGCAAAGCTCATACTGGAGAATATTGAGGAAATAAAAAAGTTTGTGGAAGAGGGGTCTTAAAAGGTTTTAATAAATATATTGACCGCTGCATCTTAAGTGTGTTATCATAAAAATGATTATATTGACTTCGAGTTCAAGTTAGCATATAATAATAAAAAGAGAAGGGGGTGAATAAGATTGGTTTTGGTTAAAGAAAAGAAAACAAAGATTATTGATGATTTTAAGGTTCATGCCAGAGATACTGGATCGGCAGAAGTACAGATTGCAATCCTTACTGAGAGGATTAATCAGTTAGGGGAGCATTTTAAGATCCATAAAAAAGATTTCCACTCCAAGCGCGGTCTCCTGAAGATGGTTATGAAGCG
>CAZSQC010000094.1:0-308 GCA_964608955.1 uncultured Planctomycetales bacterium | reverse complement strand
TGGTAGGCACCCGCCGCAGACTCCTCAATTATCTCAAAAATAAGGATACTAAGAGATACGAGGAAATCTTAAGTAAACTTCATTTGAGAAAGTAAACGGTAGCCTTTATCATAAAATAATATGGACGAAAATATTTCAAAAATAAAATTTGGAAGGAACGAGCTTGTTTTGGAAACCGGCAAGGTCGCCAAGCAGGCCAACGGTTCCGTAGTAGTTACTTACGGCGGGACAGTAGTTTTAGTTACCGCTTGTATGTCGCGTGAAGGAAAAGAAGGCAGGGATTTCTTTCCGCTGACAGTTGAAGAATA
>CAZSQC010000093.1:1470-1922 GCA_964608955.1 uncultured Planctomycetales bacterium | reverse complement strand
CTCCTTTTTCAATCTTCAAGAATACTTATAAACTTGAGCCTGGGTGTTGTTTGGAGGTTTCCTCTAATGGCTATATTCGAAAGATACGCTACTGGGATAATCGTATGCAAGATGAAAAGGGCCTAGGGCAAAAGAAAAGCTGGAGGTTGCGTTCGCAGGAAAGCGTAGTCGAGGAACTGGAAAACATATTGACTGAAGCTTTTAAACTAAGAATGGTTTCCGATGTTCCGGTAGGAATATTCCTAAGCGGAGGGATAGATTCTTCTCTTGTTACCGCGTTACTGCAAAAAGAGTATTCAAAACCACTTAAGACATTCACGATTGGTTTTTACGAGAAAGAGTACAATGAGGCTAAATATGCTTTTGAGGTGGCAAAGTTTCTGGGTACGGATCATACTGAATTATATTGCACTCCCCGAGAAGCCTTTGAAATTATTCCGAGCCTTGCAGAT
>CAZSQC010000093.1:0-1460 GCA_964608955.1 uncultured Planctomycetales bacterium | reverse complement strand
CCATCTTGTTTCTAGGTTAGCGAAGCAAAAAGTTAAGGTAACACTTTCTGCTGATGGAGGCGATGAGCTTTTTTGCGGATATACCAGATACTGGATCTTTGATAAATTCCTTAAAAGAGCTAAGCTTTTGCCTTCAGCCTTAAGGTCGTTATTTTTGTTTCCTCTTGAACTATTTAATTCTAATTCAGTAACTTCATTTTATGAAAAGTTTGGGTTATTTCTTCCTAGAATGACAAATGTGAGCGGTAAGTTTACAAAATTGAAGAATGCTTTAAAAGCCGTTAACAATAGCGGGATGTATCTTAATCTTTATAGGGTTTTTTCTACCGATGAGTGCCTATCATTAGGCCTTAAACGTCCTTATGAGATTGAATTTGGCGCTGATTTCTTGGGCTCCAAAGATGTTAAATCCGAAATGATGCTTATGGACCTGAAAACCTATTTGCCGGATGATTTATTAACCAAGGTTGATAGGGCAGCAATGAGGGTTGCCCTGGAGGCAAGGGAGCCTTTTCTTGATAATAAAATAGTCGAGTATGCTTTAAGGCTGCCGGTTGAGTATAAATTCAGGAATAATATAAGTAAATATATTCTAAGAAAAATACTCTACAAGTACGTCCCTAGGAAATTAGTTGAAAGGCCGAAACAGGGTTTTGGATTACCGGTAAATATTTGGTTTAAAAATGAATTACGTGATTTGTATTCCGCGTATCTTAATAAGGATAGAATAAAAAGTGAGGGGATTTTTAATTATAACTTTGTTGAAAACTTGACGACAAGGTATTTTAGCGGCAAGGATGTTAATCCTTACACTTTATGGTATTTATTGGTATTCCAGCTCTGGAGAGAAAAGTGGATGGATTAACAAATCATCGCAATGTCCCGGTTCTTTGTCTGTCTTATGACGGATTGCTTGAGCCTTTGGGCAGGTCCCAGGTTTGGAGTTATCTTAAGCATTTAGCCGCAGATTATGAAATATTCCTGGTAACCTTTGAGAAGAGAAAAGACTGGTTAAGCCATTGGGAGAGGGAGAAACTGCGTAAAGAGGTGGCAGAAACCGGTGTGCACTGGGCCCCCTTACGGTATCATAAAGCTCCGATTGTACCTGCTACTGTATTTGATTTGATCTGCGGGTTCTTCGTGTGTTTATACTTTATTTTATCTAAGAAAATAAGGATTATTCATGCGCGCAGCTATGTTATGGCTGTATTGGCTCTTGTTTTCAAGAAAATATTGAATACTAAGTTTATCTTTGACATGCGCGGATTTTGGGCTGATGAAAGAATTGAGGGTGGTATATGGCCAAAGAAAAGTATTCTTTTTAAAGTAGCAAAGCATTATGAAAAGTTGTTTCTGACTAATGCAGATATAATTGTATCGTTAACTGAATCAGGGGTAGATAAGTTAAAAAACTTTCCTTATTTAAAGAATAGATGTTTTCAAGCGGTTGTTATCCCTAC
>CAZSQC010000092.1:528-1986 GCA_964608955.1 uncultured Planctomycetales bacterium | reverse complement strand
TTACGGTTGCGCAGTCTTAAACAAGCCGATTGAATTTGTCGACGAGTTTATAAGCAATACGTTCTTCCCGCCGTATTCGGGGCCAAAGGCAAGAATAACAGTAGCGGATTTTGAGGTTCTTACATCTAAGGCCACTTCTAATGTGAGCTCCGGCTTAAGGGAACTTTTGATATCCGGTCTTGTAAACAGCCAGCGATTCCAGCTTCAGGATATTGCTAAGGAGGGGCAGGAAAGCCATACCGGAGTAATTATCGCTGTTCAACTTATTGATCTTGAGCCTTACGGGGCAGGAGGAAAGTCCGGGGCAGGAGGGGCAGGTAGCTCTTCCTTAGGCGCTTTGGAGAGCCTTATTGGCCCGACCTTAAACAGGTCCTATATCGGATTAAATATAAGGATAGTAGACGCAAAAACGTCGAAAGTTTTGTTTTCAGAGAAGGTCAGCGGTCAATCTACCCACGATAATTATTTAGGTGAGTCGCAGTTAAAGAAAAGGCCTTTAGGTAAAGGGCTTGCGGTTTATGCGGGAACGTCTATGGAGGAGGCAATTAATAAATGCATTCTTAATGCGGTTGATTTTATTATTCAGAAAGTTCCGGCGCAATACTATAAAGGAGACATAAAAAATGGGAAAACGTAAGCGTAGAGGAAAACTCAATTGGCGTTCAAAAAAAGCTAACAAAGGCAGAAAGCCTAACTTAGGTTAATCTTGCCCACCGGCGATTAAGAAAATGAGAGCAATTGCTCTGATTTCCGGAGGGCTTGATAGTCTACTTGCCGCTAAGGTAATCAAAAATCAGGGTGTCAAGGTCATCCCTGTAAAGTTTGTTATTCCTTTTGCACACCTCAAACACCATTCATATGAAGGTAAGGGTCTGGAAGAATTTGTATCTTTAAACCTCGAAGAAAAACTTAATTTCCTTGACATAGGAAAAGAATTTTTAGAGCTTATTTTAAATCCTGATTTTGGCTTCGGTAAGCACATGAATCCTTGCATTGATTGTAAGATACTTATGCTTAGGAAAGCCAGGGAGATTATGCCTCATTATAGGGCAAGTTTTGTTGTTACGGGGGAAGTTTTAGGACAGAGGCCCATGTCCCAGCATAAAAAAGCATTGCATGGTATAGAGAGGGAGAGCAATCTTTCGGGGTTACTTCTAAGGCCTCTTTGTGCGAAGCTTTTGCCTATTACAATTCCGGAGAAGGAAGGGTGGGTTGCCCGAGAGAGCCTTTTTAATTTTTCCGGACGTTCGCGTTCCAGTCAGTTTAAGCTCGCTGATAGGCTGAATATGCCGGGTTTACCTAATGCTTCAGGAGGATGTTTACTTACTGACCGTAAGTTCTCCGTAAGATTAAAGGACCTTATTAAGCATAATTGTCTTAACAGAGAAAATGTCGAACTTCTTAAAATAGGAAGGCATCTTAGGGTTAATGATAACCTAAAGGTTATTGTAGGAAGAA
>CAZSQC010000092.1:0-518 GCA_964608955.1 uncultured Planctomycetales bacterium | reverse complement strand
AGAAACGAAAAAGAAAATATCCAGCTCGAGGGTAATCTTTATGATGGCTCCTTGGTTTTGTATCCCGATAAAAAGACTGCCGGGCCGAGCGCTTTAGTTGTAGGGAATATTCAAAATGAAGAGCTCTCTCTTTGTGCGCGGATAGTGGCTAGTTACTGCGACGATAAGAATGAAAGAATACGTATATTTTACAAGTCCTGCGGCGAGAAGAATGCGCGTTTCCTGCTTGTTCAACCCGAAGAGAAAGAGAAGTTTAGGGAGCTGTTGATATGAGAGAGGCTATGTTTTCAGAAAAACTTCCCGGGAATGCAGTCCGTTGCCGCCTCTGTGCGCATGAATGCAAGATAACAGAAGGGAAAGCGGGGCTATGCGGGGTAAGGAAGAATATAAATGGGGTTTTGTGTACTGAAAGCTATGCAAACCCTGTTGCCCAGCAAATAGATCCTGTTGAGAAGAAGCCGCTGTATCATTTCCTTCCGGGATCCGAGACATTTTCAATAGCAGTCCCCGGCTGTAAT
>CAZSQC010000091.1:0-2091 GCA_964608955.1 uncultured Planctomycetales bacterium | reverse complement strand
GGTGAATCAATAACTATATGGTCAAACCTATTCTTCAACTCCTCAAGCAAAGAAAGAATTTTATCAGAAGACAGGAGCTCGCTGGGATTAGGAGGAATAACTCCCGAAGGCACGACAAAAAGATTAGGCATAACTGTGGGCTTAATAATGCTCGCTATATCTGCGTTGCCTGTAAGATAATTACTCAAACCGGGTTGCTGCGCTATATTAAGTTCCTTGTGTATTTTGGGCCTGCGCATATCTATATCTATTAAAATTACTTTCTCTTTCACCTGGCAGAACACTTCGGACAAATTCGTTGAAATAAAACTTTTGCCTTCCTGGGGTATGCTGGAAGTAATCAATAGCGTTTTTAACGGCCTGTCTTCGGGGGAAGCAAAGAAAATAGAAGTGCGTACTGCCCGGAAAGATTCGGTAATTTTAGAGGCAGGTTCATTAAAACAAACCAGGCTCTTGTTGGCCCCGGGCTTTGAATCCTTATCCAGCGAAGGAATATAGCCAAGAAAAGGCAGGTTTAAATACATCGTTACGTCTTCAGATGTACGGATGCTGGAATCCAGATGTTCAAGGAAAAAAGCCAACCCGAAACCTAAAACAAAGGCAACGACAAAAGAAAACAGGATATCACGCAATTTTTTGGGCTTAAAAGGGGTATCCTCGGGCTTGGCGGTATCAATAAGGCGGATACTAGAAGCCGAAATTTTCTCGGAGATATCAGTTTCTTTTGCACGCGAAAGCAGTGATGAATACAGGGCCTGAATTGAATCTGCTTCTTTCTTAAGCATGTTATACTGCACCATCTTCTGATTTAAATCCAATAAACTATTGGTTTCCTGGTCAATTTTTATCCTAGTATCATCAAGCTGCGCCCGCAGAGCAATCATTTTGGGATGTTTAGCCTTATAACGTTTGCTGGCTTCAGCAATGTCAGTTTCTAATTTATTCCTGCTTTCCTTAAGAGACTCAAGCAATGTCTGCGTCTTTTTTTCTACATCAGGCACAGTTACTATCTTATTTTTCTGCATATAGCTATTCAGGCTCTCTTCTGAAGCCTGCAGTTTCTTCTTTAAATCTGTTAATTGTGACTCCAGCCATCCTGTTGCCTCTTTTGCCGCGCGGTTCTTCATTTCAATATCCTGCTGGATATATAATTTAACTAACGTGTTGGCTATAACACTGGCCCTCAAGGGGTCGCGGTCTTCTACGCTAACCAGTATAATCTGGCTGTTTCTTACCGGTTCTATTTTTATCTGTTTTTTCAAAGCCAATAACGGGTCTTTTAAACCCCTATAGTCTAAATCTTTGCTTAAACGAAGCTCGTCAGATACGCGCTCAACCAATGCCATAGACTCTAATATCTTATACTTGGTTTGATAAAAATACTGCATTTCACCCACATGAGGCGCCTGATAGACATCCTCAAATTTTGTAATTCTGGGGGTAGCCTGTTCTACCAGCAGGCTTGCGACAGAGCGGTATACCGGTGTCCTGGTAAAATCATAAATTGTCACAATAGTAGGAATAATAATCAAAAAGGCAAGGATTAAGCCGATTCTCTTGCGGACTATCTTTAAATAGTCTGATAAGTTGACTTCACGAATAGCAGGATTTGGCAACATAGTTAATTAATAAAATTCAGTTTAATACAGCCTTGGCAATATGTTTAATTTGAACGGCCTTTAATTCGGGATACATAGGGAGCGACAAACCCTCTTCCTGCATCTGTTCGGCAACAGGAAAATCGCCCCTTTTATAATTCAGTTTTTTATATACCGGCTGAAGGTGTAAACACAAAGGATAATATACCGCCCAAGGTATTTTTCTTTTCTTCAACCTTTCCTGTACAGCAGCCCTGCCCTCTTTCAAACGGATAGTATAATAATTAAAACTGTGCTTAACGCCTTTGGGAATTTCAGGCGTAACTATGTTACGCGATAAGCCTAATAAACGGTTATACAACCCGGCGTTAACAATGCGCCGGTAAACCCATTTATCAATATGTTTAATTTTAACATTTAGTATCGCCGCTTGGAGAGTATCCAGCCTGCTGTTAAAACCATGCATACTATAATGATATTTTGAATCCGATCC
>CAZSQC010000090.1:956-2214 GCA_964608955.1 uncultured Planctomycetales bacterium | reverse complement strand
AGATGAATATCCTTTCCGTGAATATGGGGTTAGAATCGGGCTGTGAACGGACACTGGGGTTCTTAAAACACCAGGTAAAAGTAGAGCAGAATATGAATGCCGTGAAAACCATAAGAAAGAGCGGCCTCTCCTGCAATGGTTCTTTTATTATCGGCAGCCCCCGGGAGACAAAAGAAGAGATGATGGAGACTTACCGTTTCATTAAGAAAGTGCCGATTAACCTGACAGATATTTATGTTTTGACTCCTTACCCCGGAACTCCCATATGGGGTTATGCCAAAGAGAGGGGTTTTGTCTCTGATAATATGAAATAGTCAAAGCTTGATGTTAACTTCCAGAATAATTATAAAGACGCGATAATTCTCTCTGAAGTTATGGACAGGGATGAGGTTGTAAAAGTGTTTAAGAAATTTTACAGGTTAAGGTTTTTTAAAAATATGGCAGGAATTATCAGCCATCCCTACCTGATGGATCTGCCTAAGACGCTGGTAAAGCTTGTTATTGAGAAAATAAGCCTTTGGTTTAGGAAATAACTATGCCTGAAGATATAGGATTCGCGATAGGGGCCCGTGAAGAAAGTGGCGTTTTCAACCTTGAAGTGCTTGATGCAGGAGAAGAGGAAGGATGGGATAGTTTTATCAGCGCCTATGCGCATAACATATTTCAGACTTCTTTATGGGCAAGGGTAATGCGGGAAGGGTACGGGACAAAAGCATTATTTTTTATCCTAAAGAGGGAAAGCCTGCCGCTTTTAGGGCCGGCCGGAAATATATGGACCTTAAGGTTATAAAGTTATTTTTTTCCAATTACCCTTACGGGAGTTTTATCGGAAATATTGAATATGCCGGAGAGCTGCTTGGCTTATTAGAAAAGTATTTAATTAAGAATAAAATCAGCCGTATGCGTTTTACAAGGACCGCTGAGGGCGTGAATGCGGCCTTTACCGGTTATCGTAAAAATATGAGTTATCAGCATTTATTAAGCCTGGATAAAGCGGGTATAGAAGAGTGCTGGAGAAGTTATAAGCAGAGAGTCCGCAGGGATGTGCAGAAAGCAAGAAAATCCGGGGTTACCGTAAAGAAAATAAATTCTGCTGAAGAGTTAAGCAGCTATTATGCAATTTACCGCGATACAATGAAGAGAAATCAGGCTTTTGGCCAGCACACGCAGGCCCTTTACCAGTCTATCTATGATAACTTAATACTGCCGGGCAACTCGGGAGCAGTCTTGCTCGCCAAAATGGGTGATGACTATGTGG
>CAZSQC010000090.1:0-912 GCA_964608955.1 uncultured Planctomycetales bacterium | reverse complement strand
TTCATTCGGCTATTGAAGAAAGCATTAACCGTAAAATGAAATGGTTTGATTTTATGACCAGTAGTAAAGACGATGTAAACCTGATGAATTTTAAGGAAAAGTGGGGCTCAGAGAGAAAAGAATTTTTTACTTTTGAAAAGAATCTTTCTTTTTTACGGCCTTTATGCTGGGATTTAGCCTGGAAAGGCGCTACTTCACCTCTGGGGGCGTCGTTGCTTAGGATGGTAAAAAGATGAAAATCCGTTTAGTTTTATTAGTTGTCCTGCTTATAGCATTATTTATTACACTTCATACTATCTGGCTTCCGTTTGTAGCTAAGTATCTGATTGTTAATGATACCCTTGTCCCTGCTGATTTAATTATTGTCCCGAGCGGAAACGAAGAGAACCAGAGGGTTGAGTATGCGGCTAGCCTCTATAAGAAAGGGTTGGCAAAAAAGATCCTCTTTTGCGGACAGTTAGCCTTACAGAAAGAAACAGGGATTAACTTAGCAAGGCTATACGCAATATCCTTAGGCGTGAAAGAAGAGGATATAATCCTTGAGGAGGATTCAGCTACAACTATTGAGAACGCGCTTTTTATAAAGCCCATAATTGAAGCAAACGGTTATCGTTCGGTAATCCTGGTTACGCACCCGCTTCATACCCGTAGGGCAAAGATAGTTTTCCGAAAGTACTTACCTGCGAATGTGGCTATTCTTGCATCGTGCGATTTAAGCAGCCTCGATATTATGAAGTGGTGGAGAAATGAAGGGTTAGCCAGAAGCGTGGCTTATGAATATTTTAGTTTTATCTGGTACGCATTATTCCGTAAATAATTATTTTTTAAGTATTTCAGTATCGCGAAATGGATTCTAAATATGAATAACAGTTTGCAGGGAAAAGCGCGCTTGTTTTCGTGTTGGATGCCGGA
>CAZSQC010000089.1:0-2219 GCA_964608955.1 uncultured Planctomycetales bacterium | reverse complement strand
TAACCGTCAGCCTTTTATTTATCCTAGAAGTGCTGGTTTCTTTCCAGTTCCTGTATACGGAACCCGGCTTATCATATAAAAAGAAGCTTTTATTAAGGCATATCAACCTTGACATCAATTCGTGCTCCTGACAAACAATTTGTTTTTCATCCCAGCCCCCCGCTTCCAATATTGCGCTTTTACGCCACAGTAGCGCGCTTGTCTGCAGCGGCCCCCAGGAAATAAAGTTCACGATAAAATCTTTTTTATCCGGAATATTTAATTCAATTCTTTTTCTCGCTTTTGATAAGGTTTCTTCTATTAAAACCGGCGAATAAATAACATCAGCCCCTCTGTTATCGTTTAATACCGTTATTTGTTGCGTTATTTTATCGGGAAACAAATAGTCATCTCCGTCTAAATACTGCAACCATTCCCCTGAACATTTAGTTAAAAGCTTATTTCTGGCTTTGTTAGCTCCGGCATTTAACCCTGCTTCCCAGTAAACACGCTCTTTAAAACTTTTGATTATCTCCAGGCTTGCGTCCTGTGAGCCATCATCAAAAACAAGTATTTCTTTATCAGGATATGTTTGACTTAAAGCGCTATCAATAGCCTGGCCAATCCATTTCTCCGAGTTATAAGAAGTTATAAGAATGGAAACCTTAGGCATTTTATTCATTATATACCTTAGAATACATAGCTGCAACTTCCGGCAAGGGAGGAATATTGCGTAAATATTCCTCCCTAGGAAAGGAAAAGTCAGTCTTAAAAGAAGCAACAATACTTTCTTTCAATTCAAACTCATCATTAATTAACATATCGGTTAGTGGACTCGCATACTCTCTTATATTCCCTTTTTCCGAAACGATAGTAGGTTTATAAAATGATTTTGCAGTAATCCAGGAGGCAGAGTTAGAAATCCCCCTAAAAGGGAAAACCGCTACATTGCAAGAAGATATAAAAAGGTTTATTTCCTCATCACTTAACTTGTGCAGAAAGAGCTTTATTCTTTTCTCGCCTTCCGCTAAATTCCTAAGCTCATCTGAAAATCCGGGGTCTTCGGAAGGATCACCCGCTATAACAAGTAACGCATCAATTTGAAGATCTTTAAATACCTTTATTGCGATATCAAAACCTTTATATCTCCTGATATTCCCGAAACAAAGATAAATTCTTTTATCCTGCGGAAGATTAAACCTTTCTCTTGAAAAGCCCTTCTCGGGAACAGCCCCTAATAAAGATTCTAGACGGAAAAAAGGTATTATCCTAATCTTATTCTCCGGTATAAATTCCCTGACCACCGCCCTATCGCATTCACCCATCACTACTACCGTGTCAGAGAAACGATAGAGCGCCTCGGTATTTTGTTTTATAAAACGGCTATTCTCATGTGGCAAAAGATTATGTACCGTGTAAATTATGCGATAACCGAGAAATTTAGCAAATCTTAACCTGGGTACAAAACTAATCTCCTGATATTTTCCTGAAACCCTATACATAAAATTCCATATTTTCCTAGGCAAGCCTGTGAAGAATCCGTAAAGAGGCTGCGGATAAACATAATGGAAATGTATTATTTTAATCCTGCCCGCTTGCCGGATTAAGTTTAAGATCGAAAAACTCATCCCTGACACATATAATCCTGATTCTTCAATTGAACTTTTCAGAAGCCTCCAAAAAGGATTGGGCCACTCTAATACGCAAGCCGGATAGAATATAACTCTGTTTTTAAGCCTGCCCAACATATCTTTTAAGAGCCTATTCTTAAAAGATAGGAAATATTTACCTCTCTTATCCCATCCGCATAAATGCAATACTTCTATCTTATCCGGATTAGCATTCAAATCATATGAGTTTAACCATTTTACTAATTCATTATCTTTGTTACTGACAATCTTATAGCTATCAGGCAAAACCGATTCCTCCTGTTTCCTATATTTGAGCAAACATGCAACCAGCCCCTGCTCTATACAATGTTTTCTTGAGAAAGACTCCTCCCTGAACTTATGGCAGTATTCTTCAGCCAAATGTTTTTCGGATCTTAAAACATCAGAAGGCTCCACAATTAAGCCAGTGTTCACATAAGGCTTTTGTTGAATATCAATTAACCGGCCTAAAGCACTTTCGAGTAGCTCTTTTGCTCCTCCATAAGCCGCAGACAGATCTTCAATAAAAACAAAATTATTACCCCTTTCTATCCTTCCCCAAAGTTCTTTCAGCGGGCCAATAACAAAGAC
>CAZSQC010000088.1:0-2226 GCA_964608955.1 uncultured Planctomycetales bacterium | reverse complement strand
GCGTGCATGTCGGGCGTGCGGCAACTTCGATAAAAAAAGAACCGTAAGGCTCTGCGGTTAGAGCCCCCCCCGATAATTCGTTGCTTAATTCGACGCTAACAGCAGAAACCTTGAAAATCTCGGGAAGCTCATGCTCTAAACTTGTTAAGAAATTATAACGGATTTTGTCTTTTGTCAATACTTTTATTTGCGCATCAAAAGAACTCCCTATCTTTCCTGCAGAACGCATCTCCTCCAACTTCTTGGCTACTTCGGGAATCATTGCTACCACCTTATCTAATTCTTCGGATTCATCGGGAAAATCCAAATATGGCCAGCTTAAAAGATGCACACTCATTGCCTCTTTAAACTTATCCGCCTTAGGCATATGTTTCCATATTTCTTCAGCGGTAAAGCTTAAAATAGGCGCTACCAGTTTTGTTACTGTATCGAGACAGATATACATTGCGCTCTGAGCAGAACGCCTCTCTTTAGAATCAAAAGCAAAAGTATAAAGCCTCCCTTTAACCATATCCAGATAATACATGGATAATTCTTCATTGCAGAAATCATATATTTCTTTATGCGCTTTATAGAATTCAAAGTTTTCATAAGCTTTTGTGACTGCGTCTACTTTTCTTTTAAGCTTACCCAAAATCCACTTATCTATCTTCTTTAGGTCAGGCAAGGAAACAAAATCAACTTGCGGATCAAAATCATAAAGATTGCTTAGAATAAACCTGGAGGTGTTTCTTATCTTACGGTATGCCTCTGACAAACGCATAAGTATCTCTTTAGATATCCTTATATCCTCATTGTAGTCGCTGGAAGCAACCCATAATCTTAGGATATCCGCTCCATAGTCCTTAATGACATCAAAAGGAGAAACTACATTCCCCTGGGATTTTGACATCTTTCTTCCCAGTCCGTCAACCACAAAACCGTGCGTCAAAACATTTTCAAAAGGCGGTTTTTTATCGATACAAACAGCAGGAATTAAGGAAGACTGAAACCAGCCGCGATGCTGGTCTGAACCTTCTAAATACAAGGATGCCGGAAAATTTAGCTCCTTTCTCTTTTTTAGGACTGCTTGCGCACTCACCCCGGAATCAAACCAAACATCCAATATATCTTTACCCTTGCTTAGATTATTACTTTTGCAAACAGGGCACTTAACACCATCCGAGAGGAAATCATTCAAACCTCTGGTAAACCAGGAATCCGAACCTTCTTTAGAACAAAAAGTTATAAACTTATCTATTACCTCTAAAGAAAGAAACTCTTCGTGACAATCATTGCACACTAAAGCCGGTATAGGAACTCCCCAATATCTCTGACGCGAAAGACACCAGTCAGGCCGCAATTCAACCATGCCTAATATCCTCTCCATGCCGCTGGCAGGTATCCAGTTAACATTGTTTTTGATAATCTCCTTAAGCTTCTGCCTTAATCCCCCATGCTCCAAACTTAGAAACCATTGTTTAGTAGCGCGGAATATAATAGGCTGCTTACAACGCCAACAATGCGGATACGAATGCCGTATCTGTGAACTAAATAACAGGGCTCCAAGTTCATCAAGTTTTCCAAGTATAGATGCGTTAGCCTCCAAGCAGTTTATATTCGCAAAATCACCGGCTGAAGAATCAAATTTCCCCTTATCGTCAACCGGCATAATTATATCGAGCTTATATTTTATTCCGGTAAGGTAATCCTCGCTTCCGTGGCCGGGAGCAGTATGGACAAGTCCGGTGCCCTCTTCACCGGAAACGTAATCGGCTAAGACCACAGAACCCTTTCTAATACCAAAAGGATGATTATACTCTAATCCCTCAAGCTGACTTCCTTTAAATTCTTTTATTACCTTAAAACCGGTAACACCCGCCTTCTCTGAGAAATTATCAAGCAACTTATTAGCCACAATCAACTTCCCCTTAGAAGTATCAATCAGCGAATACACAAAGGCTGGATTTACGGCAACTGCAACATTGGCTAAAAGAGTCCACGGAGTAGTCGTCCATATAACAAGGTATGTACCATCTATCTCATTGTTTCCGGTAATTGCGAATTTAACAAATACGGAAGGAGAATCATGATCCTCATACTCAACCTCTGCCTCCGCTAAAGCAGTCTCGCACCTAGAACACCAGTTAACCGGCTTTAAACCGCGGTAGACATACCCTGACTTAACCAGTTCCTTAAAAGAAATAAGTATGTTCTCCTCATAATCAGAATTCAAGGTTAAATAAG
>CAZSQC010000087.1:1551-2265 GCA_964608955.1 uncultured Planctomycetales bacterium | reverse complement strand
AGCGAGTTTGATAAAAAAGTTAGGCAATTATATAATCAGGAAGATCTTTCGCAAGGATTTATTATTGCTCACGCACGCGACGGATCGGTTAAGCAATTTCCGATTATGACCATATCTTTGGCCGGAGTTACAAATGTTACGCGAGAAATAAACAGTTACGCGGAAGTAACCAATATTGTCGCTGATGTCAAAAAGAAAGCTAAAGCCATCGAGGGAAGTGTTTTCGTATTAGACAAAAGAACCGGCGACCGAAGAAACTAATTAAGAAAGCTTTTCAGGAATATCTTGAACAAAACACCCAGCTGAGGATAAACTTTCGGATTTCTTATTATTCCGAGCAAAACTCTGCTATGCTTTTCAAAATCCCCTTCCTTTTCTATAAAACTCTTCTGCTTTTTTAACAAAGAAAAAACTGTTTCGATCTCTTTTTCATCGAGGCGGTTATAAAGTTCACCAGCCTTGAGCCCTATTTTTATCTCATTAAGGAATTCCTTCTTCCATCTTGCATCATATTCCTTAAGAGAATCATTTGCTATACAATCAGCCAGAATCTCGGCAGCTTTAAGCCCAAAATAAACCCCTCCGTATGTAAGGGGCTTTAGCTGACAGGCTGCCCCACCTACTAAAGCTATATTTCCGTCAACCGTGTTCTGACATATCCCCACGCTTACTATACCGCCAAATTTATCTATTATCTCCCCTTTTATCCCGTAG
>CAZSQC010000087.1:0-1541 GCA_964608955.1 uncultured Planctomycetales bacterium | reverse complement strand
ATGCGGATTATTTGATATTGTCCCTACTCTGGCTATCCCCTTTTCTTCGGGTACAAGCCAGAAAAATGAAGACTTCTTAAGAAAAACCTCTACAAAATGATCATTATTAGATTTAACTTTCATACGTAACTGCAAACCCTTGGAATAACGGATACCGGCATCCTGTCTCATAATCTTCCTTAAAGAGGAACTTCCTCCATCAGCACCAATAACGATATCCGCGTAGAGTTCCCCGTGATCAGTTCCAACGATATAACCCTTACCGCTTTTTTCTATCCCTACGAATTTGTGTTCAAAATTTATATCTAAACCCCTACTCAAACTTTTGTCAAATCTTTCACGGTCAACTACAAAAGCTACAGATTTCCTTCTTAAAATAAAATTTTCACCGTTATAATGGATGACTCCTCCGTCAATAGTGTTTATTATCGGCTGCCTCGGTATATCAAAAAATCTCTTTTCCTTAAACAACTGACTACCTATTAAACCGGTACAATGCACCGGCCTGCCGATCTGGGAGTGTTCTTCAATAAGCTTTGGGTTAAAACCGCGTAGCTTAAGAAGCTGTGCAGCGTAACAACCTACCGGACCCGCACCTATAATTACTATCCTCTTATCCATTCTATTAATTTTATTGCGCTGAAGGAGATGATTCTTCTTTGGCCGTCTTTGGCTGCCCCTTGGCAGATGAAATTTCTAAAGGATTATATTTTAAGTCTTTTTCTATCTTGGAAAGGTACCATTTTGCGTCTTTATAAGCAGGATTAGAATCTAATGCAAGTTCAAATTGGCTGTATGCTTCTTCAAACCTGCCGAGCTGAAAATAAACAACACCGAGATTATAGTATGCATCTGCGTAAGAAGGATAAAGGCTGATAGCCCTTTGGAACATTTGGGTTGCCTGCGCATACTCTTTTTTGCTCCAGAAGGCACAACCAAGGTTATTATAAGAAAAAACGAAATCCTCATCTAATCTTATCGCACGATTCAAATTAGTAATCGCTCCGTCGATCTTATTAGCACTAACATAAGCATAACCCAAGTTATAATAAAATTCGGGCCTGCTCACCGATTTAGTTCTTTTATTCAAAAACTTTTCCCCGATTTCCACTGCCTTCTCAGGATTACCGGTATTTGAACAAATAAACATCGCGTTAGTTACAGTGATATCCTCACTCATAGGGTCACTTACTCCTATGGCATCAATCGCTTTGCTATAGGCTTTCTCCTTTAACCCCATCCAATATAAAGCTAATGCCTCTCCGATCATGGAAACCGAATCAGAAGAATCAACCACAAGTGCCTTCTGAAATATCAACACGGCTTCAGAGTATTTCTTATCTTTAATTAACTTGTATCCTTCGAGCCTTAAACCGCTGGCCATAACCTTACGTATATCTCTTTTTATATGCACGGACATGGGATTCTTACGGGAGATATTGTTTTCCAATTCTTCAAAATATTTCAAGGCAGTCTCAATGTCATTCAGGTCCAGAAAGGAAATATACCCTGCCCTGCTCATCCCTAATTCGTAGAAAAAC
>CAZSQC010000086.1:0-2304 GCA_964608955.1 uncultured Planctomycetales bacterium | reverse complement strand
TATCTCTCGGCGTGTTTTTATTAGAGCTTCCTCAAAAACCTGTATCTGAAGAGGTATCTGCGAATCGTTAATCGCCTCCCTGGGAACAATATACTCTTCCCTGCCGATCTTATAAGCTATCCCAATACTGATACCGGAGGCAGCTGCTATGCCTTTTAACTGTTTCATAAGTCTTCCTCTGACGTAACAATTCTTTCTAATTCGGCGAGCGCCAGGTGCGCATCATCGCCTTCAGCTTCAATAACAATAGCGCTCCCTTTTTCCGCACCGAGCATTAAGATGCCCATAATAGACTTGCCGTTAACCTCTTCTGCATCCCGGCTAACGGTTATGCGCGAATCAAATTTATTCGCTATCTGTACAAATAGCGCAGCTGGCCTGGCGTGCAAGCCCTGCTTATTCTTTACGATAATTTTTTTCTTAATTACAGGCACTTCTAAATCTCCTCTATCAAACCAAGAATTATCTTTGCAAGACGTAAGGGGTCATGCCTTATCAAGGTATCTTCGATAACTCCGAAATCGTCTTCGATAACACGATAACCTAAATCCTCTATCTTTCTTCTGTCATTCTCAACCAGGTATGATCCCTGCTTAGCATATTTCTTCAATATCTCCTGCGGTATCTCAGCCGTATTAACAATACAATAATCTATAACTTTAAGGCTTGAATGTGCAAGTATGGCTTTTATATGATCCGACGCTTTATATCCGTCGGTCTCTCCAGGCTGCGTCATAGCATTACAAACATAGACCTTTACCGCATCAGAAGCAGCAATTGCTTCTGCGATCTCCCCGATCAACAAATTAGGTATAATGCTGGTATATAAAGAACCGGGGCCTAAAACTATAACCTGAGCTTCTTTTATCGCCTTAACGGCATCGGGTGTCGCTTGGGGCTTTTCGGGGCTAAGATAAACCCTTTCTATAGTACGCTTAGTTTTAGGTATCTTGTTTTCGCCTACGGTAATTGTTCCGTCTTTATGCTTAGCCGATAATACGACCTTATCAAGAGAAGAAGGAATAACCTGGCCTCTTAAAGCCAAGACCTTGCTTGTTTCCTTAACTGCCTTCTCAAAATCCCCGGTAAGCTGGGTCATTACCGTAATAAAAAGGTTACCGAAGCTATGTCCGGCAAGCTGCGAATTAGTATCAAAGCGAAACTGGAACAAATCGCGCATCAAAGCCGGCGCATCGGCTAATGCCACCAGGCAGTTTCTGATATCCCCGGGAGGTAAAATGTTAAATTCTTCTCTTATTCTTCCCGATGAACCGCCGTCGTCAGCTACTGTAACAATAGCCGCTATATTAGAGGTAAACTGCTTTAAGCCGGTTAGTAAAACAGAAAGTCCTGTCCCCCCGCCGACTACGGCAACCTTAGGCCCGCGCGTAAGCTGACTGTTATGATAAATTATATCGAAGACATCGGAGCCTCTTGATACCGGGATAAATACAGCCAGAAAGGAGCGCATCATCCTTTTTACCCCGAGTATGAGTATAATAATACCGGAAAAGAGCATTACTGCGTCAAGTATCTGGATGGCCAGAAATTCATCGCTGCGCAGATGGCTTGCCGAAAAAATAAGGATAAGGATTCCAAAAAGGCTTAATCCCATCCAACGCTTAACACCGATCCCCGGATAAAACCACTTAAAGAAACTGCGGATTTTATTATACATAATAACCCTTCTTAATTACGGCTTAAATAATCGAAACCTAATTTAAACCCTTTTTTCGTCTTCTTGGGTTATAACTTTGATTATGGCTTTATCGTCTTCACAAGCACGCAGGGTATCGCGGAAGTATTTATCTTTAAGGAGCCTTGAAATGCGTGCTAAGGCTTTTAAATGGGGTCCGGCAGAATCCTGAGGAGCGACTAAAAGAAAAAAGATATAAGCCGGCTCACCGTCTAGAGAATCAAAATCCACACCTTTATTGGATAAACCAAAGGCTGCTACAAGCTTTCCTACGCTATCTGACTTGGCATGAGGAATAGCGATGCCCTGCCCGATGGCAGTCGAACCAAGAGCTTCTCGGTTCATCAGGGCTTCGATAAGCTTATTTCTGGAACGCTTTTCAATATCCCCGGCATCAATAAGGGCATCAACCAGCTCTTTAATAACATCTTCTTTCTTGCTGGATTTTATATCCGTGATAATTGCCTTCTTAGACAAAAACTCCATAATCTGCATTTTTATTCTCCTTTTCTTATACTATGATTAGATTTTAAAAGCGGGAGACGGGGTTCGAACCCGCGACATTAACCTTGGCAAGGTTACGCTCTACCAACTGAGCCACTCCCGCA
>CAZSQC010000085.1:0-2429 GCA_964608955.1 uncultured Planctomycetales bacterium | reverse complement strand
TAGTTTCATTCTCCCTGCATGCGGTTATAATATCGGGAGGTTCCCTGTTGCCGTTTATAAAAGCCCCACAGGCAGAAAAGCAGATAAAGGTTACTTATCTTAAGATTAAGGAAACCCCCAAGGAGCTGCTTAAGCCTAAACAGGCGGCTCTTGCCAAGCGTATTCCTCCGCCCTTTATCGAGCCGCAGGAAATACAGAAAGAAAGCAGTTTAAAGAAACCGCGCGACCTAAGGCTTGCAAAGCCGCAGTTAATAAAACCTGATTCTATTGCTGTTAATAAGAAGATTAGCTTACCGGATGTAGAAATGGGGAGAATCGATAATCCCTCTTATATAAGTTATTACCAGATCGTGCGAGAAAAGATAAGAAGGGCAGCTTTTAGGAACTACTCGCGCAGCGAGACAGGAGAGGTTTATTTAACCTTTATCATTACAAACGATGGGCTCCTTAAGGATGCCAGATTAGTGGAAGCAAAATCATCCAAAAGCCCTTACCTGTGCGGGATTGCCCTCTCTAGCGTTAAAACCGCCTCACCTTTCCCCAATTTTCCAAAAGAATTGGATTACCAGGAACTTTCATTTAACGTAATCATTTCTTTCGAGATAGAGTAACGCAACCAGTTGACACAGCCATAAAATAGTGGTATATTAAATAATTGAGTTTATTCATGAAAGGAGATGATAATATTGTCTGAAGTCGAAGTTAAGAAAGATGAATCTTTTGAGTCAGCCTTGCGACGTTTCAAGAAGAAGATCGAGCAGGAAGGGATATTAAGGGAAGTAAGGGACCGCAAGCATTACGAAAAGCCCAGCGAGCGCAAAAGGAAGAAAGCAAAAGAAAGAAGATAAGTTTTATGCCTCTTGCCCTTTCAACCTCATGGAATGCTTACCGCTATGCTGAGGCAAGAAGCATGCTCTTTGAGATAAGTAAGCTTAAGTTCAGCAATATCGAGCTCAGCTTCAACCTCACTGATTCCATGGTGGAAGAAATACCCGGGGTAGCCAAGGAATTAGGCATTAAGATTACAAGCCTGCATAACTATTGCCCCATCCCCGAAGGTTTCAGCAGGGAGAAGGGTTTGCCTGATTGCTATTCAATTTCTTCTTTAAACCCGCAAGAACGAGCTTTAGCCGTAAAGTATACCAAGAAGACCATTGATACTGCAAATACCTTAGGCGCCCGCGTAGTGGTGCTTCATTGCGGCAGGGTTGAGATTGAAGATAAAACAAAAGAGCTCGCCTTTTTGTATCAAAACAATAAAAAAGAAGTTTCGGAATTCAAGATGATTAAGGAAGCTTTTTCGCAGGAGAGGTCAAGTAAGGCAGGGCCTTTCCTGGAAAACGTTATGTCTTCATTGAAGGAAATTAGCCTGTATGCCAAGGAGAGAGAAATTCTTCTTGGGATTGAGAACCGTGTTTATTACCGCGAGATACCTAATTTAAACGAGATAGGCATTATTTTAGATAATTTCCGGGATGAAAACATTTTTTATTGGCATGATACAGGGCACGCAAGAGTAATGCAGAATCTGGGCTTTACCGAGGGAAGAGATTATCTTAAGGAATATTCAAGCCGGCTTATCGGCGTACATTTGCATAATGTAATAGGCTGCCTGGACCATCAGCCTTTAACGAAAGGCGATCTTGATTTCTCTTGTTTAAAAGCCTACCTGAATAAAGATACCCATATGGTGATTGAAGTGCATAAATCAGCTACGGCCCGGGATATTGAAGAGAGCAAAAGCTTACTAGAAGGGATTTTTCATGACATTATCTAAATTGCGTAAACCTTGTGTTTCCGGCAGGTTCTACCCTAAGAACGCTCAAGAGATTAAGAAGATGATCGCTGGCTTTATCGAGGGTGGAAAGGGCGCTAAAACTAAAGCAACTGGTTGTATTTTGCCTCACGCCGGTTATATTTACTCTGGAAAAGTAGCAGTAAAAGCGGTATCCCAATTGGATATACCTGAGAAGATCATCCTCCTGGGGCCTAATCATACGGGATCAGGCCCTGCATTTAGCATTATGTGTGATGGGCTATGGGAGACACCGCTGGGGGAAGTTAATATAGATAGCGGATTAAGCAGGCTTCTATTAAATGAATCAAAATATTTGAAGGATGATTCTTCGGCCCATGCACAGGAGCATTCCCTGGAGGTCGAATTACCTATATTACAGTATTTTAGCAAAGGATTTGAGATTGTCCCGATAACCCTTATGCCGGAGAGATTAAATATTCTCAGGGAAATCGGTATAGGTATTGCCGATACTATCAAGAATCATAATTATAGCGATAAGGTTTTATTATTGGCCAGTTCTGATATGACTCATTACGAAAGCGAAGAAGACGCAAAGGTAAAGGATAAAAGGGCTATCGATGCTATATTGGCGCTGGATGAAGGACGGCTAATGGAGGTAGTTGATAAATTT
>CAZSQC010000084.1:0-2635 GCA_964608955.1 uncultured Planctomycetales bacterium | reverse complement strand
ACAACCCTGCCGAGCGTATCGTAAAAACTTCCTCTCGGACAAAGCCAATCGCACCATTTTCTCCCTTTAAATAAACCGATTGCAAAACCCAATAGCATGCAAAGCGGTATAAAAAAACCTAAAAGCGGCAAAAACCATCCTACAATAAGGATAGCTATAAAAATTAGAGCGTTGATAAACTGTTTCATCTCTCTTTGCATAACTGCTATCTTTCTGCTAAATACCTGAAAGCGCTTAGTGCGGATTTAGATCCTTCTCCTGCGGCAATAATTATCTGCTTCTCCGGAACATTAGTAACGTCACCGGCTGCAAATATTCCGGGAATATTAGTTTCATTTCTGGAATTGATCAGAATCTCCCCTAATTCATTCTTAGCAACCTCCGGAATAAAGGATGAATTGGGTATCAGACCAATCTCCACGAATACTCCTTCTACTGCGATATTCTCCTGATGCGAGGATTTATTAATATTAATTGATTTTAAGGTTTTATCTCCGATAATTTCGAGTACGCGCGAATTGTTATGCACAACTACATTATCCGCTTTTTCTACCTTCTGGCGCATAATCTGGTCTCCGCCTAAGGAAGTAGTGTTATTAATGATATGGATCTTGCGGGCTATCTTAATAAGCTGCAGGGCAGCGTCGAGAGCAGAGTTTCCTCCTCCGATTACCGCAACGTCTTTTCCTGCAAAAATAGGCCCGTCGCAGGTAGCGCAATAAGTAAGGCCGCGGTTTTTGAATTCCTTTTCACCGGGTACGCCCAATTCTTTTGAACGCTTTCCCGAAGCAACAATTACTGTCCTGCAAGAGTATTGTGATTTATTGGTTTTAACGACTATCTCATTTCCTGAAGAACTTACATTTAAAACTTCCTCGTTTTCTTTAACAGGTATATTATACCTGCGCATATGCTCTTCGAATTTTAAAGCAAGCTCCGGACCGGAGATAAACTGATAACCGGTATAATTTTCCACATCCCCGCTCCAGGCAGCCTGCCCGCCGATATCACCGGTTACAACCAGAAGATTCATTTTCTTTCTGGCAGCGTAAACTGCAGCGGTGATACCCGCCGGACCTGCTCCGATAATAATTAAATCAAAAATTGTCATAAGATTCATTGTATTTTAACGGGTGGCGAGGACTGATTTCGAGCGAGGTCACTCGAGCGAGAAGCAGTCCTCGACAGGACCCGCTAAAACCTATATACCCAAAGACTGCTTTATCCTATCCTTATCAAAGCCTACGATTATCTCCCCTTCGATATCTAACACGGGCACCCCCATCTGGCCGGAAACCTTTACCATTTCATCGGCCTTTTCGCGGTCAAGCCCGACGTCAAAATCTTCGAACGCGATATTATTATCCCTTAAAAACTGCTTAACACGTATACACCAAGGACAAGTGGAAGTGCTATAAATTTTTACATTTTTAGACATATTGTCTTCCTTTCTAAATTTCAGACAGCATCTCGGTTAGCTTCTTAAGATGCATCTTTTCTTGCGCGATTAATAAATCAACCGTCTTTTTTTCAGGAACTATTTTCCTCATTCCTTCATAAAATACAATGGAATCTTTTTCAAAGCCGATAGCCTTTTCAACCCCCTCTTTTTCATCTTTTATAACTAGAGCCTCTTTCTTTCCTGTATCCTTCTCGGTAAATACGTAATTTCTGGCTAAAGAATTCATATAGGCAAAATATTCATCCCGGTTAAACTCCTTATCCTTATCGCATAATTCTTTTTCCGATATATCATTAAAGATGCCTATATGCTTTCCTTCTTCAGCTGCTAAAAACTTGAATAATTCTCGTAGCTTAATATCTTTGGCCCGGGAGAAAAGCTCCTGATAAAAATCCCTGCCGTTTATTTCAATCTGCACTCCTAACTCTATTAGTTCGCATGAAGAAAATATATCTGCCATGTCATCTCCTTAATTATTTTAGGTTAGCAGGAGTTAAATCAACAACCTCTAAAACCTCTAAAACAATCATATATTTTGGCTTGGGTAAAGAGGCCTCCGGGTGTCCGCTGTGCCCCTTTTCTTCGCGGATATTTTTTAATAACCGCTGCGTCAGTCTATCGGTTAATCTTTCTTCCCAGGATTTTATAATTTCGGGGTTTAGTTCTCCTTCATGAATTAACCTTGCCTTGCCTTTAAGACAAAAACCTTTAAACTTATGCTCATTAAAGGCCACCGCGCAGGTAGAAGGATTTTTCTTAAGGTTTTTAAAGGTCTGGCCGTGATAGGCATCCATAAGATAGAGACGGCCTTCTTCCTCTATTTTAATTATCCCCTTGCAGGAAGCATGCGGATAACCTCTAGAATCAATTGTGACAACTACCATGCTACCTTGAGACTCAAAAAAATTTACTATATCTCTGTTTAGCTTAGTCATGTTTAAGTTAGCAGGCGGAATTATTTACCTGCGGCAAGCTCTTGGCCGAAAACAAAGCAGGCCTTAGTCTCATTCTCATCAGGCACATACCTTATACCCAATCCAGGCCTTGCTAAAGATATACCGCTTGCTGTGATTACTTTTTCAATATCCCTGACTGCTCCGCCAGCCCAACCATAAGAACCAAACGCACAGGCAGATCTGTTTTTAGGAGATAGCCCCCGGACAAATTCCAGGA
>CAZSQC010000083.1:0-2645 GCA_964608955.1 uncultured Planctomycetales bacterium | reverse complement strand
TTCTTTCTTGCTGAAAATCATGAGTAAAGGCAACCAGGTTTCTTTCCCCTTTGCGTTTATTGCAGAAGGGACTTATTCTTCGGACAATTTTATGGGTTTCCCGGTTGCAAATATATTGCATCTTCCGCGGCTTCCATTTCCTGTGAGATTAGGAATATTTTTTAATCAATATCAAGGCAGATTTAATGCCACGGTTTCTTATATTCAAGGCTCAATTGATAACAAAGAGTTGGAGAAAATAAGAACAGGATTAAATGCTCTAGGATGAAGATCAGGCGCATGAAATGTGATGTTTTAGTAGTTGGTGCAGGAATCTCTGGTATAGCGGCTGCTGCAGCAGCCGCAAGAAAGAATGTCGCAGTTTTGCTGCTTGAAAAGAATAAATTCCCCGGAGGCGTGGCGGCTGTAGCAATGCATAATTCTATCTGTGGGGCGGATAGTGCTTTACACGGCATACCCAAGGAGATTATGAGCAAACTTTCCCCCGGGCTCAAAATTGTCCGGAGAGGAAAAGTCTTTCTGCTCCCTTTTCATAATAAGAGGTTGATCCCAGTCTTACGGCAATTTATTGAGAAGAGTAGAATAAAATCTTTATATGGGGTTCGGGCTGTCTCGGTTAATAAAAAGGAAGGATTTATTACGGTCGTTACTGCTAAGTCTTGTCAGGGGAATATTTTAATAAGTCCCAAGGTTGTAATTGACGCATCCGGGGATGGCGATATTGTTAGGTTTAGCAGTTCAGGATTAAGAGAGATCCCGTTAAATAAAAGACAGTTAGCGGGGTTTAGTTTTGAGATTAAAGGGCTAAAAGTAAAGGATGATATTTTACAGATAAAAGTTGCTTATTATTTAAATAGAGGCGCTTACCAAAAGCGTTTTCCTATGATTTTTAGGTTTGGGTCCTTTTCTTACGGGGACTCAAATAGCTCCGGTTTTATAAGATTAAATCATATTTTTAAGAAAAATAACTATAGCAGTTTTGACTTAAAGAGGTATTGCGATAAGGTCCACAGCTATTTATCGGAGAAACTGCCCGAGTTTAGAGGCTCTTTTATAGATAGATTTTCTCATTCTGTGAGTAGCCGGGATGGGACCAGGCTAATGGGCGAGTATGTTTTAAAGAAAGACGACCTGCTTAATAATAAAAAATTTTATGATTGCGCTTCAAGTGGGTCTTGGCCCATTGAATTCTGGAGCAAAGAAAAAGGCCAGGTATTGATCTATCCAGAAGGAAAGGGACATTATGATATACCATTACGCTCACTGAAATCAAATAAACTTAACAACCTTTTTGCCATAGGGAAATGCATATCAGCTGACCCTTTTGCTTTATCCTCAGCTCGTGTCATGGGGATATGCATGTCTTTGGGTGAGTCAGCCGGTATCGCAGCCAGTAAATTATGCGCATCCTTTTAGTAAAACCCTACCCAGAACTATTAGTTGCCCGTATGTTACAGCAAGGATTTTTGCATCTTGAACCTCTTGAGCTTGAGATAGTGGCCGGCGGGGTACCCCCGGAAGAGGAAGTAAAAATTCTTGATTTAAGTCTAGAAAGGAAGAAACCCGATAGCATCTTCGAGCAGGTTGTAAAGAATTCGGGCCCGGATATTATCGGTTTTAGCGGTTATAGCACGAATATTTCCGTCATTAAAAAACTTGCCTTATTAGGGAAATCTTTAAAGCCAGATATAATTAATGTTGTTGGGGGGATACACGCTACTCTTTTGCCTGCCGATTATGCCAATGGATGTGGTATTGATTTTATTATCCGCGGCGAAGGAGGAACAGCTTTAAATAAATTAATAAAAATGATTAGACACAATCAAACTTTATCTTGCGACGATGCGATACTCTGGGTGAAAGATGAGAATTTTGAGCTTAAAGCTAAACTATCTCCCCCTGCCTATCCCAATACAAATGTTATACCTAAGCCCAGGCGTGATTTAGTGAACCGTAAGCGGTATTTCTGTGTTTGGACATCTAGCAGCACAAAAAAGCTTAAGAATTTATTCCCACAGGTTGCTAGTATGCGCACATCAATAGGTTGTGCTTTTTCTTGTTCGTTTTGCGTGATTCCGCATCTTATGCAGGGGAAGTATTTACAGCGCGAACCTCAAGAAGTAGCTGATGAAATAGCAGGATTGGCAGAAGAATATATTTATTTCCTGGATGATGAGATGTTTTTAAACCCTAGGCGCTGCGAAGAGTTGGCAAATTTGCTTATAATGCGGAATATAAATAAGAAGTATATCAGTTGGGCAAGAAGTGACACGGTTGTTAAGAACCCTGAGCTTTTTAGGCTTTGGAAAAAAGCCGGTTTAAGCACTGTTTATGTTGGGCTTGAATCTATGGATGAAGTAAGACTAGGGGAATATAAAAAGCGCCTGCCGGTAGAGGTAAATCGTAGCGCGGTAAAGATTTTAAAAGAGCTGGGCATTACTTTACACGCAGCTTTTATTGTCCATCCTGATTTTAGCGCTGAGGATTTTAAGAGGCTCGAGAGAGAAGTTTTAGAACTTTGTCCTGCGGAGGTGACTTTTACAGTGCTTTCACCCTCTCCAGGGACTTCTCTATGGTACGAAAATAAAGACAATTTTATATGCGACCCATACCGTTTTTATGATTGTATGCATACGGTTTTACCT
>CAZSQC010000082.1:0-2651 GCA_964608955.1 uncultured Planctomycetales bacterium | reverse complement strand
GAGAAGCATTCCTTGAAGCAGAGAAAATTTAAAGATATATACGGCAAAAAAACCTGTTATGACTGCGGTCAGCAAAACTCCTAGGGTGGAAAGAATAATTCCCGGCCAAACTATCGGCTTAGTATCTTTCCAGTTAGTATCAAGGCCGCCGGAAAAAATGATAAAAATAAGGGCGATGACTCCGATGGATTTAGCTAACCGCGCATTATCAAAATAAATCTTGCCGATCCCTTCCGATCCGGCGAGAATCCCGATTACCAAGAATAGCAACAAAGCAGGTATAGCGAACCTGTCCGAAAGCTTGCTTGAGACAGCGCTCACGAATATCAACACCGCAACCCATAATAAAATAATCTCAAGCTCCATAATAAACCTACTCCTTATGACTGTTTATTTTATATTTTTTGATTCCAGCTACAATACAGGCTTTCTGCGATCATTCTCAATTAAATCCCTGATAATGGAAACAATTGAGTAACGCTTCTTTTGTTTCTGCAATTGAAGAGATTTTTCTTTTAAATAGAAATATTGGCCTTCGGTAATCTCAATGGTAGTTTTCTTCATTTTTTTAGCCATAGAATAACTCCTCGGGGCTTCAAAAGATGTTAAGAAACCATATTCCCATATTTACAGTTATTTTTTGCCATTATACCATTTTTTTTAGTGTAATGCCATTTAAAAATAAAAAACCCGCCGGTTAAATTAACCGGAGGGTTTTTATTTTAGTGTTTTAAAGAGTCAAGGGGATCGCAGAAATAGCTAACAGGGTATTTCTTTAGAAATCTACCCTTATACCGGCCTTAGCGCCTACACCCTTGCGGTCGTCAGATTCAGCAAAACCATATCCCTCTGCGAACGGTCTGACTTCAATCTTAGATTTCTTTTCCTCTTTTTTCTGGTCTACCGTCACCTGGGCGCCAGGCTGAGCAATAATATGAGTGACCTGCTTGGTAGTCTGCGTAGGCATAAAGAATGCCCGATAAATCGTAAGGCCCACAAAACTTATCAGCGCAATACCGGCTGCGTAGCGTAAAGTCTTAACCCACGGCAAAAACTGAAAAAAGCTCTCAGCGAATTTAAGTAGGCTAAATTTTTCGCTTTCCGCCATCCTGCACCTTGCCTTTCAGCCAAAGATAGAAAAACATTCCCAATCCGCCGACGATATTCCCCAGAGTAAAAGCTATAAGCACCTTCATGTTTTCACCTCCCCTTTTAGCTATTTAAGCTCGGCTCTTTCCAGTATGCCAACAATAATATTCAGATCTTTTATAAGGCCCTGCTTAATCAGCTCATTCATTTTTAACTTATAAAGCAGACTCTTGTGATCCCGAATAACTAAAGCAAGCTGCCGATACTCATGCAGGTCAAATTCAAGCCTTACTTTACTGATTTCTTTCATCTCGGCTTTTTACCTTTAAATCGTTTCTCAAGTCATCGATTGCCTTCAAGATTTGACCGTTTTCTTTTTCAGAGAATTTGCAGTGCAAGTCAAATTCTGCCTTAGAGACGAATTGAGATCTCGGAGCATGAATCTGGTCGTTGGCCAGATGCTGGAATACTCTATCTTCAAGCCGGCTGAGCTGCATAGTGATATTGCCCAGCATAAAGATGGCAATCGTAACTAGTACCGGCGTTATGAATTTTGTCCAGCCTTTATTATTTTCCATCGCTCACTTTGCCTTCTTGCTTGCCGTTATTTGACTGAGGTCATCGTCAATTAAAGAGATATGCCGGTCAATCCGCTGCCTCTCCCTTGTAAGAAAATCTTTGTATCTTTCCAGGTCCTCCTGGGTCTGCTCGGAAACCTTCCCTCCGGGGTATTTGGTTATTTTCTTTCCGTCTTTGAATTCAACAGTAATTTTTTCGCCTGCCATTTTTATATCCTCCGTTTCTTAAGCCTGCCCGCCTCTTACAGGTCTGACATAACACATATCCCAGGGTTTTCCCCAGGTAGTCTTATAGCCGTCATAGGGATACATTGCCCACGCGCCGTCTATCCAAGACGCGCTTGAAGTTGAGGACCAGCAAGGAGTCCAGGTATCCGAAAACGGCGTAAAAAAGAGCGGGTCAAATGCCGGGTCATATCTGGAGTGATCCACAATAGACATCAGCTCGTTTATATTCGGAAGCCTCCAGTCGTTGTGTCCGGCAAAGTCAAGATTCTCGCAGGCATTGATTGCGTCATACCAGTACATAGGAGAACCTAATCCTGCCTCCTGCGGATTTTTTATCCACATAAGACCCGTGGCCAAATCGACTACCGTACCATCTGCGTTGTCAATAAACCTTGCTTCTCCGCCGAGAGGATAGCCCATCTGGTATGAGCCGTCGTCTCCGGGCTGATAAATCATGCTCTGGCCGGTCTTAGGAAGGCCTCCGTCGGAATTTATCTCATAGACCCTTTTAAGTATTCTGCTTGCCTTTCTGTGTTTAAGATGCAGCTGCATATTTAACGCCTCCTTTCAAGCCTCGTAAGTTACGGTGAGTTTGCCCGGGTCGTCTCCTGACTTAACCACCCTAAAATCCTTAATATGATAAATTGACGGCAGCTCCACAATGTCTCCATCTTCTAAAAGCGCTCCGGATGACGGCGTAGGGTTTTGGCCGTTGACAAAATATCTCATCGGCCCGCCTTCGGCATGGATAAGCGC
>CAZSQC010000081.1:0-2669 GCA_964608955.1 uncultured Planctomycetales bacterium | reverse complement strand
GCCGTGATAGGCATCCATAAGATAGAGGCGGCCTTCTTCCTCTATTTTAATTACCCCCTTACAGGAAGCATGCGGGTAGCCTTCAGAGTCAATCGTAATAACTACCAAACTGCCTTGAGACTCAAAAAAATTTACTATATCTCTGTTTAGCTTAGTCATGTTTAAGTTAGCAGGCGGAATTATTTGCCTGCGGCAAGGTCTTGGCCGAAAGCAAAACAAGCCTTAGTCTCATTCTCATCAGGCACATACCTTATGCCCAATCCAGGCTTTGCTAAAGGCATGCCGCTTGCTGTAATTACTTTTTCAATATCCCTGACTGCTCCTCCGGCCCAGCCATAAGAGCCAAACGCACAGGCAGATCTGTTTTTAGGAGATAGCCCCCGGACAAATTCCAGGAATCCCGCCATCGAAGGAAGCATGCTATTGTCATGAGTCGAAGAACCGAAGACAAAGAACTTAGAATCCAGCATTTCTTTGACTACCTCGGTGCGGTCTGACTGGTTAACGTCAAAAACCTTTACTTCTAACCCAGCCTCAACCATCCCCATGGAAATGGAACGCGCCATCTTTTCGGTTGCGCCCCACATTGTTTCGTATACAACAACGCCCTTTTGTTTTACTTCGTTATTTGCCCAAGAGAGATATTTTTTTACGATCTCCATTGGGTCCTTACGCCAGATAAGCCCGTGGCTAGGCGCGATGACTTTAATAGGAATATTCAACTTCTGAACCTCGGATATTTTCTTTGCAATTAATCCTCCCAGCGGCCAGAGTATATTAGCATAATATTTTGCTGCTTCATCCCAAAGCTGGCATGGGTCAACTTCATCGGCAAAGAGATAACAGGAAGCAAGATGCTGACCGAATGCATCATTAGGCATCAGCAGCTCCTCTTCAGGAAGATAGGTAAACATGCTATCGGGCCAGTGAATCATCGGAGCCTCAATGAAACTAAGGGTTTTCTTGCCTAGTGAAATCGAATCGCCGGTTTTTACCTCTTTAAAATCCCAAGTTCCGTAATAATTCTTGTACAACCCTTCTTTGCATTTAGATGTTCCTAAAACTACGGTCTTAGGACAAAGCTTCATTATTTCAGGAAGAGCCCCGGAATGATCGGTTTCAACGTGATTTGCCACTACGTAGGAAATTTGATCTAGCGGAACAATGCGGCGTATATTCTCGATTAATTCCTTAGAGAATGGTCCATACACCGTATCCACAAGGGCAATTTTTTCATCTACAACAAGATAGGAGTTATAACTCGTTCCTCTTTTTGTGGCATAGGTGTGGCCATGAAAATTACGCATATTCCAGTCTACCGCTCCGACAGAGAAAACACCCGGTACTATTTCTTTATTTTTCATAATAGCTCACCTCGCAATTACTTATGCGTATTTATATATTAAATTAATAACCCTGGAAATTTTCGGTAATAATTCTCTCTGCGGGTAGACTTAACTCGTTGATTAAAATCGATTTCATACCCTCTACCATAGAAGGCGGACCGCAAAGGAAGAAGAATCTATCTTGGAAATCGGGAATCTCTTTTTTGATAACCTGCGAATTTATTCTTCCTACGACGCAGCTAAACTCCATATCTTTTTCGCAAAGCACATGCGTTACGCGAAGCCTTTTAAACTCCTGCTGCATATTATTAAAATCTTCATGGAACGCTATATCTTTAACCGAATTATTGGCATAAAGCAGCACGATATCTAAATCGATCTTTTTGTCTGCGGCGAATTTACACATGCTCCTTATCGGGGTAATCCCGATCCCACCCGATATAAAAGCTATTTTACCCGCTGCGCGCTCAAGGGTAAATGCCCCATAAGGGTATTCAACTGAAACTAAATCCCCTGTTTTTAGGGCAGCGACTGCCGCTGAGAAATCGCTTGAAGTTATTTTCTTGGTGAACTCAAGATACCCCTCTTCGGTCGGCGAACTTGAGATAGAAAGGTACCTCTGCAACTGATCGTTATTGTTAAGTTTTACACGTAGAAACTGTCCTGGCTTGTAAATTATCGGGCCGTCAACAGCTATTCTTACGCTTTTTACATTGTAGGTACGCGGAATAACCTTAATCACCCTCCCGCAAACAGGATTAACCATAGCTTACACCTTTTCAAACATGTCCTTACCAACCCCGCAATCCGGACAAACCCATGAATCAGGAAGCTTGTCAAAAGGGGTGTTAGCGGGGATATTTTGAGTTGAATCTCCCGCCGCAGGATCATAGATATAACCGCAAACAGTACACTTATATTTATCCACGTCGCCTCCTTTATTCTCTTTTACCTAACTGCTTATCCAGCATAAGCAATCCGGCTGAATCCGGCTTAACCATCTTCAGTTGAGCAATGATTTCCGCGGCGTTCTTTTCTTCCTCTACTTGTTCCGTAATAAACCATTGCAGGAATATTTCTGCCGCCTTATCATCCACTTTTCTGGATAAATCAACAAGATCTTCAATTAAGGATGTTACTTTCTTTTCATGCTTTAAGGTTTCTTCAAAAGCCTGTAAAAGTGAAGAAAATTCGCTTTCAGGAACAGATATGCCCTGAAGGGTTACTCTAGACCCGCGGTCATTAAGAAACTCAAACATTTTCATTCCGTGTGATATTTCTTCGTTATATTGTTTTTTAAACCAATGCGCGGCTCCACTTAGG
>CAZSQC010000080.1:0-2859 GCA_964608955.1 uncultured Planctomycetales bacterium | reverse complement strand
ATTAAACATCAAGTGAGTAGGTTCATTTTTACCTTCTGTTCTTTTTTCATTAAGCAAAAGCCGGTCAGTTAAAGCCGCAGAAAGCTTTAACTTAGCTGCTAGGCAAAGATCCTTCTTATTAGCTTTTAAAATTTGCTCTTTATTCGTAACTAGAGCTTTGGAAATCTCTTTGAGAATCCTATTCTTGCAAGAAGCATCCAAGTTAGCTAAAACCCTTGCGGCAGCTGCCGCTCTCTTTGCAATTTCAACTATTTTCTCTCTCATCTTTTACCCCGGGGACACCCTTTGACCTAATCGGGAGGATGTCCCTAAAGGGGACACCCTTAGCTTTGGGTCAAAGGGTGTCCCCTAATAAATTACGATGTTGTTGCGGTGCACTACTTCATTAGATAAACGGGTTCCTTTGCACTTTTCCAGGTCTTTACCTGAAAGAGCGCATTTACCGCGCGCAAATTCATTTCCTAAATTATCGCAAATACTAACAATATCCCCCGCAGAAAAACTTCCTGAACAAGAAAGAACACCAACTGCCAAAAGGCTTTTTTTATCAAGCAAAGCTTTTTTGGCACCATCGTCCACAATAATGTTGCCCTTAACCTTTGTGCCGAAAGCAAGCCAACGCCTTTTAGCATCAAGTAAATCGGCTTTTGCCAGAAAAATTGTTCCGCTGTTTAAGGGATCGCTAAGGCAAAACTTTATAATATCTTTCTTTCTCCCGTTTGCGATAACGCAGGGAATACCCGAACCAACACTGACTGAAGCAGCTTCCAGCTTAGTAATCATGCCTCCGACGCAGGTCTTCTTAGCTGTAGGGCACGCCAAACTCTTGATGGCAGGTGTAATTTTATCGATAACCCTTACAACTTTCTTTTCTTTATCCAAAAGCCCGTCAACATCAGAAAGGATAATAAGCATGTCTGCGCCTGTCATAGCAGCCACTAAAGCCGAAAGGCGGTCATTATCTCCAAACTTGATTTCATCCGTAGAAACAGTATCATTCTCATTAATTACCGGAATACTTCTCAACTTTAAAAGTGTATTAATGGTATTCTTGGCGTTTAAATACCGTGGACGGTTTGAGAAATCATCCCAGGTCAAAAGAAGCTGGCCGCAGTTTAACCCCTGCTCTTTCAAGAACTTTCTATAGGCATCCATCAGCTCGTGCTGCCCGACTGCCGCAGCCGCCTGTAAAAGGCTTAGTTCCTTAGGCCTATCGGAGATCTTTAAAATAGACATCCCCAAAGCTATCGCTCCGGATGAAACAACAATAACTTCCCTGCCTTCTGCAGTAAGCTGGGATATCTGGGAAGCAAAATTCTGCACCAAGTTAGCGTCGAGCCTACCAGAATCGGAATAAAATAAACTGGAGCCTATTTTTACGACAACTCTTTTATAATTTTTGCGCGACTGCATTTATCAACTCCTGCAACCCCTCTTTTTTTAAAGCTGAAATTGGATAGACCTTTTTTTTGACTTTTGCCTTAAAACGTTTTAGCTTTTCCCTTGCCCCTTCTAAATCAATTTTATTTAAAGCTATTATCTGGGGCTTTTTTTCTAAGGCTTTACCGTAAGCTTTAAGCTCGTAGTTGATAGCTTTATAGTCCTCTAACGGATCGCGGCCCTCAAAACCGGAGATATCTACCACGTGCAAAAGAACTTTAGTGCGCTCTACATGCCTTAAGAATTCATCCCCCAGCCCTTTGCCCTGGGAAGAGCCTTTTATAAGCCCCGGGATATCGGCAACAATAAATTTATTATCTCCTTTATCAACCATCCCCAAAATAGGGAATTTAGTCGTAAAAGGATACGCTGCTATTTTCGGCTGCGCATTTGAAATTCCGGATATCAAGGTAGACTTACCGGCATTAGGAAAACCCACAATTCCGACCTGCGCAATGAGCTTTAAATCAAGAGAAAGCTCTTTTTCTTCTCCGGGTTCTCCGGAAATCGCCTCAAGGCCAGGGCTATGGATGTTGCCCAGGCCGCCTTTTCCGCCTGCCGCAACAACGACCTGCTCCCCTTCTTCCTTTAAATCCCTTAGTACACAACCTGTTTTTAAGTCTGTTACCACAGTTCCGACAGGCACCTTTATAATAACGGGCTGCGCATCCCTGCCTTTTTTGTTATTGCTGGACGCATGGCCACCGTGCGCGGCACGGAAATGACGGTTGTACTGAAAATCAAGTAGGGTAAAAATATTTCTGTCCGCAAGAAGCACGATATCGGCGCCGCGACCACCGTCTCCCCCGTTTGGCTTGCCAAAGCGGGTATATTTATCCCGGTAGAAACTCGCGCACCCCCTGCCGCCGTCTCCTGCCTTAACAAAAATCTTTGCCCTATCTATAAATGCGATACCCAACTTAGCTTCCTGCTACAATATCTTTAATCTTAATGCGAGTAAGCTTATCACGATGCCCTTTAGTCCAATGCGAAGACTTACGCCGACGGTATTTAAAAGATATGACCTTCTCGCCTTTTGTCTGCCCCAACACTTCTGCGCTTACTTTTACATCCTTTAAATATGGCTGGCCGACCTCTACCTTCTTATCCTTAGAAAGCAACAATACTTTATCCAATTTTATTTCCTTGCCTTCTTTAATATCCTGCCGGCTAACTTCGATTACATCCTCTTTTTTAACGTTATACTGCTTTGCGCCAACTTCAATTATTGCATACATGACAAAATCCTCCTTTATTGTGCTTTAAAAAGCGTTTTTTATCGTAACGGGTTAGAAATCAAGAAGATATATTATACAATACAGCAAAATCCGGGTCAAGGACAAAAATACCTAAATTCTAGCTTTTTAAGATATTTTTACCTCTTCTATGTGCTGGGTAGGATTAGAAATAAGGTTAATT
>CAZSQC010000079.1:2257-2969 GCA_964608955.1 uncultured Planctomycetales bacterium | reverse complement strand
CTTAATGTTCGGCTTTGCGCTTCAGTTGGCGGTGCTTTTTTTATTCTCAAATCATAACCCACAAGTAAAGTTTTTTAAGCCATTTTTTGCTATATTCTTTGTTGCCGCATTTTTGTATTGTTCGGTGGAGATGAGAATAGGTGCGGAGACGGTTGGCTTGAATACTTTACTAACTAATCCTTTTATTGCTCCTTTTATTGAGCCTAAAGTTTCACTCTTAAGTTTGTTTAAGTAGCCGGTAATTGAGAGATAAGCTGATTGAGCTGTTTCTGTAAGGGAAAACCTGCGTGAGAGAGTGGAAAGAATTATTTCTCTAAATTATGAAAAAAATAAGAATACTTTTGGTAGGTAGGTCATTTTATCCCAGGATTAGCCCAAGGTCTTTTAGGATAGCCGAGATGGCTAAGGAACTTGCAAGGCAGGGGCATGAAGTTGTGGTATATGTCGTAAAAGATGGTTTTGATTATACATCCTTTGAGAGAGAGTATAACCTTAAAGTCAAGGATTTAGGTGCTCTGTGGTTTAAGGGTATTATTATTAAGGGGAACAGATTCTCTGTATTATTACGCAGAATAGTAAAACGCGCTCTCGCTATTCTTATTGAATATCCTGATATTGAATTAGCGTTTAAAGTTAGCCGGGCATTAAGATGCGAGAGAGGGTATGATCTTATGGTGTCATTTGCCGTACCTTTCCCTGTGCATTGGGGTTG
>CAZSQC010000079.1:0-2247 GCA_964608955.1 uncultured Planctomycetales bacterium | reverse complement strand
ATCAAGAATAAAGATCTCTGTAAAGTATGGGTAGCTGATTGCGGAGACCCATATATGGGCTTAAAAACTGATAAGTTTAAGAAACCTTTTTACTTCGGTTTCCTTGAGAAATGGTTTTGCCGGAAGGCAGACTATATTACTATTAATGGCAAGGAGCTAAAAGGGAATTATTACCCTGAATTTAGGGAGAAAATCAGGGTAATACCGCAAGGTTTTCGTTTTGAAGATGTGGTGTTTTCTCAGGTAGTCGAGAATAAAATTCCTACCTTTGCATATGCCGGCTCTTTTATAAAACGTATACGTGATCCAAGGCCTTTTTTGAATTATTTGGTAACTCTAGAAAGAGATTTTAAGTTTATCGTCTACACAAAGGACCCCGGATTTCTAGCTGGTTACGCTGATTTGCTGAAAGGTAAGCTGGAGGTACGTTCTTATATTCCAAGGCTTGAATTACTCAATATTCTTAGCAGCATGGATTTTCTTGTAACATTTGATTATAATCCAAGGCATCAGGTGCCAAGTAAGCTGATTGATTATGCTCTGACAAAAAGGCCTATTTTGTCTTTATCCAGCGAGAACTTTAGCGGTGAATATTTTAATGAGTTTCTTGAGCATAATTATTCTCATAAATTCGTAGTTGAGGATATTGACCAGTATAATATAAAGAATGTGGTGAATAAGTTTTTGGCGTTATTCGCGGAGAAAGTATGAAAATAGCCATACATCATTCTATCCGGTCTTTTAGCGGGCGTTGGATTGACTACTGTAAAGAAAAGGGAATAAGCTATAAATTAGTTAATTGCTATGATAGCGATATAATAACGCAGCTTAAAGATTGTCAAGCTTTAATGTGGCATTACCACCATGCTCTTATAAAAGACAGCCTTTTCGCCAAACAGTTGCTTTACGCTTTGGAGGCGACGGGTATAAAGGTTTTTCCGGACTTTAAGACGAGTTGGCATTTTGACGATAAGTTAGGGCAGAAATATCTTTTAGAATCACTCGGAGCGCCATTAGTTAAAAGCTATGTATTCTTTGATAAAAAAGAAGCCTTAAGCTGGGCTGCGAATACTAATTTTCCGAAAGTCTTTAAATTAAGGACTGGCGCAGGATCGCGGAATGTTTATCTTGTGAGATCCAGGCAAGAAGCTTTAATTAGAATAAAGAGGGCGTTTAAACAAGGTTTTCCTCAATATGATAAGTTTAGGGATTTGGGTGAAAGAATAAGCCTATGGAAAATGGCTAAAGCCTCCTTGCTGGATGTCGCCAAGAGTTTAAGGAGGCTATTCCTTTCGACTCCTTTCTCTAAGTTTAAGAGTCCAGAGCGCGGCTATATATATTTCCAGGATTTTATTCCGGGTAATTATTGCGATTTTAGAATAGTAGTTATTAATGATAAGGCATTCGGACTTAAAAGGCTTGTTAGGAAAAATGATTTCCGGGCTTCGGGGAGCGGGCTGCTTTATTTTAATAAGGATGAAATAGATGAGCGTTGTGTGCGGGTGGCCATGGATGTGTCGAAGAAGGCAGGATTTCAATGTATGAGCTATGATTTTATTCTAGATAAAGAGAATAAACCGTTAATTACCGAAATCAGTTATGGTTTTCCTGAGGGAGCTCTTGATAGTTGTGAAGGATACTGGGATGATGAATTAAAGTGGTACAAAGGACCTTTTAATTTTTATGGTTGGATGGTCGACACTTTAAATAACGGCAAGTAATAATTTGTTCGGAAACTGTTAAACCGAGGTGGATTCGGAGATGAGAGAAGACTATTATTATAGCGCTAAGACATACAATATGATTTCACCCCGAGAAATCGTACCGGTTGTTATGGGCATAGTAAAGCCTTCCAGCGTAATTGATGTCGGTTGCGGTTTGGGTAATTTTTTAAAGGCATTTAAAGAATACGGAGTGAAAGATATTTTAGGGATTGATGGCAGTTGGTGCAATAAAAAGCTACTTTTTGAAAATATATCTCCAGAGCAGTTTATAGAAAGAGATCTGGAGGAAAACATTAACATAAGCAGAAGATTTGATTTGGCTGTTTGTCTTGAAGTCGCGGAACATTTAAGGCCGCAGCGCGCCGATTATTTTATCGATGAAATTTGCACCTTAGCCGATATTGTATTATTTTCTTCGGCTGTCCCGGGCCAGGGAGGAACAAACCATTTTAATGAACAAGCGCTCGATTATTGGGAGGGAAAATTTAATAAAAACGGCTATATTCTTAAGGATATCTTAAGG
>CAZSQC010000078.1:0-3063 GCA_964608955.1 uncultured Planctomycetales bacterium | reverse complement strand
ACTGAATGGTATTCTGTTTCAAATAGGCGCTCAAACTGTTTAAGGCAGTAAAAATCGCAGAAATCCTTCTTTTTATCATACGGACACCTGAAGCAATACGGAAAAGGTATAAATAAGGCCCTGTCTCCGAAATGCCCGAAACGTTCCCGGTAGCGGAAGCTTGATGTTATCGCTGAAGCTGCCAGTGTCCTGCCGTGATAACCTCCCATAAAGGCAAAACACAAGCTTCTGCCTGAATGGTTTCTTACAAGCTTTAAAGAATCTTCCAGGGCCGATGAACCTCCGACATTAAAATGCACTCTTCCCTTTTCTTCAAAGGTAAGCTCATTTCTCTGCGCAATCTTTGCTGCTAGCCTTATCTTCTCTTCATGAAGATACTGGCATGCCAGTTGCGGAAGCGTATCTATCTGATTCTTAAGCGCGGTGTTTAATCTCTTGTTTGCATACCCAAAATTAACTGCAGAATACCACATTTGCAAATCCAGGTACTCTGTTCCTTCGTTATCATAGAGAAAGCTCCCTTTAGCCTTATTAAATATGTTGAGCTCCTGCGCGTAATGCACTGTATCGCCCCATGAGCAATATTTTGATTCTGTTTTTAACAGCTCACTTAAATCCGTATTCTTTATATTCTTTTCTTTTTTATCCGCAGTCTTTTCCATCAAACAAAACTCCTTTTAAAATAATTATACACGTCTTTCAGTGATTTATAAGCTAAACAGGTAAGGCCCTTCCCTTTAAAATGTTTTAGGAGGCTATCCTTAGCAAACACTATGTCGGCGTATTTGGAGGGACAGATATCCGACCTGCCGTCTCCTATATATATAATTATAGAATCTCGCGAAACATTTGCCAAGAGATTTTTAGTCTTACAATGAGCACAAATTTTGCACTTTTTATTGCGAAAAGGAAACTCCGGAATAAGCTTGGCACCTGCAAACTTTAGTTTATTTGAATAAACCTTAAGATTTTTTATGCCGTGACCGCGCAGGATACGTTTTAAGATATAGTCAAAATTATCGCTTAACACTATTACCTTTATTTTCCTTAAAGACAAATCCTTGACCAGTTTAAGAAAATAAGGATCGATTTTTATACCGGAAAGGTAACTATTAAGCTGCTCTTTAGTAATAAGCATCCCTTTTATCTGGTCTTTAAGGCATTTATGCGATCCAATTACCCCTCTTTCCCATTCCTTCTCCAGACGCACCCAAAGATCGTCTTTTGAAAAAACCGGCAGCATACTGTCAAAAACATCGCAGGTTGCAATGGTATTGTCAAAATCAAAAAAAACGACACATTTATGCGGGTTGATTATTTTCATTTTAATAAATTAATACACTCCCGGAATTATACTATGGCATATACCACACCTGTTATCGGAAATATTATACTCCTTGATCTTAAAACCATCGCGACGAATTAATTCCTTACCGCAGGAAGGACAAACCGTCTCTCCTCCCCAACCGTAGACATTACCGGCATAGACAAAATTCAAACCTGCTTTCTTACCAATCTGCCTGGCATTTTTTAGGGTTTCCTGGGAAGTTACGGGATAATCTTTAAATTTATAATCGGGATGAAATGCAGAAACATGCCAGGGGATATTCTTGTCAACCCCGGATATGAAATCGGTTATCAAACCTAACTCCTCCTTTGAATCATTTACTCCCGGTATTACTAAAGTAGTAACCTCCACCCAAATATCAAGGGACCTCATCCTCTTTATCGTATCTAAAACCGGGGATAATGAAGCCCCGCAAATCTTCCTGTAAGAATCTTCTCTAAAGAATTTTAAATCTACATTGGCGGCATCCAGGTATTCGGATAGACAACTAAGACTTGCCTCTGTGAGATAGCCATTCGTTACAAAGATATTCCTCAAACCTTTCTGCTTAGCTAATTTTGCGATATCATAAGCGTATTCAAAGAAAATAGTGGGCTCCGTGTAGGTATAAGATATGCTCCGGCAGTTATTACGCATTGCGGCCTCAACTACTTCATCAGGCATAACCTCCTCTTCCAATAAGGAAGAGCCGCTATTTTCTTCTTTCTGGGATATCTCCCAGTTTTGACAAAACTGGCATCTGAAATTACATCCGGAAACTGCTATTGAAAATGTCTCGGATCCCGGAAGGAAATGATACAGTGGCTTTTTCTCAATAGGATCTATTTGTAGAGCAACAGGATTTGCATAACTCTCAGTATAAAAAACCCCTTTTATATTCTTCCTTACCCTGCATAGTCCAGCTTTTCCATCTGTTATCTTGCATTCATGGGCACAAAGGCGGCAACGGACTGCATTCCCGGGAAGTTTCTCTACAAACATAGCCTCTCTCATATCAACAACTCCCTAAACTTCTCTTTCTCTTCGGGTTGAACAAGTAGGAAACGTGCATTCTTCTCACCGCAGGACTTATAAAATATACATATTCTTCCATTCTTATCGTCACAGTAACTAGCCACTATCCGCGCACAAAGGGAAAGATCTTCATTTTGGATATCCCCTACAACTAAAGCGCTCGGCCCGGCAGTTTTTTCATCGGGATAGAAGATAAAAGAATTCGCATCAAGATTATTCTCCAGCTGAATATTCTCTTCTTTGTTTCTTCCTACAATAACCTTTATATTGTCATTAACCCTAAGATGCCTTCCTATCTTAAGAAGGTCAACATTCTTTCTGTTAAGACATTTTTGCTTGATAAGGTCCTTTTACCTTACGGAGAATTTGGGGGCAGGAAGCAAACATCCTCCTGAAGCATTCGGTAACCCCTGCATATTCAGCTTTGCAGCGAGCTTAAGTTGACCTGAACGCGAACGACCGGAAAAACCGAAAAGATCCTCCCGGACAACCCACCCTTCCTTCTCCGGGATTGTGATAGGCAAAAGTTTTGCGCAAAGAGGCCTCAGAAGTACTCCCGAAAGATCACTCTCCACCTCTATTCCATGCAATGCTCTTTTATGCTGGGACATGGGCCTCTGTCCTAAAACTTCACCAGTAATAATAAAATTCGCTCTGTATTGAGGCATAATCTCACTGTCTTTCCTAAGCATGAGTATCTT
>CAZSQC010000077.1:1609-3283 GCA_964608955.1 uncultured Planctomycetales bacterium | reverse complement strand
TATTTCCGCGTACATCCACTAAAATCAAGTCTCCCCTTACGCTCTTAACTTGCTCTTTCCTACGGCTGCTGCTTGTTCCGACTCTAGCAGCATAAGGTAAATCTTTAAGTTTTACATTTTCTTTTGATACGAGCGCATCAAAAGGACTGATAGATTTTGTCTCAAAGATAATTTTTAAACCATCCCTTAACTTCTCGGGAAGGTCTTTGCTACTATGTAAACCGAGGTCAATTTCACCCCTTAAAAGTGCTTCATCAATCTCTCTAGTAAAGAAATCGCTTCCTTCTAAAGCCGAAATCGGGGTTAGCTTGTCCTTATCTCCCAGGGTATATATTATTTTCTTCTCAAAAATAACCCCGGGGAAAACACCTTGAATTTCATCAAACTGTTTGATAGCAAGCGGGCTGGGCCGCGTTCCAACTCTCAACACTCGCATTATTTACTAACCTCTCTTCTATTAAATACCCGGCGAATTCTAATGCCTTTTGCAGATTACCGTTGTTTTCTTTATGCCCCTGGACTAAATCCTCCGCAGACCTAAATATTACATTTTTCTTATTGCTTAATTCTCTGTCGATATTATAAGGAAAGGCAAGATCATAAATATATAGCGGTTTTCTATCAACCAATAACTTATCCGGAATATCATTTACACTTAAAATTATATGCGGGCTTCAAGCTGCCCCTATTAGAACATCCGCCTCGCGGACCGCATCTTTCAATTCCCTAAAATAAAAAAATTTCCCGCCTGTTTGATTAGCTAAAGCCTGTGCCCTTAAACGGTTTTTGTGCGCTACAAAATAAAACTGCACATTCTTGGGCTTATTTTCTGCGAGTAACCGGGCTACTTTTCCGGTACCTAATACGCAGACCCTAAGATTATCGGTAGTCATACCTGAATCCATTAAATTCTTAAATAGAAGCCTTGCTATGTTAACTTCATTAAAATTAAGTTCGCATGCAGCCCTTATAAATAATGCCTCATTTACAATACGGCTCCAGAATTCATAGAGGACTAAAGGAAAATTACTTTGTTCTAGCCAAGATGTAAGCTGCTCTAGAATTTGAATCTCACCCTTAACTTGAGATTCCAGGCCGCAGGATAAACGCAAGGCATAACGTAAAAACTCTTCTTCCCCTTTTTTTTGGTAACTATGTACATAAAACTCGGGGAATTCAGCCTTAAAGAGCCCTAATCTCTCTAGGATATCTTCTTTGCGCTCGGAAGCGATACTGATGTCAAACCGATTACAGGTAATCAAAACTGCTGTATTAACTTTAACGGCCCTAGCCCAGAAATCTTTTATTGCCTTGCGCTGAAGGTAGATTGCCTGTCGTATTTCAGGAGTTGCGCTCCTGTAACTTACTCCTATAAGATAAAAATTCATTCCAATTCTCCTTAAGAAAATATTTAAGGTCGCGCGACAACTCAGGCTCTCTGCCGTCTGAATTTACGGCTATAACGGCTCTCCCTTTTCTTAATACTGCCGGAGAAATAAAATTACTAAGATTCTCATTATCCGCTATATTAACCAGCGTGCCCTTTTTGTTAGCCCATAGGCTTATCTTCTTATTAACTTTAAGGTCATTTGTAGCTGCAAAGACTATTTTTGCTTTCGATACGTCTTTTCTAATGAACTTGCGCTTAAACCAGGTTATTTTCTTTACACCCGC
>CAZSQC010000077.1:0-1599 GCA_964608955.1 uncultured Planctomycetales bacterium | reverse complement strand
AAGCGTGCTAAAACAGGAGTTACTTCAGGAGAAACTAGAATTACCTTAGCCGAGCACTTAAGCAAGCTTAATATTTTACGCTGGCCTATCAGCCCTCCGCCCACGACTAAAACATCCGTATCCTTAACTCTTATTGCTACCGGAAAATATTTCAATTAAACCCTTTCTTTTACTGACTTTAAAGGACGAGTATGGATACCGCACTCTCCACCGCACTTACTAGTTCCTATCCAACGCCCGGATCTTTCATTGTCATCACTGGATATCTTAGTGCATGGAGCGCACCCTAAAGAACGATAGCCTAATGCATATAAAGGATTAACCGGTACAGAATAAACTGCTAAGTACTGCCAAACCTCCCTTTCTTTCCAGATAAGGATAGGATTTAGTTTTATTAATCCCTCATCTCTCTCTTCAACTTCTTTAAAATCCGTACGCGTGCGCCCCTCTGTGCAGCGCAGGCCCGTTACCCAGCATTTTACGCCCATCTCATCAACTGCCCTTTTTACAGGTTCCACCTTTAAGATATCGCAGCAGAGATCAGGGTTAGTTTTATAAAGCTCATCCTCAATAGGCGCATCGTTCTTGTAAACTTTAAGTTCCGGGTACCTCTTTACTTCGCTATGCATAAAAGCTACCGTCTCCGGAGGCTTAAAGCGCGTTGTAACAATAAACCCGCGAATCTTAGGGTTAACCTTCTTTGCCAAATCCCAAACAACAACCGAATCTTTCCCGAGGCTATTGGCAACTACCAATGAATCGCCATAGCGTTCATAGGCCTCTTTAATTAACTGTTTAGAACGCTCTACCTTTTCCTTGAAATTAAATTTCTCTACCAGTTCCTTTAAATCTTCTTTGTTCTCCAGTATACTCATTTTCTCTCCTTCTCCTTTTTGCTCTTTAAATACCAAAATATTGTTCTGTAGAAAAATACCTCTCTCCGGTATCAGGAAAGATGGTAACTACTCTTTTGCCTGTCCCAAGTTTATTGCCGATCACAATAGAAGCATAAGCTGCAGCACCGCTGGATATACCAACAAGCAATCCTTCTTCTTTAGCAAGCCTACCCGCTATCTCAAATGCGTCATTATCGGAAACGCAAAAAACTTCATCTATTATTTCACGGTTAAGAATCTCCGGGATAAAGCCTGCTCCGATCCCCTGGATCTTATGTGCTTTAGGCTTCTTGCCCGACAATACCGCACTTGTTTCAGGCTCAACAGCAACTATCCTTACCTTAGGGATTCTCTCCTTTAAAACCTCTCCTACCCCCGTTATCGTCCCTCCTGTACCTACCCCAGCGACAAACACATCAATATTGCCGCCTACCGCTCTTAAAATCTCCTGTGCAGTACTCCTACGATGCGCCATAGACTTAGCCTTATTCTTAAACTGCTGTAAAACAAAACTTCCGGCAATATCTTTATTCAAAAGCTCAGCTCTTCTTATAGCACCCTGCATTCCTTCGCTCCCCGGAGTTAAAACTATTTCAGCTCCGTAAGATTTCAATATAAAAATTCTTTCAAGGCTCATGGACTCCGGCATCGTTAGTATGCACCTGTAGCCTTTTACAGCGGCAATCATTGCCAACCCTATACC
>CAZSQC010000076.1:0-3328 GCA_964608955.1 uncultured Planctomycetales bacterium | reverse complement strand
TCTACGCATATCCCCGTCTTTAGGTATTTGTTGGCAATTTGGAGATTGTTGAGATGTATGCTTTAGAGCAGAAGCTTCCGGAGAAAATAATCGATAGAATTAAAACAATAAAAGATAATTTTGAGAGAATAAGGCAGATTACGGATAAAATGTCCAGTTTATCAAAGCTTGAATATACCAATATAACAGGTAAGAGTGTAATGGCGGATTTTATAAAATCCAAGTAGGCGGAGGAATTATGGCGAACTTAGCAGAGATTAAGGTGCAGGATTTAGATAGCAAAGAATTTATAAAAGTTAAAGCAGAAGAGATTGCCGGGCAGGTGGGTTCCGGCGTGGCTATCAATGCTTTATCCGGAGGCGTGGATTCATCCGCAGTAACCATGCTGGGTCATAAGGCTTTGGGTAAGCGTTTGAAGACTTATTTTATTGACAACGGCATTATGCGTAAGGGTGAGCCACAGGAGATTGTCTCTATCTTTGAGAAGCTCGGAGTGGAAGTTGAAATAATTGACGCTAAGGAGAAGTTTTTTGAGGCCCTAAAAGGGCTTACAGACCCCGAAGAAAAGCGGGAGGCAATAACGCAGACATTTTACAGGGATGTATTTGCTAAGCTTGTAAGGGAGAGTAAGGCAAAATTTCTACTTCAGGGGACGATTCTTACTGATATTGATGAAACAGTGGCGGGAATCAAGAGGCAGCATAATGTATTTGAACAGTTAGGGATTGACCCTCAAGAAGCTTTCGGATATAAGATAATTGAGCCTTTGGTGCAGTTACGCAAAGACGGCGTGAGAAAATTGGCGCAGGGATTGGGCTTGCCGGAAAGCATCTTTAACCGTATGCCTTTCCCCGGTCCTGCACTTGCCGCTAGGGTTATAGGAGAGGTTACGCCTGAGAAGATAGAGATTGTTAGAATGGCCACTGCGGTGGTTGAAGAAGAATTAAGAGGTTCAGGGGCTTTTCAATACCTTGCTATTTTGCATAATGACCGGGTTACGGGGATGCGTAACGGCAAGCGTGATTTTGGAATGCAGATTGAAATACGTTCCTGGGATAGTATTGATGCACGCAAGGCCTTTCCTTCTAAGCTTAGTTTCGATAAGCTTTTTAATCTTTCAAACCGCATGATTACCGAAGTGCCGGGCGTTGTGAGCGTAACTTATAATATTACCTCTAAACCGCCTTCAACTATGGAAGCTATCTAGTAAATTTAAGGAGGTTTTATGTACCGCGATAAAATAAAGGTTTTAGATTGTACGATCCGCGATGGCGGACTGATGAATAATCACGACTTTGATTTCAGGTTTGTGCGGGAGGTATACAAGGCAATATCCGCGGCAGGGATTGATTACATGGAAATAGGGTATAAAAACTCAAAGCGCCTTTTTAACCCTAAAGAATACGGAAAGTGGAAATTCTGCGATGATGATGACATCAGGAAAGTAATCGAAGGGATAAAATCGCATACCAAGATTTCGGTTATGGTTGATGTGGATAGGGTTGATGTAGATGATATCTTGCCGAAAGAACAGAGCCCGGTTGATATGATCCGCGTGGCAACCTATGTCAAGGATGTGGATAAGGCGATTTATCTTGTGAACCATTTTGCCGATAAAGGTTACGAGACAACCGTTAATATTATGGCTATTTCTCGTGCGCTTGATAATGAGCTAAACGAATGCTTAGAACAGCTTGAGAAAGAAAGCAAGGCCCGGATAATTTACATTGTCGACAGTTTTGGCTCTCTATACCAGGAGACAACCGAGTTCCTGATTAAGAAAGCTAAGAGCATACTTAAAAGCAAGGAAGTCGGTATGCATGCGCATAACAACCAGCAGTTGGCATTCGGAAATACAATAGAGGCGATAATCCATGATGCTAACTATGTTGACGGTTCTATTTTTGGCCTTGGGAGGGCAGCAGGAAATTGTCCTACCGAGCTGCTTTTGGGATTCTTAAAGAACCCGAAATACGATATAAGGCCCATTCTTGATGTTATCTCTAATGAGTTTGTTCCTCTGCAGAAGAAGATTGAGTGGGGTTATTTTATTCCTTATGCCATAACCGGCATATTGGATGAACATCCGCGTACGGCTATCGCTTTAAGAGAGAGCGATAAAAAAGAAAATTACCGCGAATATTACGATAGCTTGATAGGAGAAGTTGAGGAATAATATGTCGCAGGATATCTTTCGTGGGGTGCCGCTTCTTGGTATACTAAGGGGGATTGAATATAGGCATCTGGATCCGGTACTTGATGTTGCTGTTAAAAGCGGGCTTAAAGCGATTGAAATAACCATGAATACCGATAATGCCCCAAAATTGATTCAGAAAGCAGTAAAGATATCAAGAGGCAAAGTAACGGTAGGAGCAGGGACAGTTTTAAGTACCAAGGACTTAAAAGTAGCCTTAAATAGCGGCGCAGGTTTTATAGTAATGCCGGTTTTGGTAGAAGAAGTCGTTGCCTTTTGTGTAAAAAATCACATACCGGTGTTTCCCGGAGCCTTTACTCCGCAGGAGATTTATAGGGCTTGGGTGAGCGGTGCAACTATGGTAAAACTTTTTCCGGTGAAATTCTTAGGGCCTGGGTATATTAAAGAGATCAAGGCTCCGCTAGAAGACGTGAAAATTTTAGCTTGCGGTGGAGTTAGCGCCGATAACCTAAGGGAATATTTTTTAAAAGGAGCAAACGCAGTATCATTCGGAGCCAGCGTATTCAGGAAAGATTTGCTAGAGGAGAAGAATTATAGAGCAATAGAGGAGGGAATAAAGAAATTAATTATTAATTTACCTAGAGGTGAAAATAATGGATAGCGTCATAGGTGATGCATTCGTTTTAGCGGGATTAATAGGCTACCAAAACGGTTCAGTAGTAAGCAAAGAACTTATCCGCAGAGAAAAAGGCTCTATTACCTTGTTTGCTTTTGATAAGGAACAGGGCTTAAGCGAACACACTGCTCCGTTTGATGCCTTTGTTTATGTTCTTGACGGTACTGTTGAAATTACTATTGCCGGCTGTCCTAAGATTCTTAAAGCCGCAGAGGCAGTTATAATGCCAGCTAATAAGCCGCATTCATTAAGGGCTATAGAAAAGTTTAAGATGCTTCTCGTTATGATTAAATCTTAGAAAGAAGTTGCCAGAAGGTTTATTTCTGTTATAATAAAACTGGAAAACAAAAAAAAGGAGGAGAGATGAGAAAGAAAATAGTATTGTTGTTAGCGATTGTTTTTTCGTTTGTCGCTACAAGCATCTTTGCAGAAACAAAAGGGTTGAGTCTCGGAGGATTGGAAAAAGATGCAAAAAAAGCCCAGATTGACGCAAAGAA
>CAZSQC010000075.1:0-3337 GCA_964608955.1 uncultured Planctomycetales bacterium | reverse complement strand
GTATTTTCTATATTTAGCCTGCGGATCTTATCTTCAAGATCAATATTTCTATCCCGTAAGCCCTGCAGCTTTGCTAAACCAGGTATAAAAAGTACCGACAGAAGCGCGATTAATCCAAAAATCCAAAAAGTCCTTTTTAATGTTCCTAGCATTACTTCTTAAATAATTTACCGGCGTAAACCGCTTTCTTACCCAACTCTTCTTCGATTCTAAGGAGCTCGTTATATTTGCAAATCCTGTCGGTCCTGGAAAGCGACCCGGTCTTAATCTGCCCGCAACCGCAAGCAACTGCCAGATGCGCAATGGTAGTATCCTCTGTCTCTCCTGAGCGGTGCGAAATAATAGCTTTGTATTTATTCTTTTTAGCGATATTTATTGCCTCGATAGTCTCTGAAAGAGAACCTATCTGATTAACCTTTATTAATATAGCATTACCGATATTCTCAGCAATGCCTTTTTTAAATATCTTAGGGTTTGTTACAAATATATCATCCCCGACTAACTGCAGTTTTGAGCCTAAGGCCCTGGTCATTTCTTTCCAACCTGACCAATCGTGCTCTGAAAGCCCGTCCTCAATAGAGAGAATCGGATATTTACTCAGCCATTCTTCGTAAATGCGGATTAAATCTGCTGAAGATTTCTGCGCACCGTCAAACTGATACTTGCCGTCTTTACAGAAAGAACTTGCCGCGCAATCTAAAGCGAGCGAAACATCCTCTCCCGGCCTATACCCTGCTTTTTCGATTGCCTGAACAATTAAATCCAGAGCTTCTTGGTTGGAGGTAAGGTTAGGAGCAAAGCCTCCCTCATCCCCAACTGAAGTGGATAATTTCTTGGACTTTAAGAGCGCTTTTAAGTTGTGGAATACTTCACAGGCCATGCGTAACGCTTCATGAAAACTGGGTGCTCCGACAGGCATAATCATGAATTCTTGTATATCAAGATTATTGTCGGCATGCAATCCGCCGTTTAAAATATTCATCAAAGGCACCGGAAGGATCTTTGCTTTTTCTCCGCCTAAAAATTTATAAAGAGGCTGTTTTTTAGCAAGTGCCGCTGCTTTAGCGCAAGCCATGGATACCCCTAATATCGCATTCGCTCCGAAATTAGCTTTATTCTCTGTGCCATCTTCTTTAATAAGTAAAGCATCTATCTTGTTAAAATCAGGAGACTTTCCTTTTATTTTACTAGCAATTACAGTATTAACATTATTAACTGCCTTTAAAACACCCTTGCCTAAATACCTCTTCTTATCTCCGTCCCTTAACTCTAAAGCCTCGTTATCTCCGGTTGAAGCTCCGGAAGGCACTGCTGCCCGGCCTAAAATACCGTTATCAAGTAAAATATCAACCTCAACAGTAGGATTTCCGCGTGAATCAAGAATCTCTCTGCCTAAGACCTTCTTAATCTTTGCCATTTTCTTCTCTCCTTATATTGGATTGCTTTAATTGTGGGAAGTTATATTATACACACCCGTATATTTGCGTCAAGCAAAATTAGGGACACCCTTTGAGCCAATCGGGAGGATGTCCCCCTATCCACAGCTTGGGGACACCCTTAGCTTTGGATCAAAGGGTGTCCCTGTGGGGAATTAAGTTGACATAGTCCGAAAGTTATGGTAACGTTATCACTTAAGATGAGCAAATTTAACTCCAGAAAAGTAAAAGTATTCCTGAAGCTCCACTGGGTTGGTCTTTTATTCACGATTATAGTTATTATAATCGGGATTTCATTCATTTTCTTTCTGCGCTCTGCCATTACAGCCTGGATCACCTCAGAATCCTATTTTAAAAAGGCTTCCCTCGCCCAATACGGGCTATTTTTCTACATATTCCTGGTACTTAATCTCATAAGCTTACCTTTAAGCGGCGCACTATGGCTCTGGATTATGCGCGGAGGACCGCAAAAATTCACAAAAATAGGCAAAAAAGCCGTTGAAGGAAAAGATATTGCTATCCACTGGCAGGACGTCATAGGAATGGACGAGGCCAAAGAAGAGGCAATGGAAGTCGTCCGACTCATGACCGACCGCGCCCAATTACAGAAAATCGGCGGAAAGATATTAAAAGGCATCCTGATGATGGGCCCTCCCGGATGCGGAAAGACATACCTTGCCAAAGCCATTGCGACAGAAGCAAATATGCCGTTTATCTCCATGTCAGGTTCAGAATTTATCGAGATGTTCGTGGGCGTGGGCGCAAGCAGAATCCGCAAACTCTTTAAGCAGGCGCAACAATTAGCCTATATTGAAGGCGGTTGCATTATATTTATAGACGAACTTGATGCCGTCGGAGCGCAACGCGCAGTTGACCGCGGATTCGGAGGCCAGACTGAATCAAATACAACCCTTAATCAGCTTCTTATTGAAATGGACGGCCTTAAAGACAAAGAACATAATATAGTAATAATCGGCGCTACCAATGCTCCGGAAACTTTTCTCGACCAGGCACTGCTTCGCCCGGGCAGGTTTGACCGTAAAATTTACGTGGAGCTTCCGAATCTGGAAGAGCGCGAAAAAATATTCCAGTATTATTTAAAAACAGTAAAATATGACCCTTCGGTTGATATCTCAAGGCTTGCGCGCTTAACAGTATCCAACAGCCCGGCAGATATATATAATCTGGTCAGGGAAGCTGCGCTTATTGCGGTAAGAAACAGAAAAGAAGCTATCTCCATGAAAGAAATTACCGAAGCCTACGACCGTGTTGAAATGGGCGTCAAGCATAAGGTTGTTTCAACACAAGAGGAAAGAAAGAAAATCGCTTATCATGAAGCAGGTCATGCAATCGCGATGTACTTTCTAGCTCCCCACTCTGACGTCTTTAAAGCAACTATACTTGCGCGCGGAGGAGCATTGGGTTTTGTTATGCCACAGCCTCGCGAAGAAATACATGTCCGCACCAAAGAACAATATCTCGGAGATATAAAAGTAAGCCTGGGTTCTTACGTTGCCGAGAAACTAAAACTTAATACTTCTACCTCCGGAGTCAGCCAGGATTTTACGAATGCCATGTGGTACGCCCATAATATGGTATGGAAATGGGGTATGGGAAAATCCGGGCATATAGGAAACTACGCCCTCCTGGAGAATATGCAGGATAACTATGGCGCATTTAGGGGCGAGAAAACATCTTTTATCTCCCAGAAACTAAAGGAAGAGCTTAACAATGACGTTCAGGAAATATTAAACAGCTGCCTTAAAGAAGTAGAGGATTTGCTCCGGAAAGAATCCCAGTTGCTTGACCGCTTTGCGCAGGAACTGCTTGCCAAGGATGAACTTAACTATGACGAAATTGAAGCTGTCTTCAAAGAATTCAATAAAATCCGCCCTTCTATT
>CAZSQC010000074.1:0-3380 GCA_964608955.1 uncultured Planctomycetales bacterium | reverse complement strand
GGTTATTCCTTCTGGCCGATGTGCTTCTCCTGTTATGCGGAGCGCTCTGGCTTAAAGTTTCTTTGCAAATTAACCTGATGCATTCGCTTTTAATAGGATTTTTTCCTTTTTTAGCGGGCGATGCCTTAAAGGCCTTCTTTGCAGCTTTTCTGTTTTGGAAGATAAGGTCACGGATAAGTTCAATTCTTTAGTTTCCAACCTGTTAACTAATAAACTTGTATAATTAGATGAAAAGCATAATTTTAAAGTTTTCTTCTTTGCTAGCTATATCTTCAGGCCTTTGGTTTATTTCGGCAAAGTCAGGGATGAGTGTTAACCAGGCGATGTCGGTTTCTATATTCTCGTCATCAATACTGGGGACTCTTTTTTTCTGGGAATTCCGGCTAAGCTTTGCTTTCGTAGGCACCGCCATACTTCTTATAACTAAAACAATTGATATTGACCATGTCCTTGAGTTTTCCTCTTTGGAGGTAATTCTTTTTCTGGTAGGTATGATGGTTATTATGGGGAGGCTTAAGGATTCCGGCGTTTTTGCGTGGATAGTAAGTCTTATCCTTCGTATTCCGCGTCTTACTGCAAGGAGATTTGTATTTATTGTAGCGCTACTTTCGGGGTTTTTTGCTGGGGCAGTAGATGAGGTAACTTCAATCATATTTATGGTTGCCGCGGTGCTTGAGATATGTGATTATTTCGAGGTGAACCCCGCTCCGTTTATAATCATTTCTATTTTAAGCACGAATATCGGGTCTGCCTCAACGGTTTTAGGAAATCCGATAGGAATACTTATTGCCAGTAAGTCCGGGCTCACCTTCGAAGATTTTATTATTAAGGCTTTGCCTTTGTCTGTGTTGTGCCTCTTGATTACCATATTTATATTGCTTTTCTGGTACAGAAAACCGGTGGCGGATTTAGATAAAAGGATCAAAGAGTTCGGAGCGAACGAAATCTTAACTAAGCTCATCTCTGTGCCTATGGAAAGAAGGCTGAAAGTAAACATAGCAATTTTTATAGTAACTTTGGTTTTTATTTCGTTGCATCACCGTATTGAAGTCGCATTGGGCCTTTCTGCGAATACTGTTTTATTAGCCGTCCCGCTGATCTCCAGCGGTTTGATCATGGTGTGGAAGAGAAAAAAGGCCAGGAAGTATATTGAAAAGGATGTAGAATGGTGGACGCTGACATTCTTCCTGCTTTTATTTGTGCAGGCGGGAACACTTAAATATACGGGAAGCACGGTGTTTATTGCTGACAAATTGATTAAAGTTACGGGTGAGAATATTAATTTATTGACCAGCGTAACTCTCTGGATAAGCACTTTAGGCTCAAGCATATTTGACAATGTGGTTTTGGTTGCTTCTTTTATCCCGGTTTTGCAGGGTTTTGAAGCTTTAAATATCTCCAGTCATTCACTCTGGTGGGCGCTTCTTTTTGGCGGCTGTTTGGGTGGAAATATAACGCTGATAGGCTCAACTGCCAATATCGTAGCTTTAGGCATACTTGAAAAGGAAAGAGGCATACACATAAACTTTTTTGCCTGGCTCGGAGTCGGCTTGACCGTTGGTTTAATTACTGCTTCTTTAGCCTGGCTTGCTTTGATCTTTTTGCCTTTTTACAGATAGCCATCTTGTTGACAATTCAATGCCTTTGTGGTATTTTATTTAAAAAATATAGGAGGAGGAGATGAAAATCTTCACGGGATTCTTTGTATCGAGCGTATGTTTGTTTTTAGCGGCAGGTGTATTGTTCGCACAGGATGAGTCTATTGAAGCTCAAAGTGGAGATTCCTTTTCGGAGAATTCAGATTTGCAGTGGGCCTGGGGGGAAGTTGTAAATACTGATACCCAGTTAAATTCCGTTATAATTAAACATCTTGATTATGATTCAGGTCAGGAGAAGGAAATAACGCTTTTTATAGATAGCATGACTATTCTTGATAATTTTAAATCTTTGGCGGAGCTTAAGCCTACCGATATGTTAAGTATTGATTATATAAGAGATAAAGAAGGTAGGAATACAGCTAAAACGTTAATACTTGAAAAACCTAATTCTCCGGAAGTAGCGTTGAGCCCTGAACCGGAAATAGAAGTTGATCCTGCGAAGCAGGATATAGAAAATATCCCGCAGCAGGAAGAAGGGAACCCTGGGGAAGAAGGTCCTAAGGAAGGTGCTCTTTAGTTAAAATAAGATTTTATTTCTGCTAAAGCAGGGTTTTAAAACCCTGCTTTTTGTTTCTAGGTATCTTTGTCTTGACAGCCCCGTCTATTTTGTATATATTAAAATTCAAGATGAACTTAATATTCAGAACTATAAGAATTTTTTTATTTTTTACTTTTGTAGTTAACCTTTCAGGTTGTGCAGTCTTAAATAAGCCGATTGAATTTGTTGACGAATTTATAAGCAGCACATTTTTCCCTCCGTATTCTGGGCCAAAGGCAAGAATAACAGTAGCGGATTTTGAGGTTCTCACGCCTAAGGCTACTTCTGATGTCAGTTCCGGGTTAAGGGATCTTTTGATATCCGGTCTTGTAAACAGTCAAAGATTTCAGATTCAGAATATTGCTAAGGAGGAACAGGAAAGTTATGCAGGGGTAATTATTGCCGCTCAACTTATTGATCTTGAGCCTTATGGAGCAGGAGGAAAATCCGGGGCAGGCGGGGCAGGCAGCTCTTCCTTAGGCGCCCTGGAGAGCCTTATTGGGCCGACTCTAAACAGGTCTTATATCGGATTAAATATAAGAATAGTAGATGCAAAAACGTCAAAAGTTTTATTTTCAGAGAAAATCAGCGGTCAATCTACCCATGATAATTATTCTGGTGAATCACAGTCAAAGAAAAGGCCCTTAGGCAAAGGGCTTGCGGTTTATGCAGGGACGTCCATGGAGGAGGCAATTAATAAATGTATTTTGAATGCGGTTGATTTTATTATACAAAAAGTTCCGGCGCAATATTATAAAGGAGAAGTAAAAAATGGGAAAACGTAAACGCAGGGGAAAGCTCAATTGGCGTTCAAAAAAAGCCAACAAAGGCAGAAAGCCTAATTTAGGTTAATCTTGTTCACCGGCGATTAAGAAAAATGAGAGCAATTGCTCTGATTTCCGGAGGACTTGATAGTTTACTTGCCGCTAAGGTAATTAAAAATCAGGGTATCAAGGTCATCCCTATAAAGTTTGTTATTCCTTTTGCACACCTCAAGCACCATTCTTATGAAGGCAAGGGCCTGGAAGAATTTGTATCTTTAAACCTCGAAGAAAGACTTAATTTTCTGGATATAGGAAACGAATTCTTAGAACTTATTTTAAAACCTGCTTTTGGTTTTGGTAAGCATATGAATCCTTGCATTGATTGTAAGATACTTATGCTTAGGAAAGCCAGGGAGATTA
>CAZSQC010000073.1:0-3536 GCA_964608955.1 uncultured Planctomycetales bacterium | reverse complement strand
TATTTTTTCTTTCTGTTAATATAGGCGCCGATATTAACAGAAAGAAAAAATAGTTCGAATAAACCGAATAAGTTAAATGTCGGGAAAAAAGTCGAGATTACTACCACTCCGAAGAAAAACAAAACAAAGAAATCCAAAGGGTTAATTAATTTCAGACCTTTTCTTACTATTAAAAATGAAAGAATCAAGAGGAAAAACAGAAACAGGTACAATAATCCTAAATCAGGAAAAGCCTGCTCGCAGATAAAAGGACGAAGAAGAATAAAAAATAAGACTATATTAAACAAATCTTAATTAGCTTCGAAAGACTCACCCTTCCACCGGTATTTGATTGTTTTCGGGTAAGATACAATACATTTGCTTTTCTTAATGGAGATAACCGGTAAGCCGTTTTCCACTGTAACCGAAACATCTCCGCAGCTATAATATTTATTAAATATAACCCTGTGGCCACTTTCATCGGCCTTAATAACTTTTACCCCTACAGAATCATTATTAGCATAATAAACAGCAATAATTTCTTTTACCCCATCTTTATCTAAGTCGGCTTCAATGAAATCACGAAAAGCTACGACATCGCAAGTCAAAAAACATTCCTTAGTTGATACTTTTTTGTGAACTGTTGAGCTCTTTTTTGCAGAACACTTTCTAGGAGAAGTAGCACAACCACTAAAGAAAAATACCGCCAGAAAAACCATACCAAAACAAAAAACACGATTCATTTTCATAATACCCTCCTCTAAGAATTTATAAAACGTACTTAGGATTCTTTACCAACTTAACTTTCTCTATATTAAAGATTTCTTGGTTTGATAATCCGGGCTTGCCCATCTTATAGTACATATAATTTTTATAGCTCTCGACGCCGGGCTGATCAAAAGCATTTACCCCTAACAATTCACCCTCAAAGGCAGTGGCTAATTCAAAGAAGAAAAGGAGGGCACCCCAGAAGTATCCTGAAACTTCAGGCAGAATTATTGTGCAATTAGGACGAGATTCCCTAACCAAAGCCCATTCTGTAGCCTCCTGCGCCGCTTTAATCAGCTCAGAAAACTTTCTACCTGACAGAATATCTCCTTTTCCCGCTATCTTAATCTCGTTCTTAAATTTATCAACCCGAATAAATGTTACGACCTTATCATTCTGGCCTTCCACATTATTCTGTTGGACTGAATGTAAATCACTTGTTCCGCGGCACGGGATAGGGGTCCTTCCGGTATTTACTACATTTTTTAAATCATTGCCCCATACTTCCGATCCATCGCTTCTAACTTCCACCTTACGCCCGTACTTCTTACCCAGACTTTCGGCGAGAAGCTGGACATACCAATCCGCGGTAGATTTCAAGCTCTCCGAAAATGGCATAATAACAGCGAGGGGCTTTTTCTTATTTTTATATAAAACTGTATGCAGTACTGCATACATATAAGCAGGATTTACTGATAAATTGCCTTTTCTGCATTTTTCTGCCATATCCCTTGCCCCACTTAACACTTCTGCTATATTAACCCCGATAATGGCAAGATGCAAAAGCCCCATATTAAACTCGGAAAATCTTCCTCCGACACCCTTTAACAAAGGAAGGCTCCTAAAACTTAAAGGATCTTTCTTTTGCTCAATTGTAACTCTTTTACGCAAAGAACCGCCTTCGGGATCAGTGATAACAAATATCTGTCTTGCATATCTCTTGCCTACTCCTTTTCTTAGCCAGGCTTCAGCGACATTAAAAACAGCTTTAGTCTCAGTAGTTTCTCCAGACTTAGAAATTACAACGATAAAAGTTTTCCCGGGATTAAGATTTCTTAACAAAACGCTTAGGGTATCTGGATCAAGATTATTCCCCTCAAAATAAACACGCGCTCGCTTATTCCTTAACGGAGAAAACTCATTGTAATAAGCCGAGCCTAAAGCATCCTGAGCAGCTTTAAGGCCCAGATAAGAACCGCCGATACCGAGAAAGACAACGTTTTCGTACTTTCTCCCTATCTGGTTACCTAATTCCTGTAAATTTCTTAGGAGTTTTGCATCTTGGTAAGGAAGGTTTACCCATTCAAGACCTAAACTTATCCTGTTTACCTGATCAGAAAATAACTTATTTAAATGGGCGTGTGCCTTTTTGACATAAGGGATAGATTCATTTAAATCCTCATCCCCGACACCCTGCGGAGTAGGTAGATTAGCGCTGAACATATTATTAAAATCAAACTTAATCTGATCTACCTTGCAATTCATTTTTTTATTATCTTAACCGTAGTGCGCAACCCATCTTGCCAAGGCCAGAGCATGGCAAAGATAGACTCATCGCCCTGATTTCTAAAATACAATGTCTGTCCCGGCATTATACCGCCAAACCCATTAATCAGCTCCTGGACGTGATAAGTAATCCTATTCTTGGAAGGCCAGGCCGGCTCGCCAAAAAAAGACTTTAACCTTTCATTAAGCTTTGCTATTTCCTGCTTAACAAGCACGGCTTCAAAATAATTATCACAATCCGTACGTAAAGTTTCAAAAGAAACTTTTTTTACTTCGTTTTTTATACTGTCGAACTCCATAGTTTAGCCTCTTAGAAATATTATAGCATTCTTTCATCAAAAAGCAAATTTTGATTAACGAATATAAAGATTAGCGGTTAATAGGCGGGGCGAACAATAGATTCTACAAAATCAGATACCACGTATTTATTCTCGCCGTGGATTTCATTAAAACATACTCCGATGCGATACTCTCCGAATTCGGATATTGTATTAGACCTAACCTCCCCTATCAGCTCAACCGGATTAGATAAACTAATGCCCCCTGATTCATCGCTCTTAAAAAGATAAAACCTAATAAGAAGCGTACTCCAGGCAGGTATATCATATTCCGTAAGAAAAGCCATACCTCCGGAACTTATATTAAGCATTCTTGCTTCGACTTCTCTATCTCCGGTAATATACTGATTGGAAAGAGGGCTTTCTATCTTAAAATAAACACTTATATTGACTTTTAAGCGCTGGAACCTTCTCCTATCTTCCCAACCAAAACATCCATAAGACATTTTTATACTCCTTAATAAAAAAAGCCACGGTTCATAAGGCTGACCCTCATTTCTTTAGCCTTATCCGTGGCAAATTACTTACAAAGTAAGTATACAACAAAAAGAGCTAAATTTCAAGTCCCCCCGGGATATTAAGAAGATTAAGCCCTGTTTTAGGGTCTATATCTTTTCTCGCCCTGATTCCTTTTAGCTCAAAAACTATAGCCTCAACTACCAGGAATACTTCGGATTTCCCGCGTACGCAACCGGTTAAAGTCTTCTTATTCTTTCCCATGCTGCTATGAATATGTATTTGCGGTCCTTTTGAGTTTGAAAAAATGGTGCCTAAACCCATAACTTCCCATCCTCCATCAAAGAAAACTTTATTCGGATGAGGAGGAATAACAGGCTTCTTTGGGCCGGTAACTAAATCTCCGGACTTAAGAGCCCCTATAAAAATAAGAGTAGCTGCTTTAATCTTTTCCTTAACGGCAAACTTTGCCAGCTTGCTTAATAAAAT
>CAZSQC010000072.1:3314-3574 GCA_964608955.1 uncultured Planctomycetales bacterium | reverse complement strand
ATACCGCAAGAGTACCGCTGATGCGATAAACGTCATCGACATTTTCAATCTGATTGCCCCAGACACTCGGGCCGTCTCCTACCAGTATCCTGCAATTGATTTCTTTAAGCAGCACTATTACCGAACGCAATACTTCAGGATGCGTAATTATACCCGAATCGGGCTCTTTGGCCATCAGGAGGTTAGGCTTTACCAATACCCTTGATCCCGGAAGAATAAATTCTTTCAAGCCTCCGAGCAGATTTATACTTTTTCTAACG
>CAZSQC010000072.1:0-3304 GCA_964608955.1 uncultured Planctomycetales bacterium | reverse complement strand
TCCATTACCGGACGCCGGTCATAATTACCGCACTTTACTATGCTTACTGAAGAAGATTTCATTTTAAATTGAAGAAATTTACTGCATTTTCTGTAGTCTTTGCGGCGATCTCCTCTACTTTAATGCCCTTAATTGCCGCAACGAAATCCGCAAGGCTTTTTACATGCATCGGCTCGTTCCTTTTACCGCGCAGGCCTTCCGGAGAAAGATAAGGCGCATCAGTCTCTAACATCAGCCTATCTAAAGGAGTAACCCTCACAATCTCTCTTAAATCCGCAGATTTTTTATAAGTAACATTGCAGGTAAAAGAAATAAAAAAACCTAAATTTAGACAGGCTTCAAGAAAATCCCTGTCTCCGGAAAAACAATGCACCACCGCCCTGACAGGCATTGCCTCCTTTAGAATCTTTAAGGTATCTTCCTGAGCGTTGCGGGTATGTACGACTAACGGAAGGCTAAATTCTTTTGCGAAATTAAGCAGGCTTATAAAAAGAGGAACCTGGTTTTTAGGGCTCGAGAAATTCTTAAAATAATCCAACCCTATTTCCCCTATTGCAACCACCTTTTCGTTGCTAACCAAACCCCTTAAAGTTTTTAAGTATTCGCTGCCTACTGAATCGGCTTCGTGAGGATGCACTCCTATTACCGCATAGACAGATTTGAATTTCCTGCTTAAATCAACTGATCTCTGGGAGCCTTCGATGCTTGAGCCGATATTAATGATTAATCCGACGCCCTGCTCCTCTGAGCGCCTTATTACGTCTTCTCTATCGGCATCGAATTCCGGAAAATCCAAATGGCAATGCGTATCCGCTAAAAGCATTTTATTATTTCTCTTTAGGTATCAGAGGCAGTAAGCAGGCGCGGGAATAAGGGCTGGCCTTTATGGATTTTATCTTCGCCTATCTGCTGCATTATCGATTTGGATGTTGACGGCATAAACGGAAGAATCTGCCCGGCTACTTCTCTAATTACCAACACAAGAAGTTTTATAAAAATCTCCAGTTCCTTGGTCTTTCCGTCTTTGGAAAGATTCCATGGTTTAGTATGTTCAATATGCTTATTTGCCGCTGCAATCAAGTCCCAGATCGCTTCAAGGGCAAGACTAAAATCCTGCTCTTCCATTTTTAGCGAAACCTCTTTAGGCAAATTCCTTATCTTTAAAAGAATATCCGAAGTATCGCTATCAGAAGTAACGGTATCAAGATTAACTTGGGGGACATCCCCTTTAAAATATTTATCAATCATGGTAAGGGTACGATAGACCAGATTCCCTAAGTCATTCGCAAGGTCGCTGTTGTAACGTTTGATAATGCCTTCCTGCGAGAAATTACCGTCTAACCCGAAAGGAACATCACGCAACAAGAAATACCTGTAGGCATCCAAACCATAAACCTCTATCATCTCAATGGGGTTTACCGTATTACCCCTGGACTTAGACATTTTGCCTTCGTTAATAAGCCACCAGCCGTGCGCAAAAACCTTTTCTGGAAGCTCAATCCCTAAAGCATAAAGCATTATCGGCCAGTAAACAGTATGCTGTCTTAATATATCTTTTGCCATAAGATGCAAGCTAGCCGGCCACCACTTAGAAACATATTTATCTTCTTTATCAAACTCGCCTACCGCACTGATATAATTAAGCAGCGCATCAAACCATACATAAGTAACATGGTCTTGGGCAAAGGGAAGAACAATACCCCAGCTTAAACGCTCTTTAGGCCTGGATATGCATAAATCGTTAAGTTTGTTGCGCTTTAAGAAACTTAAGGTTTCTTCGTATCTGCTGGAAGGCTTGATAAAGTTAGGGTTATCCTGCAGGTATTTACTAAGCCAATCCTGATATTTTGAAATCCTGAAAAAGAAGTTTTTCTCGGCAATTCTCTCCAGCGGCCTGCTGCAATCAGGGCACAGGTTTTCCTTAACCTGCGACTCAAGCCAGAATGTCTCGCAGGGAGTGCAATACACTCCTTCATACCTATCTTCGTAGATATCCCCTTTTTTGTAAAGTATCTCCAAGGCTCTTCTTACGGTCTTAATGTGCCTCTCTTCGGTGGTGCGTATAAAATCATTGTAAGAAACATCTAGATTTCCCCAGAGATTCTTAAACTGCAGGCTTATTTTATCGGTAAATTCCTGCGGGGTTAAGTTAACGCTATCAGCAGCTTTCTTGATCTTCTGACCATGTTCATCGGTACCGGTTAAAAACCAGACATTATCCTTACCAAGCTTTTCGCGTTTATAACGGCTTAAGACATCAGCGGCTATAGTAGTATAAGAATGCCCGATATGCGCCGGCGCATTTACGTAATAAATAGGGGTTGTAATATAAAATTTATTTTCCATGTTCCTTCTCTTTATAGCTTAATTCCACGAGGACGCCGTCTTCCAGTTGCACCGAAGCAGTGCGCTTAAACACATTGACGCTGATAACCTTACCCTTGCCCTTCGGAGTATGAATGTGCTCGCCCTCTCTCGGCAAACCCTTAGAGAGCATTTTATAACTTTCATATTCATACGAAAGGCAACACATCAGCCTCCCGCAAATACCGGATATCTTGGGAGGATTTAAAGGAAGGCCTTCCTCCTTTGCCATCTTGATGGTCACCGGCTCAAAATCTTTCAGAAATTTAGCACAGCAAAGTTCCCTGCCGCAAGGACCGAATCCGCCGAAAATCCTGGCTTCATCGCGCACGCCGATCTGGCGCAGCTCAATTCTGGCCTTAAAAATCTTTGCCAGGTCTTTCACAAGCCCCCTAAAATCAACCCTCCCTGAAGCGGTAAAATAAAAGAGTATCTTCGAGCGGTCAAAGGAGTATTCGCAGCGCACCAGCTTCATATCAAGTTTATGCTCAGCTATCTTCTTATTACAGGAATTAAAAGCCTCCTTGGCCTTAGTTCGATTCTCATCAATTTGTTTTAAATCAGAATCCCTCGCAAGGCGTATTATCTTCTTTACCGGCTCTTTTGCTTGCCTGTCAATACAATGCCCCTGGCAGAGAACTATCTGCCCGTAATCCTGCCCGCGGTCATGTTCGACAATTACAAAATCGCCTTCCTTAACCACAAGCTCACCTTTACTATAGGGATAAGCCTGCCCTGAATCTCTTAAACGTACAAATACTAGTTCTGACATATCTGCGCCCTTAGGTTATGTAATAAAAGTTTACTGTTAATATTACGCTCGAGATAAAATGCGGTATTCGATACGACATTTAACGCCTTTTCAATATTTGAAAAGGAAAGTTTTCCGGCCGATTCTTTTAATGCATCCAGACGGTCGGAATTAATAAGGCTGCCCCGG
>CAZSQC010000071.1:0-3791 GCA_964608955.1 uncultured Planctomycetales bacterium | reverse complement strand
TAGGTTATTCCGGCTCCGTCAATCGGCAGGTTTAAGTGAACAATTATTCTTGTGGTAGAAAAGAGGATAATCGAAACTGTCAGGCAGTAGGAAAAAGCTTTTCTTAACCCCCAGGTTCGCGATAGGATTAATAAAGCGGTAAGTATTATTAACCATAAAATAGGGTTAGAGAAGTAAAAACGGAAATTTTGCAAATTCTTTATGTCAGGGCCTATCTTCTTTATAAATTCTGCCAGGTTTTGCTCACTAAATATAACTGTTAGTTTCTTAAGGTATTGAATTATGTTTTGCTCCATAAGCTAAGTCTACCACTAAAATATATAAAATCAAACTTAGTTTAATAGAAATTACTTTGATATTTATTAGTGCTGCTATATAATTCCTAATGCAAGAGATTCTTTAAGAAAATGAAGCATTTCTTAATTAGTATATTAATTATTAGTTTGTTATTTACGGTTACTGTAGTTTCTTTTCTGCCGGCTTCAGACTTTTCCCTGGCAACCGGAGGTTTTAGCGAGTCATTTCCGGGTCCTGATTTATTCTATCCTGTTTCCGATAATATCAGCTTAGGCGGTAATCCTTATCTAGAGTTTAAGTGGAGGCGCACTAGTTTTGGGAGCACAGGAAGTTATGACTTCAGGCTCTATAAAGGCTACCAGACAACAGCAGCGAATTTGATAATGAAGAAGAGACTGGGTATCGAAGAGTATCCTTTTAAGGTTGCCTCCCGGGATTTGGAATTAAACCAGGTTTATACCTGGGTTTTGGTACAGATATTGAATAGTGGTAAGAAAAGCGACAAGAGCTTTAGTTCCTTTAAAATAATAAGGAAATAGCTTATGGCTAATAAATATTTAACATCCGTGCAGTCAAAAAGAATAGACTTAGAAGTTCAAGAAAGGTTTTTAATTCCTGATATTTTGCTTATGGAAAATGCCGGAAGAGCTCTTAGCGAGGAAATATTGAGGGTTATTGCTGGCAGAAATAATAAGATTGCTATATTTTGCGGCAAGGGCAATAATGGAGGCGACGGTTTTTGTGCCGCAAGGCACCTTTTAGTCAGAGGCATCTGCCCTGATATTTATATTTGCGGTGATTTTAATGATATAAAAGGTGCGGCAAAGAAAAATCTGGAGATTCTTCTAAGGCTTAAGCAGAAAGTATTTTTTATTAACGAAAGCAGCATCGAAGATATTAAAAATAAAATAATAAGGTATAGCTTGATTGTTGATGCGCTCTTAGGAGTGGGGCTAGAGAGAAAAGTATCCGGAATCTTAAAGCAGCTTATAAAATTAATTAATAACTCCGGAGCCTATGTTATTTCTGTAGATATCCCTTCGGGATTAGATGCAACTACCGGTAAAGCATTAGGAGCATGCATTCATGCTGATAGGACAGTTACTTTTGTTGCCAGGAAGAAAGCAATGGCATTTGAAACTGCAAGAAATCTCTGCGGGGATATTGTAGTAAAAGATATCGGTGTTCCTTTGTAATTTATGGTATATAATAGATACTCAAATGGATAAAGAAATTAAAAAGAAAAGAAAGAGCAGAAAGAAGATAGATTGTCATAGTTGTCCAAGCCAGTCTGATTGTTGCAGATTCGGAGCCTGGATTGATTTAGATGAAGCAAAGCAGATCTTGAAGTCAGGGATCAAAGGGGATTTTTTTCATTTGGAGATAGATAAGTCTTTTCCTTCGGGTTGGAAGGTGGGAACGAGCATTGAAGACGAAAAGTGCGTTTTTCTGGATGCGGATGGCTTATGCAGGATCCATAAATTTGATTATAAGCTTAAGCCTGTTACCTGTAAGGAGTTTCCTTATGAAGACGGAAGGCTTTCTTCTTTTGCGTATGTATTGTGTACGCCTTACAGGGGTAGATTGAAAACAAAAAAAAGGAGGCAAAAGTGAAAAAAGTATTAGTGGTCATAGTGTTTTTTATTGTTTTCTTTGCTTCGGTTGCTTATTCAGAAGACCTTACCATTACCACTTATTATCCTTCTCCGCATGGAAGCTACAATGAATTGTCTGCTAACAGGCTTAGCATTAATACAGATAGCGTCGCTTCAAATAACGGCGTTATCCGTTTTAATCCCGTTGATATCGCTTCTGATGGTAACGAGGGAGAGCTTTATTATGATTCTTCAGAGCATAAGTTTAAATATATGAATAATACTTCTGGGTGGAAGTATCTTGGAAGCACTAATATAGATTTTACTCCTGCTTTAAATGGAACAGTAGTTACTTATACTCCCGGGGCAAAAGGGTCAGATTATGTAACAATAGTAATTGATAATAGTGCTTTTCCGGCAACGGGTGCTATTTTGAGTTTTGATAAAACATCTGATGACGATGATCTGGTATTACAAATAGCTACTAATCAAGGCTCCGAAAGGAGGTTGGGTAGAGTATTTGCACAAACTTTGAGTGGCCGTGTCCAGGCAACGGGAGATTGGGTTATAGTGCCCTTGGTGGATGGAGGGATTAAAGCAAAGACCATAGATATTGAAGGCACCCCTGATCCTGTAAATATTCGTGTTATTGCTTGGATTAAGTAGCTATAATGCTCTATTTTTGTTTTTCCGTAATATCTTATTGTTTAAATGTTTGATTTTTATGCGTATTTGGGATATTCCTCCGTTTAAGCTATGCCGTAATCATCTTTTAGGTGAACATCGTGAATTGCATGCGGTTTGGTCTGTAATCACCAAGAGGAAAAAGGGGTATTCGCATCATCCTGAAACAAAGCGCTGGAAGGGTAAGTTAAAGGCATTATTTTTAAGGCATACGAAGCTGGTTAAGGAATTAGAAAAGAGGGGTTACCAGCATAAAAGCCCTTTAGACAGTAGACGCGCCTGCGGAAGCTCTTTGCAGGATGTATTTGTTGATTCTCCGAGGAAACAGCTTATAATTTTAAGAAGCAAAAAGTGTAGTTGCAAAGTATGATTCTATAAATATGAAATACACAAGCGGAAAGATAGGCAGGGTATTCCTGTTAAAATTTGAAAATAAAGATATTTTGTTAAATAAGCTCGCAAAGTTTGCCGTTAAGGAAAAGATTAAAGCAGCTACTCTTGTTTTCATAGGGGCTCTTAAGTCCGGAGATTTAGTTACCGGCCCTAAGAAACCCGTTATTCCACCTCATCCGAATAAAGTTTTCTTTGATGGCGGATGGGAAGTTATGGGTTTAGGCACCATTTTCTCAAGCTCAAAGGGGCCGCAAATACATATCCATAGCAGCATGGGGAAGAACAAGAAGGCTCTAACCGGTTGCGTACGCGGGAAATCCGGGGTATTTTTGGTAATCGAAGCTGTAGTTTTTGAGTTAAAGGGGATTAGAGCAAGAAAAGAAATAGACTCTAAAACAGGGCTCAATCTTCTTAATATCCCAGGAGGACTTGAAATTTAGCTCTTTTTATTGTATACTTAATATGTAAGTATATGCCACGGATAAGGCCAAAGAACACACAATGCCTTATTAACCGTGGCATTATTGTTAAAGGATATAAAGATGTTTTATGGATGTTTTGGCTGGGAAGACAGGAGAAGGTTTCAGCGCTTAAAAGTTAATATAAGCGTTTATTTTAAGATAGAAAGCCCTCTTTCCAATCAGTATATTACGGGCAATAGAGAAGTGGAAGCAAGGATGCTTAACATAAGCTCCGGGGGCATGGCCTTTCTTACGGAATACGACGTACCTGCTTGGAGTATACTTCTTATAAGGTTTTACCTTTTTAAGAACGATGAGTCAGGTATTATAAGCCTTTCTGGTCCGGTTGAGCTGATAGGGG
>CAZSQC010000070.1:2924-3835 GCA_964608955.1 uncultured Planctomycetales bacterium | reverse complement strand
AGTCTGCGGACTTCATTCCCGCTGGAAACAAGCTTACTTTCGGTAAGAATCACTACCACGCTCTTCTTTCCGCCAGTTTTAAAAACAGGCATATCAAGGGGAACTTCTTTATTTGAAAAAACACGGCTGAATTCCTGCGCTTCCTTTTCTGCCGCCTGCTTTGAATGATACTGGGATATAATAATCTTAGCGAGGCCTACCTTTGCATCACGGGGATGCATGGACTTAACCTTTGCCAGGTCCTCGTCGGTAAGTAGTTCATAGTATTTCAGCATGAGCTCATCAGAGATGGACATAACCTTGCCAAAGATATCTTTTGCCGATTCGTTAATTCCTATGTAATTTCCGTATGACTTGCTCATCTTCTGCACGCCGTCCGTACCTTCAAGCAAAGGCATAGTAATAACTACCTGCTGCGGCTGGTAAAAGTCTTTCTGAAAATCACGCCCTACGAGAAGGTTAAATATCTGGTCAGTGCCTCCCAACTCAATATCCGCCTCCAGCATGACCGAATCATACCCCTGCATCAAAGGATACATAAATTCCAGGATAGAGATATTCTCGCCGCTATTATACCTTTTCTTAAAGTCATCCCTAGCGAGCATTTGTGAAACCGTAGCGTGCGTAGTAAGCTTTAAAATTTGCTCGACCGGCATCTTCTCAAACCATTTGCTGTTAAAAACAACCTTTAACTTTTTTATATCGAGTATTTTCGCAACTTGGGATTTATAGGTTTGCGCGTTTTGAGCTACTTCTTTTTTGGTAAGCTGCTTTCTTAATTCGTTTCTGCCGGTAGGATCTCCGATCTGGCCGGTAAAATCTCCGATAAGGAAATAAACTTCGTGGCCTAAATCCTGAAACTGACGCAATTTACGCAGTAGCACAGTATGGCCCAAATGCAAATCCGGGGC
>CAZSQC010000070.1:0-2914 GCA_964608955.1 uncultured Planctomycetales bacterium | reverse complement strand
CTGATAGGTCTTAGCATTTTCTAAAACGGCGTCTTGACTCATGGGTGGACGTGTCACATCTTTACCCGTGGGATCACCAATTAGGGCTGTAAAATCACCAATTAAAAAAATAACTTCATGGCCATAGCGGTGAGATTGACGCAATGTATGCAATAACACAGTATGGCCCAAATGCAAATCCGGGGCCGTAGGGTCAAACCCGGCCTTTATTTTTAATGGCTTCTTATTTTTAATACTCTGCTCGAGCTTCTTACGCAGCTCTTCTTCGGATATAATCTCAACTACGCCTCTTTTAATAGTTGATATTTGCTTTTCTATATCCATATTCATACTTATTCAGGGATACTTCTTAGGCAAAAACTAAGTGCATCCCTCTCCGGTTAATAAATAGCCACTAGGGGACACCCTGCCGATTAGGCCAAAGGGTGTCCCCCGATTGGGTTGAAGGGTGTCCCTAATTAAATACGGGAGGTCAGGCCGATTTTGGCCTGCTCCGTATCCACCTTGATTATTTTAACCTGCAGTTTATCTCCTGCCTTAAGGCTATCGGCTTTTTCTTTATCGATTTCGCTGGAATAAACCAAACCTTCGATATCGTCATCCAGTTTGACAAAGACACCAAAGTCCGTCAAGCTTACTACCTCTGCCTCTAAAACCGTGTCCAGAGGATATTTCTCGGCAATCTTCGGCCAGGGATTCTCCTGCAGCTGCTTTAATCCTAAAGCAATACGCCTGTTCTGCGCATCGACAGAAATTACCGCTACATCTACCTTCTGCCCTTTTTTCAAAACATCCTGCGGATGCCCTATCCTTTTAGTCCAGGACATATCTGATACGTGAATCATCCCTTCCAGATTTGAATCCAGTTCAATAAACGCGCCGTAATCCGTAAATCCGCGTACCTTACCAGAGACCTTACTGCCCTGCTGATATTTTGATTCGGCATCAAGCCATGGGTTTTGCTCAAGCTGCTTTAAGCTTAGAGAGATTCTGCGCGAATCCTTGTCAACGCTTATTATCTGTGTTTCAACCATATCGCCGACCGCAAACATCTCTCCCGGATTATTGACTCTCTTGGTCCAGGATATTTCGGAAACGTGAATCAGGCCTTCAATGCCTTTTTCAAGCTCTACAAATACCCCGTACGGAAGGATATTTACAACCTTACCCTTGACCTTAGAGCCTACGGTAAACTTATCAACAATATCCGCCCAAGGATCAGGCATCCTTTGCTTTAATCCGAGGGAAACTTTACCGGAATCCTTATCAAGGTTTAAAATCATAACCTCTATCTTATCGCCTAACGCAACTACTTCAGAAGGATGGCTTATCTTTGACCAGGACATATCAGTGATATGCAAAAGCCCATCTACCCCGCCTAGGTCAATGAAAGCACCAAAATCAGTAATCGCCTTTACAGTCCCGGCAACGATATTCCCGATTTTAAGTTCACTCCATACCTTATCCTTCGCGGTATCTCTTTCCTTTTGCACTGCTTCGCGACGGCTCAAGATAATACTGCGCCTTAAATTATTCACCTTCACTATCTTGAAATTAAAAGGCCTATACAATATATCCTTATCCGGTATATTCTTAAAAGCGGAAAGCGAAAGAGGCAAAAACCCCTCAATGCCCATAACATCAACCAGAAATCCGCCCTTAACCTTCTTTACCGGCCGGCCTTCAATCATCGTGCCATCCTGGGAGAACTTTACAATCTTATCCCACCCCTGCACGCGGATAGCTTTTTCACGCGATAAAACAATATTTCCGGCATCATTCTCAATGGACTCTAAATAGAACTCCATCTCTTTGCCTAACTCGAGGTCTCCTTTAGAAAACTCGGTTATCGGAACAACGCCTTCAGACTTAAAACCTACATCGACTAGTACTTCCTTAGTCTTGATATTCACGATTTTTCCTGTTACCACCTGTCCTTCTTTTATAACCTTAATGCTTTGATTGTATAATTCTTCTAACTCTGACTTTGTTTGTGACATTTTTAAAAATCTCCTTTTCTTATTATTTTATTTTTAAAATCTAAAAGCTAATTATTATTCGATAGTTTTTTTACGCTAGCCATTATCATTTCAGCAATTTCCTGATAAGGCTTCCCCCTTTCTATGAGAATTTGTTCTCCGAAGCGCACTCTAACTTTACAAAACTTAAACTTCGTTGCGCCGCGGGGTAAAGCTACCTCTGTCCCTGAAATAAAAGCAGGAATAACCGGAACCCTGCCCTTATCTGCCAAAAAACCTACTCCCGGTTCGGGATTAACGTAAGCATTGCTGGAGTTCCTGCGCGTACCTTCGGGGAATAAACCTAACCCTTCTCCGTTATGTACTGCTCGTAATCCTTTTTTTAAAGCACTCAGATCAGCGTGATTTCTCTTAACCGGAATAACACCGACAGCATTAAGCCAACCGCACAGTCTTTTATTTAAGAATAAATCCTCTTTAGCCATAAAATGTAGCGGGCGCTTGCATGCAACGCCTAATGCAATCGGATCCAGATAGCTTACATGATTACAAGCCAATATAAAGCCCCCTTTTGCAGGTATGTACTTTCTCCCTTCAAACTCGATACGAAAAAATAGCTTACAGAATAACAGCAGAATAAATCTGCTAAACCTGTACGGCATCTCGCAAGATTATTTCCTCAGCTAATTTTAAAAGCTTATTCGCCTGAGATAAGCTTTTTGCTTCTGCGTAGGTGCGCATTATCGGCTCGGTGCCCGAACCGCGAAACATCAGCCAGCTTTCATCCTCGCAGATAAGTTTTACACCGTCGTAATCTTTGACATCAATAACCTTCTTACCTAAAAGCTCACCCGGCAAGCTCTCCTTTTTAGCCTCACCTCTTCTTTCTCCCTGGACATCAGAGCGCACCTAGTAATCTTTACCGCATTTCTTCT
>CAZSQC010000069.1:0-4066 GCA_964608955.1 uncultured Planctomycetales bacterium | reverse complement strand
TCAACTATATAGGTAAAAAAATATACTAATCATTTAATTCTTCAAACCATTTTATTAATAGCCCGGCAGCAACCTTTTGCTCGTGCACCTCCAGTTTGCTGCCCAATTCTTCTATAAGTTTCTCATAGCCCGGCCAAATCTTATCTAAGAGATCCGAAGCTTCCTTTGTTACCTTTACTACATTCACTCTTCTATCACCCTCCTGAGAACTGCGGATAATTAAACCTTCCCTTTCAAGCTTATCTAAAATCCTGGTCATATTCGAGGTAGAAACGATCAACCTGTTGCCTATATCGATCTGACTAATACCTTCTTTACCGCCAACATGCTTAATAGCCATAAGGACATTGAATTTTGCTACGCTTAAATTAAAGGGGCTCAAATATTCCGATACTTCTTTATTGATTAGATTATAAACAAGGACTACGCCATAGACCATTTCCTCCCTATGCTTACCTTTGCCTACTTCAATTTTGTAAGTTTTGAAATAATCCATCTGATTCTCCTAATTTACAATTTAAGTATACCATGCAATAGTTGACTTGTCAAGCATACCACGTATTGCACATAGCAAAATTCGAACCCTCGCTCTCCTTGATGAGGAGAGAAAAGGTTCGAATTGGTTGCAATGGCGGAGAGGCAGGGATTCGAACCCTGGGACCCTTGCGAGTCACATGTTCTCCAGACATGCCCGTTCGACCGCTCCGGCACCTCTCCAAAACCTAAATACCTTTAATTAATTGTAACTTCTTATCTCTAGAAAAACTTTTTATCTCTATTTCGCGTTTTATAGCAAGCTCATGATTTTTATACTTCTTACAATATACCAGCTTTACCGGCTGCCTGGTTCTTGTATACCTGCATTTCTTAGTATTATTGTGCTCCTTGAGCCTTTTTTCTACATCAAGCGCAATTCCGGAATATAACGTCCCATCAATACATTCTACAATATACACAAACCAAGGATTCTTGTAGATACTTTTATTCATAAGAACTGTTTTAGCGCCGTACTCGCTTCCTAACTCTAGCTTTTTGTATTCTCCCTTGCCTAAGCTCTCCGCAATTTCTAAGCATCTAGTGCCTAAAATTGCGTTCGCAGGCTTCGGGATAAATTCGGCCAGATAAATTACTCTTCCTTCGTCGCGTAATTTGTGGTCTCATTTACGGAAGGAGGAGGATTTGAACCTCCGAGGCCTTGCGACCTAACGGTTTTCGAGACCGCCGCATTCGACCACTCTGCCATCCTTCCAAATACTAACGGTTTTCCCCGCCTCTTAACCTTTATAAATTTAAAGGTATCGGCGGGACTCCGTTCACTTCGTTCGCTTCGCGAGACCGCCGCATTCAACCAGCTCTGCCAACTCTCCAATCTCTAAACCTTAACCCTCTTCTCTTCTTTCAAGCAAGAATCCCAAATTAAGCTCTTGTATTCATCGAGCATCCGATAAGTATTAAAATGTGCTCCGGTAGCAACACAATTAATCATCATATCGACCCAGGAAGAAGCCATATTAATTTTGTCCTTATAAGTTGAATAATACTCTGCGGCCATTCCCTCAAGCGATTTATACAATTCCCATGCGTCATCTCTCATTGAACGGTCGAATTCGCTGCCGATTTTGCCTTCGGAGTACCGGTATCCAAAAATCCTGCCTATGCCCTTATCTTCGGCCTCCACCACCCAGCCATCAGAAGTAGTTAGTTGCACTACGCCGTTTAGAATAGCCTTCATTCCGCTTGTCCCAGAAGCCTCAAAAGGAGGATAGGGATTATTGAGCCACAAATCCACTCCAGATGTTAAAACTTTCCCCAGATATATATCGTAATTCTCCAATATAACAATCTTTAAGATATCATAATTTTTATCTCCCAGCTTATCCACCTTATCCATCATCTCATTGATAAAAGTAAAACCCAGGTTGTCATTAGGATGCGCTTTCCCGGCCAGAATTATCTGCAAAGGCCCGGTTTTCTTTGCAATCTCAATAAGCCTGTCAATATCATAAAGTATGAGGCTCGGCCTCTTATAAGCTGCTATCCTGCGCGCCCAACAAACAGTAAAGATATCATCCTTAAGTTTCCATTTACCTAACAACTCACAGAGGTGACTTTTATTTGATTGATGTGCAAGCCAGATCTTCTTACGGAATTCTTCATTATCCTTTAACTCAAGAGACTTGGATAAAGACATCGGGTTAGAATCAATATCTTTTATCGTGGAATTAAATGACCTAAACACATCCAGGTAATCTTTTGAAATCCATGTATAGGGATGCACTCCGTTAGTAACATATTTTATCCTCTCCTTATAAGCTGGAAACTGCAACTGCATAACCTCCTGGTGCCTTTTAGAAACCGCATTTATGGAAGAGGCGATATTCATAGATAAAATAGTCAGGTTAATGGCACCGGAGTCTTCCCTGCCGTATTTCTGAATCAACCTGAAATCTCTATCCTGGAGCACTGATTGTATATCATCCTGTGAAAAACGATCATGGCCTGCCTGAACAGGCGTATGGCATGTGTAGCAGAAATTACATTTTAACTGATCTAACTGTTCATCGCTTAAGCCGCGGGCTTTTTCAATAAATGCAAAAACCGCATGCCCTTCATTAAGATGGAATATTTTGGCAGGATAGCTTAAAGACTTTAAAGCACTCACCCCTCCAAAGCCTAGAATAACTCTCTGCATAAGCTTAATCCATGACTTATCGCTGCGATAAAGCTGATCGGTAAGCATCCTTATCTCCTCGCGATTTTCGGGTATTTCTGCGTCAAGAAGCACAAGGGGAACAGCGTAATCAAGCTTATAGCTATAAACATAGTATTTCCACAGTTTCAGACGTATTTCTTCGTTCTTTAATTTGATAGTAATCGTGTTTTTAAGAGGAATGAGGCCGGGATAACTATAAGGATCCCAGTGCATTTTCTCGGGTACCTGCCCGTACTTAAACCAGAATTCCTGACGGAAATACCCCGAATGCCATAAAATACCTAAACCCACGGCAGGAAGCTTATAATCAGACATTGTTTTTACGGTATCCCCCGCAAGAACGCCAAGCCCTCCGCTGTATATGGGCAAATCAATAAGGCTGTTAATTTTTACGTCAAAAAGATAGTCGGCTATCCGGTAGTTTGAGAAAACGGTATTCTTAGGGGCCTTATTCTCCGAGCAGGTATCAACCTGAGGACAGAAAGTATTATAGAAACTTGTCGCCAGGCCGTACTCCATGGAGAAATACGCGATAGAACGCTCGGATTCATCGCGCAGCCTCTTTTCCGCCCTAATAATCGGTTCTATTGGGTACCCGAAATATTTACCTTTGCCTATGTTCTTAGAATAACGTTTATCAAAATCATCCACATCAACCAAAGAAAGAAATTCATTTAATAAGCTATCTTCTATCATATTTCCCCTTTAAATTTTTATTTGTAATAAGTTTACTGCTTTTCGGCGCCGTACTCGCTGCTTCGCTTGCCGCTCAGCCACGCTCGTTACGGCATCCGAATAGTTTTCCCGACAAGGGAAAACTATTCGGAGGAGGAAGGATTCGAACCCTCGAGGCACTTGCGTACCTAACGGTTTTCAAGACCGCCGCATTCAACCACTCTGCCACTCCTCCAGCTAAGAGGCTAAACTATACAGAAAAAAGCTGTGAAAAAACCCTCTCAAATATCCCCGCAGCCGTATTGTATGAATTATTACAAAAACTCACAAATGAGAAATCAGCAAATATTATATTCAGCATAAGAGCAATCAAGCCCAGATTAATGATATAAATAAAAGAAAAACCGAAAATGTAGTTGCTCTTTAGCAAATCTCCTTTTTTAGAACGCAAACTTCTGGAAGAAAAAACCAGGTGTAAAATAAGGCCGAACCCGAGCAGAAACATCAGGATATTTATAAGTCGGCTCTGGCTGATAAAAACCACCAGTATAAGATAAATAATAAAAAAGATTATGGAATAAATCGGCAGTAAATAGGGGCCCACCTTAACCAGTGGCTGGAAGAAACTAAAGAGTGCCTCCAGCATACGATGCCCTGTGCTATAAATAAATTCTATCT
>CAZSQC010000068.1:0-4093 GCA_964608955.1 uncultured Planctomycetales bacterium | reverse complement strand
CAGAAAGAAAGATAGGGGAGGCGGATATATCCCGGATACAAATATTAGGGGAAGATCTTAACAGCGTGATTGACAGAACCTTTATGCTTCCTTCTAATTCAATTATCAGGAAGAAAATACCCGCGCCCCTCAAGGCATTATTCAAAAGACTTGTGCGTTATTATCCTTCTCCTGTTTATGATAAGTGCATAAGATGTTTTGCCTGCGTGAAAATCTGCCCGCAAAAATGTATTGCTATGTTTCGCAGGGGTTTGGTATTTAATTATAGAAAATGTATTGCCTGCTTCTGCTGTCAGGAAGCCTGCCCTGCGGCGGCAATCAGGGTAAGAAAAAGTTTTATTGCCAGGCTGATCGGTTTGTAATATCCTAAAGATAAAGAGAATAACCATGAGTTTAACTACTATTAAATGGGAAAAAGGCGGAATAAAGATTATTGACCAGACTAGGCTTCCGCAGAAGCTCGATTATTTGCGTATTAATAATATACGTAAGCTGCGTATTGCTATAAGAAAGTTGCAGGTACGCGGGGCTCCTGCTTTGGGGGCTGCGGGGGCTTTAGGGTTGTACCTGGGGGTAAAAGACATTACTACGAATGATCCCGTTAAATTTAGAAAGGCTATTACCAGTGTCTATAATTACCTCGCTGCTTCACGGCCTACCGCTAGAAATCTTTTTTGGGGGCTGGAAAGAGCACTTTCTGCTTCCCGTAAAGAGAAAACAGAAATCCGTAAAATGAAGGAGCTTATATTTAGTGAGGGTAAAAGGATAATAGAGGAGGACAAAAAATCCTGCCGCGATATAGGGTATTTTGGTTCATCGCTGATAAAAGATAAAGAGGTTGTGCTTACTATTTGTAACGCCGGGCTGCTGGCAACCGTAGATTATGGCACTGCGCTGGGTGTTATTTACAGGGCAAAGGAAGAAGGAAAGAATATTAAGGTTTATGCTTTAGAGACACGGCCTCTTTTGCAGGGATCAAGGCTCACCTCCTGGGAGCTTAATAAAAAAGGGGTGGATGTAACCGTAGTCTGCGATAATACCGCAGCTTTGCTTATGAAAAGAGGATTAATAGATAAAGTTATTGCCGGGGCAGACAGGATTGCTTTAAACGGAGATACTGCTAACAAGATCGGTACTTATAACCTTGCCATCTTAAGCCGTTACCATAAAATACCTTTTTTTATAGCAGCTCCTATTTCTACTTTTGATCCGGTTTTAAAGAACGGCAGCGGAATAAAAATTGAAGAGCGCAGCCCATGCGAAGTTGAGCTTATCGGGTTGAAGAAGAAGGTAGCCCCTTCGGGGGTTAAGGTATTTAATCCGGCTTTTGATGTTACTGAAAATGAGCTGATTTCTGCTTTCATAACCGATAAGGGTATTATCCGTAAACCGTATATCAAGAATATCAGGAAATGTTTATGCGTTTAAAAGATTTGGGAGAGTTTGAAATTATTGAGAAAATCAAAAGAAAGGCCCGTTTTAATAAAGGAGTATTCTTAGGGCCCGGAGATGATTGCGCAGTACTTGAATTCGACAGTAAGAGGTTCCAGCTTTTTACTTGCGACATGATTATAGAAGATGTTGACTTTAGACTAAGAGAGGACCCTTATCTTATCGGCAGGAAAGCGATTGGGGTATCTTTAAGCGATATCGCCAGTTCTTGCGGCATACCGACTCATTGCCTTGTTTCAGCAGGGCTTAGTAAAAATACCGGGGTTAAATATTTCGACAGGATTTTAAAAGGGATGTTTGATATAGCCGGTGAGTTTAAAGTTAATATCGTGGGAGGGGACTTAAGTTCAAGCCGTAAGCTGGTAATTGACGTAAGCATGCTGGGATTGGTGGAGAAAAACAGGATCGCTTTGCGTTCAGGAGCAAGGAAGGGAGATTACATTTTTATGACCGGGGAATTCGGCGATAACTCTTCGGGAAAACATTTTAAGTTTATTCCCAGAATAAAGGAAGCCAGGTTTTTAGCCGAGAATTTTAAGGTCAATTCCATGATCGATATCTCCGACGGGCTAATCCAGGACCTGCGACACATCCTTAAGAGTAGCTCCTGCGGCGCATTTATTTACGAAGACCTTTTACCTTTAAGCCCGAAGGCGCGCAGTCTTTCATCGGCATTAACTAATGGGGAGGAGTTTGAACTTATTTTCACCTTACCGCGCCGGGAAGGACTTAAGCTCATTAAAAAAAGAATTGTTAACTTTAGCCTGATCGGTGAGATAACCGATAGAAAATTCGGGTTTAATTTAGTGGAGAGTTCTGGTAAAATAAGAAAAATAGGTTTTGATAATCTTCTTCTTTCAGGGTACAGTCATTTTAAATGAAAATATTATCAAATTCAGTAAAAGATACGCTAAGAACCGGTTCACGTATTGCCCGGTTTTTAAGGCCGGGGGATATCATTTGCCTGGAAGGAGAGATCGGATTAGGCAAAACAATTATGGCTAAAGGTCTTGCTTTAGGGTTAGGTGTAGAGGCTTTTAAAGTTACAAGTTCCTCTTTTGTTTTAATACGGGAGCATACCGAAGGAAGGCTTCCGTTCTACCACTTTGATCTTTACAGGCTTAGAGACCCTTTAGAGATAGCTTCTTTAGGTTACGAAGAGTATTTTTACGGTGACGGAGTAAGTGCTATTGAATGGCCGCAGAGGTTAGGATGCTTGATGCCTAAAGAGTGTCTTTTGGTAAAGTTAAATTACAAAGGCCCGAATGAGAGAATATTAAATTTTTCAGGAACAGGCCAAAGATATAAGGAGCTAATTGATAAAATAAATGAAGATATTGGCAATTGATACAAGTACTAGGTTTCTTTCCGTAGCGGTTTATAACGAAGGCCGGGTCAGCGAGTACAATCTGGAGACCGCAAACAGGCTTTCAATGCTCCTTGTGCCGCATATCAAGAGAATTCTTGAAGCCCTTCATCTTAAGCCGGGTGATATTAATTATTTTGTTTGTGGGCTGGGGCCGGGCTCTTTTACCGGGATAAGGATAGGCTTAAGCACTATTAAAGGTTTTTGTTTTGCTCTTAATAAGCCCTCTATAGGTATCGGGACGTTGGATGTTCTGGCAATGAACGCCCGTCAATGGCCTGATTATAAAAGCGTGATTGCGGCGGTTGATGCCAAAAGGGGTATGGTTTATTATTGTCAATACAGAAAAAAAGAAGGAAGGTATATTAAGGTTTCGCCCTATTCTTTAATCAAAAAAGAAGATTTTATTAAGAAACTTAACCCTGCTTCATTAGTTTTAGGAGATGTTTTGGGTGTTTACGCAGGAGAAATATCCCGTGCATTGCCTTGCGCATCCTTTCCGGATAAGGACTTATGGTTCCCTAAGGCTCATAATATGGTGATCCTTGCTCTTGAAAAAATTAAGGGGGCAAATCCGAAGTTGAAATCCGGCATTGAGCCGGTATATCTTTATCCTAAGGAATGCCAAATTAAGAAAGGTAAGTAAAACAGATGTCTTTTGGTTACAGGCCCACCTGGGCAGAAGTTGATTTAAAAAACTTAGGGCACAACTTTAACCTTATTAAAAAGTCTCTTTCTACGGATGTAAAAGTTATGGTTACGGTAAAGGCGGATGCTTATGGCCATGGCCTTATACCGGTGGCCAAAAGACTCTTCTCCTTAGGAGTTGATTTTTTAGGAGTTGCTTCAATAGATGAGGGCATTAAATTAAGGCAAGCCGGTATTAAAACGCCTATCTTAATCCTGGGGCTTATTTTAAAAGACGATATAGCGCCGCTTTTTAAATATAACCTTTCAACTACTGTTTGCGACTTGGATCTTCCGCGCGCGCTGAATAGGATGTCAGCAAGGCTTAAGAAACGCGCTAATGTGCATATAAAAATTGATACAGGTATGGGCCGGATAGGTATCCATCACTATAATGCCCACCGTCTTATTAAGTCCATAAGCAGCCTTAAAGATATTAACATCGAAGGCATTTTCACTCATTTCGCCTTCGCCGATATAAATAAGAATTTTACCCATTACCAGATAAGCCTGTTCGAGGACTTAATAGAAAAACTAAAGCACGAAGGGATTAACGCAAAGTTTATGCACGCGGCCAATAGCATGGGG
>CAZSQC010000067.1:0-4154 GCA_964608955.1 uncultured Planctomycetales bacterium | reverse complement strand
AATAAGCTCCCAGATGTTTAAATCTAAATCCTGTATTTTAAGCGCTTCAATAACTTTCAAAGCAAAATCTAACCTTGAATTATGAAAAAAGGTAAGAACTGAAACTTGGGTTTTCATTCTTTTTATATTTTACATGAAAATTAATAACGCGGCCTATGAATATATTCATGTATGACCCTAAGCAATGTATTATTCATAGGATCCAAAGACATAGCCTTGTCAAAAGCGGCAAGAGCTAAGCTCTCTTTGCCCAGCTTGTCATAAACCCAACCTAGCTTAAAATGATAATCTGCGTTTGTAGGATTTAATTCGATTGATTTGGAAAACTCAACTAGCGCGTTATCCAATAGTTCGCCGCTATTTATCGGCTGTTTTATATGAATAAGGCCTTCCTGCGGATAATGCACTGCGGCTAGCTTTATAAACAAATCGCCTTTTTTGGAATAGTATCGACTATTATAACTATTTAGACTTATTGCTGAATTAATCTTTCTTATCAGCTTATTATAGTAAAGAACTGCTTCAATTCCATCTACCGACCTATTCTCTGATTCAACTGCTTTTAATGTCTTCTCTGCCCTATAGCGAGAAATTATTACCCCTCCCGTTATGGTTACAAAAATCAAACACCCTGCTGCAAAGACAGGGCCATAGAACGAAGCGAGAGTCAAAACGGATATTCCTTTAGGCCTCTCCTGGCTATGCCTAATATTTGCTAAACCGTATAGCAGGCCTAATATTATAAAAAAAAGCATCAGAATAGAAGGAACATGAAATATAAAATCAAAAAAACTTTGTATGCACACTGTGACTATGCCTGTAATCCCACCTATCGAAGTATATACAACAAACCGGTTGTTTCGCTCTAAGAATGTTTTAAGCGCTTTCTTTAAATTTAACAGAATAAATAAAATAATAAGAGAACTGCCGACGATACCTGTTTCAGAAAGCAATTGAACCGGCTCGTTATGGCTAAAACCATACCTGCTAAACCAACTCAAAGACTTATATTTCTGCACTATCTCACCGAAAGTTCCTAAGCCGGTGCCAAAAAGCGGAAAATCCATGAATATTCTAAATGAATCAAGGGCCATAACAAACCTTCCATGGTATTCTCCAAAAAAGTTAGACAATGTTTCGAGTCTCTTAAAAAGCGGATTGGTACCAATAACAGCCAGGAAAATTAACGAAAATAAAACAGGAACAAGTAGCCACGGGCTAAAAGACAACTTTCTATTTTTGACTTTTATTAATACGAAAAAGAAGAGAATGCCGAAAATGAAGCATATCCTACCAGCCCTGGATTGAGAATAAAACAATGCTACGGACATAACCGAAATCAGGAACAACGTGATAAATCTGGCGATATTATTGCTTGAGGCAACGGCGTAACCCAAAGCAAGAAATATTATAGCCTGCACATAAGCCGCAAAATGATTGGGATTGGTAAAAGTAGAGAAAAGACTTCCGGGTGAATAACTGCCCGAGAAAAAAGCTATTAAAGAGAAAATCAAACCGGAACATATTATAGCGAAAATTATCCTTTTACCCTTGGACTCTGAATCAACATAACTCGCAATTGTTAAATAAACTGCAAAACAAATTACTACCTGTAAAATCAAATAAATCGAACCTTCGGGATAAATACTCAAACTGACCCAATCAAGCGGATATGATACAAATTTATTATATATAACTGCGGTAGAGGGAGATATAAACTGACAGATATTATAGGGAATCTTTATAAGTTGGATGAATATTATAGAAATAAATAAAAAAGCTGGCCAAACTGTTGAATTCGCCAAGGCAATGCCATCTTTAGAGTATATTTTAGTGGAATATACAAAAAATAAAAGTAAACCGAATAACTCTATAACAGTAACGGGAACTAAAGTAACTCCCCCATAGAAAGAAGGCGAAAATAAGATTAGAAAATAAAGGATGGGCTCTAAAATGAATGCGAGAGGAGAAACTTTAGGGATTTTCTTGATGAAACTCATTCAGAGAATAACTAAGCTTTCTTATCCTTATCTGCACTATAATAATGGTAATAGTAACAGCTGTCCTCTTTTTCGGGGACGACATTGTTAATTACTGCGCCAATAATTTTACCCTTCGCTTCTAATACTTTTTTCTTAGACCCTAGCACAGCATCAAGACGGGTACTACCTCCTTTAATCAATAACACTACCCCATCAACCATATTAGCTAACAAAGATGTGTCTGCTACTATGAGTATCGGAGGAGAATCTAATACAATCCTATCAAATCTTGCTCCCAATTCTTTCATAAGGATTGGGACTTTTGAAGAAGAAAGCAATTCACTAGGATTGGGGACAATTGAACCAGAAGGTATAATAGACAGGTTTAAATTAAATCTATTAATTTTATGTATAATATCATCTAGCTGTGCCTTACCGGCAAGATAAGTACTAAGACCCGGGGATTGTTCTATATTAAACATTTTATTGAGCTTTGGCCTGCGCATATCAACATCAATAAGGATAACTTTCTCGTTTAGCTGCGTAAAAATCCATGAGAGGTTAGCCGAACAAAAGCTTTTTCCCTCCCCAAGCAACGAAGATGTAACAAGGATATTTTTTAATGGTTTATCTTCTGGTGAAGAAAAAAGCAAAGAAGTACGCAAAGCCCTGAAAGACTCCGCGAGCAAAGAAGTGGGCATAGAACAACATACGCTATATTTTTCCGACTCAACTTTAAACTCTTTATCGCTACAAGTAGGTAAATATCCCAAAAATGGCAGATTTAAATAAGTATTGACGTCTTCGGCAGTCCGCACAGAAGAATCAATATATTCCAAAAGAATTGCAAGACCTGCGCCCAAAAGTAACGATAGTATTATTGAAGTAATAACACTCTTCATCTTCTGAGGCTTGAAGGGAGCGCTTGGTGGGCGCGCTGAATCAATTAATCTTATATTGGTTGGCTGTAGCTTTTCGCTCATCCCTGCTTCTTTTGATCTTGACAAAAGACTTACATATATCTCCTGATTAGAATCAACTTCATTTTTAAGAATATTATACTGCACAAGCTGCTGTCGTAATAATAGCGAATCCGAGGTCTCCTTCTCAATCTTCTTGTTGAGGTTTTCAAGCTCTGCGTTAAGCGCTATCATCTTAGGATGCTTTGCCTTGTACCTCTTTGAAGCCTCCGCAATTCTTAGCTCCAAGTTTGACCTTCTTAACTTTAAACCGGACAAAATACCTTCCGCAGCTTTCTCATTAACGCGATCAAGCACTAACCTGTTATCTTGAACATATTTATTTAAAGCTTCTTCTGCAGCCTTAATCTTACTTTTAACCTCTGCTAATTGCTCTTCCAACCAACCGCCGGCATTCTTTATCTTGCGATTCCGGTTTTCTATATCCTGCTCTATATAAGCTTTTGCCAAGGCATTTGCGATTCCAGCTGCCCTTAATCCATCAAAATCTTCAACACTCACCAAAACTATGTTGCTATTTTTTACCGGATCGACTTTTACTCCGCGTGACAAAAAACCTATAGGATCAGACATACCTTTAAAGTCTTTTTCATTACTTAACTTTAGTTCGTTAAAAACCTTCTCTACCAAAGCACGAGAACCCAGTATTTTATATTGAGTCTGGAGATAGTTAGGATCAGATTCAGGCCTATATACATCATCAAACTTGGTAACCTTTACCTGTGATTTCTCTATTGCTATACTGACGGCTGCTTTATAAATAGGCCTGGTTATAAACACATGGATTAAAGTAATGACAGGTATTACGACTAAACAAGCCAATATTAACAGTAGCCTTTTCTGGAAAATCTTAATATAATCTTGAATAGTTACTTCCCTTACTTCTGGGTTAGGCAGCATTGTAAACCTTTCTCAATTAAAAAAATGATTCCGGGACTATTATCTTGTCTTCGGGCTCTAACTCGACATCCTTTCCGGAGCCCTTCATAAGCGAGGCTACTGGAACAGATATTTTTCTCTTATCTCCTGGCTTATCGCGCATAACTTTTGTAGAATTACCCGCTGCGGTATCCTTGAGCCCTCCAGCTAAAGTTATCGCCTCTAAAGCAGTCATCCCTTTTTTATAAGAATACCTGCCAGGGCTTCTAACCTCTCCTATAACAAATACATACGATGAACTTTCACTAAGCCC
>CAZSQC010000066.1:0-4291 GCA_964608955.1 uncultured Planctomycetales bacterium | reverse complement strand
TAGTTGTCCCATGATTCTTTTGCGCGCCGGTATTTTGGTTTTTATCTTTGGCTTGTTGCAGGCGGTTTTTCCGGAGAATGCCAAGCTATTTAGTGCTGCACCGGACCTTCTTCTCATCTTGGTATTTATATTCGGGTTGACCCTTAATTTCTGGCAGGCCTTTTTATTAGGCGCTATTTCAGGAATAATAAAGGATAGTTTTTCTCTTAGCCCATTGGGATTTAATGCTTTGGTTTTCTCTGGTTGGGCCGCCTTTATTTATTACATCTCCCGGCGTGTCTCGATCGAAGATTTTATTTCACGTTCGCTGGTATTATTATCGGTCGCCTTAGTTAACAACATACTCCTGGGCCTTTTTTTAATATATTCAGGCTCTCTTATCCCGTTGGGAATATTCTTAAGGCTGGTAACCGTATCTTCTTTATATACCGCGGTAGTTTTTATGTTTTCTTCTAAAATAATATTAAAATGGTTAGATTTAAAGTAACCTCCTGGATTATAAATTCATTTTTTATTCTGCTTTTAATCGGACTTTTTAACCTTGAAGTTATTCACGGCAGAAATTACAAACAACTCGGGGATAGGAATTGCATAAGGTTGTTAGAACAAAAAGGGAGCAGGGGGAAAATATTTGATAGAAATAAAATTCTCATTGCCGGCAATCAGCTTTCCTATGATCTACATTTATCTCCCCAGGATTCTTTTAATCACGATAAAGCTATTTCACGCATTTCCACCGTATTGGACAGAAATAAGGATGAACTTAATGCGTCTTACAAGAAGAATTATATTTCATCTTCATTGCCGGTTGTTATAGCGCGTAATCTTAAAGTAAAACAGGCTATGGCACTGGATGAGCTTAAAATAGAATTCCCTTCAATAAGCGTTCAGGCAAATCCTGTCAGGCGCTATGTTGAGCCTACTTTGGCCTGTCATATCTTGGGATATTTAGGCCAGATAGATCATTGGCGTCTTGCAAAATTAGAGTCTTACGGATATAAGCCTAGGGATATAGTGGGTTTTGGCGGGGTAGAGGAGAAATACGATTATTATCTGCGGGAGGGAGAAGGCGGAGTATCTTTTCAGGTCGACCATCGCGGAAGATTTATGAGGACTTTAGGTTTTAAGCCTCCTGCTAATGGTAAGGATGTAGAGTTAACTATTGATTTACGGGTACAGAAAATAGCGCAGGATGCCCTAGGAGCTAGAAAAGGTGCTGTAGTAATAATGAACCCTTTTAGCGGTGAGATTATTGCCTTAGCAAGCGCTCCTGCTTTTAATCTTAATGACTTTGTGAATGAAAATAACCGTGCTATCTCGCGAATGTTTAATGATCCCCGGTCACCGCTTATCAACCGTGCAATAAGCGGCTTGTATCCCGCTGGTTCTGTTTTTAAGATGGTAGTAGCTAGCGCGGCATTAGAGCAGAAGAAGATAAATACTTCAACCTCATTTTATTGCCAGGGAAATATTTTTGTGGGCAGAAAAGAATTTAAGTGTTGGGGAAATCATGGCTATCAGAATCTTTTTGCAGCGATAGCTCATTCCTGCAATGTGTATTTTTATAAAATCGGGATGCTTGTAGGGGCTCAGGCTATCCATGACTATGCCGTCAGATTCGGTTTCTCGAGAATAACCCAGTTTGACCTGCCTTACGAAAAGGGAGGGTTTATTCCGTCTCCTTTGATAAGAAAAATGAGCAGTCTAAGGACCTGGTTTGACGGAGATACCGCAAATTTAAGCATAGGCCAGGGTGATGTTCTGGTTACTCCCTTGCAGGTTACAATGATGATTTCGGTTTTTGCTAACGGAGGATATCTGGTCACGCCCTATATTACCAGATCGATTGACGGTAAATATGTTGTCAGAAGAAAAAAAGCGGCAGAGAAAATAAGTCTAAAACCGGAAATAATTCAGGAAATAAGAAAAGGGCTAAGAGGGGTAGTAAGCGAGCCGAATGGCACAGGAGCGGTTCTTTCTAAAGTAAAGATTGATGTTGCCGGGAAAACAGGAACTGCGCAGGCACCCCCTGGCCAGTCGCATTCGTGGTTTACAGGGTTCTTCCCTTATAAAGAACCAAAGTTTTCTATTACGGTCTTTCTTGAAAACGGAGGACCGGGATATAACTCCTGCGTTATTACCAAGGAGATACTGGAAAAGATGGTCGAACAGGGGCTTGTATGAGGAATTCGCTGTTAACTATATTTATTATTGCGCTTTTAATCTCTACGCTCGGGATTCTTTCTATTTACAGCAGTACCTATCAGAGAGAGGGAGATCTTTGGCAGAATATATTTCAGCGCCAGATACTCTGGGTATTAATAGGTATCGTGTTGTTTTTTATAGTTTCCGGATTAAGTTATAGATGGCTCTGGGATTGGACATACGTTCTTTACATAATAGCCGTACTGTTTTTGTTGTTGGTAATTTTCCTGGGGCAGGAGCGTTTGGGCGCACAAAGGTGGCTGAGCTTTGGATGGTTTAATTTTCAGCCTTCGGAATTTGCAAAAATTGTAATGACGGTATTTATTGCAAGATATTTCAGCCGTAAATCGGAAAGCAGCGGTTCTCTTATTTCCGGGAGATTTGGGATTTTCCGCGGGGTATTATTTCCTTTATTTTTTGTTTCGGTTCCTTTTCTTTTGATAGTTGACCAGCCTGATTTAGGAACCGGATTAGTTGTTTTATTCCTGTTTGTTTCAATGCTTTATCTGACTAATGTGAAATTAAGATACATTATTATATTGCTTGTGCTATTAATTTTACCGACTCCCTTTATGTGGCACTTCCTAAGGGATTACCAAAAAGACAGAATATTGGTATTTCTAAATCCCTATATTGATCCTTTAGGCGCCGGATACACCGTTATTCAATCAAAAATTGCCATAGGTTCAGGAGGGTTTTTCGGTAAGGGTTGGCTTTCGGGTACCCAGAGCCAACTGCGTTTTCTTCCGGAGGGGCATACAGATTTTATCTTTGCGTCTTTTTCCGAAGAGTGGGGTTTTCTGGGAGGGTTGGGGTTGCTTTTTCTCTATTATCTTTTAATCCGGCAGGGTCTTTTAATCGCAAAAAGGACTAATGACCATTTCGGAAAGTTAATGGCCTACGGGATTTCGTTTATGCTCTCAATCCAGATATTTATTAATATAGCGATGAATATGGGGCTTGCTCCGGTAGTAGGAATTCCTTTACCTCTCATGAGTTACGGAGGCACCTCGGTTCTTATAACTTTCATATCTTTAGGCATCTTAGCAAATATCGATAAAAAGAGGGCAGTCTTTTAAAATGTACGAAGATTTTTTGTTGCAGGTAAGAAAGCCTGCTCAATATATCGGCAGAGAGTGGAATGCTTCTTTTAAGGATTTTGATTCCTGCAACGTAAAATTCGCCCTATCATTTCCCGACCTTTACGAAATAGGCATGAGTAACCTCGGAGTACGCATTATTTACGGATTGCTTAATAGCATTCCGCAGGTAGTATGCGAACGTTTCTTTTCTGTCGGTTCTGACATGGAGAATATTTTACGTTCCAGCGGTAAAGAAATACTTTCTATTGATTCCGGCAGAAAGCTGGGTGATTTTGACATCATAGGTTTTTCACTTGGTTCGGAGTTGAATTATACAAACGTATTAAATATTTTGGAACTTGGGAAGATACCGCTTAAAGCTTCTATGCGCCATGCGGGGCATCCTCTAGTTATCGGCGGAGGTCCTTGTACCTTAAACCCGGAACCGATGCATGATTTCTTTGATTTCTTTGTAATCGGAGAAGGTGAAGATGTATTGCTTAAAATTATAGATGTTTATTCTGCTACCCGGGATGTTTATAAAAGGGGAGACATAGACAGGGCTGAGTTTTTGTCAGCTTTTGATAAGCTGGAAGGAGTTTATGTGCCTTCCTTTTATGAGGCCTTTTATGAAAACGGCGAATTTCACGGGCTTAAGCCAAAAAAAAGCAAGGCAAAGCCGTTTATAAAAAAAACGTACGTAGAAAATTTGAATCAATCCTACTATCCTGTACGTTGGCTTGTTCCTCATGTGCAGGTTGTGCACGACCGTATGGCGGTTGAAATAATGAGGGGGTGCCCTAATAGATGCCGTTTTTGCCAGGCTAGGTCGCAATATTATCCGTTACGCTATCGCTCGTCGGATAATATTAAAAACTTATCAGAAAGCATATTTTGTGCCTCGGGGTATGAAGAGTTATCTCTTTTGGGGCTTTCAGTAGGGGATTATCCAAAACTCAAGGAGTTACTTACAGATTTAATAATGTTTTTCAAGGTTAGAGGAG
>CAZSQC010000065.1:0-4336 GCA_964608955.1 uncultured Planctomycetales bacterium | reverse complement strand
CCTTTAATATCCAAGAAGGCAAAGCCCGGGCAGTTTATTAATATGCAAATCTCGCAGGGCTTAAGGCCGTTTTTAAGAAGGCCTTTTAGTATCCATAATATCGATAAGGAAAGAATAGAAATTTTATACCAAGTTATAGGAGAGGGCACAAAATTACTTTCTGCAAGAAAACCCAGAGAGGCCTTAGATGTCATCGGCCCTTTAGGAAACGGCTTTCAATTGCCGCGGGATAAAAGAAGTGTTTTTATTATTGTCGGCGGAGGAATCGGAGTGGCCCCGCTTTTGTATTTATCAAAAAAAATAAAATCCGAGAATAAGTTCTGCCTTATCGGAGCAAAGACTAAAAAAGAAATTCTTTGCGAAAAAGAGTTTAAAGATGCGGGGTGTAATGTTAGAATATCTACTGATGATGGTTCAACAGGATTTAAAGGCAGGGTCACGGATTTGTTAAAATATTTTCTAAATAAGAATAGAAGCATAAAAGCGGATGCAGTAAAAGTTTATGCCTGCGGCCCAAAACCCATGCTTGAAGCGGTTAGCCATCTATCCGTGATTAAGGGAATTAAGTCCCAGGTTTCGCTCGAAGAGCATATGAGTTGCGGCATAGGCGCGTGCTTAGGATGCGTGGTTAAAACAAAGAACGGCTTAGAGCGGGTATGCAAGGAAGGCCCGGTTTTCTTTGCGCAGGATTTAATCTGGTCAAGATGAATGTAAATATCTCTGTAAAAATAGGCAAGCTTAAATTAAAAAACCCGGTAATGGTTGCTTCGGGGACATTCGGGTACGCCGAGGAATTCAAAAGCTTCTTTAACATAAGAAAGTTGGGAGCAATCGTAACAAAAACAGTGACATTAAAACCGCGCTTAGGAAATTACCCTCCGCGGACTTGCGAGACTCCCTGCGGGATGCTTAATTCAATAGGATTGCAGAATCCCGGATTGGAGTCCTTTCTTAAAGAAAAAATCCCTTTTCTTAAGAAGCTTAAAGTACCTGTTATCATGAGCATTGCTTCGCAAGAGAGTTCCTGCGAATTTGTAGAGCTTGCCAAAAGGCTTAATAAAGAGAACGCAGTGCATGCCTTAGAGCTTAATATATCATGCCCCAATGTAGCCGGGCAGAAATCCCTTATATCGCAGGACGCCGATGCAACATATAAAGTAGTTAGTTCCGTGAGAAAAGTTACCTCCAAAACTATTATTACCAAACTATCCCCCAATGTTACTTGTATTAGTAATATTGCAAAAGCGGCACAAGAGGCGGGCAGCGATTCAGTGGCATTGATCAATACTCTGATGGGTATGAGTATCGACGTAAAAACCGCAAAGCCTAAGCTTGCTGCGATAACCGGAGGATTAAGCGGTCCGGCCATAAAGCCAGTTGCGGTTAAAATGGTCTGGGAAACATATAAAAAAGTTAAGATTCCCATTATCGGAATGGGTGGTATAATGAATCTGGAAGATGCGCTGGAGTTTTTTCTTGCCGGAGCCGCAGCCGTGAGCATCGGCACCGGGAATTTCATTAACCCATCTTTGAGCCTGCAGATAATCTTAGGGCTAAAAGAGTACATGCAGCGCCGCAAGATAAAAAGCGCGGCAAAACTTACAGGAGGGCTAATAGTTTGAAACCCCAGGTTATTTTAGCGCTTGATGTAGACGACTTTAGGAAGGCAAAGTATTTTATTGATAAACTCTCCAAGAAGATAAAAACATTTAAGGTGGGAGCGCACCTTTTTACTGCCCTTGGCCCTAAGATAATCGAGCTGATCAGGAGAAAAGGCGGGGAGGTTTTTCTGGATTTAAAATTCTTTGATATTCCTAATACCGTTGCGCAGGCCGTACGCATGGCAGTAAGGCATAAGGTTAAAATGCTTACCCTGCATATCTTAGGGGATGAAGAGATGATTAAGGCAGCGGTTATTGCTGCTAAAGATGAAGCTAAAAAGCTAAAAGTAAAAAAGCCGCTTTTGATCGGGGTAACCGTTCTTACAAGCAAAGAAGCTAATTCCAGCGACGTGTTAACGCTCGCTAAAATGGGTATTGAATGCGGCTTAGACGGTGTTGTCTGCTCGGCGAGAGAAGCTAAAATGTTAAGGGAAAGTATAAAAAGAAATTTTGTTATAGTCACTCCCGGCATCAGGCCGCAGGGCGGCATCAAGAATGACCAGAAGAGGACCGCTACTATAGCCGAGGCGATTAAGGCAGGGAGCAACTTTCTGGTTATAGGAAGGCCGATAATAGAGGCCAAAGATCCTTTAAAAAGCGCACAGGAGATATTAGGAGAGGCATATGGCAGAAGAGATTAAGAGCCTTATAGAAAAGATCCAGAAAGAGGGGATAGACAAAGCGCGCGAAAACGCCAAAAGAATAGAAGAAGAGGCAAGGGCTCATGCGGCAGATATAATCGGTAGGGCTAAAAAAGAAGCTGATGCGCTAATTGAAAAGGCGAAAGAAGAGTCCTTAAGGCTTAACGATGCGACTAATGCGGCTCTTGCGCAGAGCGCGAGGGATTTTCTTATCAAGATCAAGGAAGAAGCCAATGCCATGCTTAAGAAAATCATAGTTTCGGATGTCGAGAAGCATTTAAATTACGAAGAGATGTCCAAGATTATAAATGTTTTGATCAAAGAGCATTCTAAGGGCGCAGCTGATAATATAGAGATTATTTTTAATCCTAAAGACCTTGAGAAAATGAAAGAGCATTTCTTAAGCAGGCTTTCGGAAAGCCTGAAAAAAGGGATTACCTTAAAATCATCGCAGAGCTTATCTGCGGGCTTTACCATAAGCTTTGATGCCGGAAGGTCTTATTTTGATTTTTCAGCCGAGGCCTTAGCCGAATACTTAAGCACCTATTTGAATAAAGAACTTGCTAAGTTTTTCAGGAGTTAACAGACTACATGCCTTCTTATTATACTTATTTACTTTCAAGCCTTCCTGCGCTTTCCTTCGGGGCAAAGCCCCCTATTTCTTTAGGAGAATTTTTTGATCTTTGTTCAAGAACTATAGAACCGGAAAGCCTCGAAGAATTAAAGAATGCCGTTTCAAATCCGGGGTGGAAGCTAAGGAATCTTTCGGCGGAAATTCTTGGAAAATGGCAATATTTTGATATCTCTCTGCGCAATGAGTTAGCGCGCGCAAGGGCTGCCAGGGTTAAGAAAGACCCCTTAAAGTATTCCCGCCCGGATATCTGCCCTGCGGCGGAAGTTACGCACATAGCAATGACGGCATACCGGAATAAAAATATTATCGAGGCGGAGAAGTACCTGGATTTAGAGCGTTGGCGTTTTCTCGATGCGCAGACAGCTTTAAACTATTTTGATATTAATGCCCTTGTTGGCTATGCTTTAAAACTTAAAATTCTTACGCGCTGGGATAAAATTAATTCGGCAGATAAAAGCCGGGTATTACGTGAAACCTTAGAAAAGAAAGAATGATGCAAAGATCCGGTCAGATATTCAAAGTAAACGGCAATATGGTAAGCGTGCATACTGAAGGAGAGGTTATTCAGAACGAAGTTGCTTACATATTGCACGGAAATGAAAGGTTAAAGTCAGAGGTTATCCGGGTCCGCGGTTCTTTAGCCGAGATGCAGGTTTATGAAAGCACGTCAGGTCTTAAGGTAGGAGACCGCGTAGAATTCAGCAATGAGCTTCTTTCAGTTGAGTTGGGGCCGGGTCTTTTGGGCCAGATATTTGACGGTCTGCAAAATCCTCTGCCTCTTTTGGCAAAGACAAGCGGGTTCTTCCTCAAAAGAGGCCTTTATCTTAAAGCACTCCCTGAAGATGTAAGATGGAATTTTACTCCTCTTGCGAAATTAAATGATAAGGTTATCGCCGGATCAAGGTTAGGCTCAACTGCCGAGAAAATATTTAAACATTATTGCCTGGTTCCTTTCGGGCTTAAGGGCGTCTGGGAGATTACTTCTATTGTCCCCCAGGGTGAATATACGGTTAATGAGAGGATTGCGCAACTGCGCGATGAGAACGGGAATACCCAGGATGTATTCTTAAAACAGTATTGGCCCGTAAAAATACCTATAAAAGCTTACGCCGAAAAAATAAAACCTAATGAGCCTCTTGTTACAAAAATGAGGCTTATTGATTCTTTCTTTCCGGTTGCCAAGGGAGGCACTTATTGCATTCCCGGGCCTTTTGGGGCGGGCAAGACCGTCCTGCAGCAATTAACCAGCAGGCACGCACAGGTTGATATTGTAATTATTGCTGCCTGCGGTGAAAGAGCGGGAGAAGTCGTTGAAACTTTAAAGACTTTTCCTAAATTAATTGATCCCAGGACGCAAAAGCCTTTAAGCGACAGGACCGTTATCATCTGCAATACCAGCT
>CAZSQC010000064.1:0-4508 GCA_964608955.1 uncultured Planctomycetales bacterium | reverse complement strand
CCATTGCGGCCTGTGCCAGAATCTTCCCCAGCAACATTATTCCCTGCCCGCCGCTACCTGCAATAATAATTTTCTCATTCATATTTATTTAATCCTACCCAAAGGAAACTCTTTAACCATAACATCTTTAATCCAGGATAAAGCATCTTTGGGCTTTAAGCCCCAGTAAGTAGGGCACGGAGAAAGCACTTCAACCAAAGAAAACCCTATTCCGTTTATTTGATTTAAAAAAGACTGTCTGATGGCTGTTTTTGCTTTCAAAATCTCCGGCGGAGAATGAAAAGAAACGCGTTCCAGGTATTTTACTCCGGGCAAAACAGAAATCATCTCGGGTATCTTTAAAGGAGAGCCCTGCAACTTTACATCTCTGCCCTCAACGGTAGTGGCTGTTTTTTGCCCTAAAAGCGTAGTAGGGGCCATCTGGCCTCCGGTCATTCCGTATATTGCGTTATTAATAAATACTACCGAAAGATTTTCCCCCCGATTCGCAGCATGAATTGTTTCGTTTGTGCCGATAGCCGCCAAATCTCCATCACCCTGATAAGTAAATACTATATTTGAGGGCCTTAACCTTTTAATAGCCGTAGCCACAGCCAAAGCCCTTCCGTGCGCTGCTTCAGAACAATCAAAATCCCAATAATCATAAGCAACAACCGCACATCCGACCGGGGCAACGGCAATAACCTTTTCCCTGATACCGAGCTCATCAACTATTTCGGCTATCAGGCGATGGGCAATCCCGTGACCGCATCCGGCGCAATAATGAGTAGACTTAATACGTAAGGATTTAGGGTGAGAGTATATTTTATCCATTTATAATATTTTTAATGATATCTTCTTCCGATGGAATTCCTCCTCCGGCTTTTCCTAAGAAACCAACCTTTGAAGACGGATGCACCGAAAGCCTCACATCCTCTAACATCTGGCCGTAGGACATTTCCAAAACAAGATACTTCGTGTTTTTATTTAATAACTTAAACGCCTTTTTAGGAAAAGGCCAGAGAGTTACCGGCCTTATAAGCCCTGCCTTTACTCCTTTAGCCCTTAAGGCCTTAACCGCGGATTTTGCGATCCTGGCCATGCTGCCGTAAGAAACAATTATAACTTTTGCATCTTTAGCCATAAATTCTTCGTACCGCTGTTCCAGATTCTCAATTTTTTTGTATTTTTTCTGTAAGGTTAAATTGAACTTCTCCAGCTCCCCATCCTCAAGATAAAAAGATTTAACCACGTTTGGGGACCTGCCTTTGCATCCGGTCAAAGCCCACTTCTTATTCTCTTTGCTACCGGAAAAACTTACTGCCTTGCTATCCGATATCTCAACAGGCTCCATTACTTGCCCCAGCATTCCGTCTCCTAAGATCATAACCGGATTACGGTATTTATCGGCAAGTTCAAAAGCCAGCCTCATAAAATCAAAGGCCTCCTGTACATATGCGGGAGCCAAAACTATCAAACGGTAATCTCCGTGTCCGCCACCCTTAACTGCCTGAAAATAATCCGATTGAGCAGGCGCGATATTTCCTAAACCCGGGCCTCCGCGCATAATATTTACGATTACTGCCGGAAGCTGTGCTCCTGCGATATAAGAAATTCCTTCCTGTTTTAAGCTTATTCCGGGACTGGAAGAAGATGTCATAGCCCTTGCCCCGCAGGCAGCTGCGCCATAAACCATGTTAATAGCGGAGATTTCGGACTCCGCCTGAATAAATACTTTACCTTCCCCTTTTAAATGAACCGACATATAGGCAATCAGTTCGTTCTGGGGCGTAATAGGATACCCTGCGTAGAAATTGCATCCTGCCGCAATTGCTCCGCTGGCTATTGCTTCGTTCCCGCTTAAAAGCTCCCTGTGTATTTTTTTACTTCTTAGATTATTTTTCATCCTTATAAATCTCTATGCAGCAATCAGGACAGATTATTGCACAGAATTTACACCCAATACACTCTTCGTTGTCTTTGAACTTTACGGGCGTAACCCCTTTAGAATTAAGGCCTGTACCGATGCTTATCAGTTTTTTGGGGCACGCTTCTATACAAAGAAAACACCCCTTACACCTATCAGTATCTATTTTTATCTTCGGCATATTTGAGACCTTATTTTCTCTGCTATTTTATTACCCGATAACCCGTATTTTTCAAGCAAAATATCCCTCTTACCATGCGGAACAAATTTACAAGGAAGACCTATCTTGAAAACAGGAGCAGCAATACTATCCTCTACCGCACTGCCAAAACCGCCGGTTAATATTGATTCCTCCACGGTAAATATATATTTAAATCTTTTTGCTATCTCCCTAAAAAGCTCTACGTCTAAGGGCTTGGCAAAACGTGCATTTATAAGCTCTCCTGAAAAACCTTCGGACTTAAGAATATTCAAAGCTTCCAAAGAAGGCCCTACCATAGCGCCTAAGGCAATGACCGCGAATCCTTCACCCTTTATTAAGGTCTCTGCCTTGCCTAAACTTAAAGTAGTATTTTTCTGCCCTAACCCAAGATTAAATACCTTGCTGCGCGGGTATCTTATAGCAACCGCCCTCTCAGCTGCTACGGCAAAATCAAGCATTTCTTCAAACTCATCCGAATCTTTGGGAGCCATTATTATTAAATCGGGTACAGTATTAAGAAAACTTAAATCAAATATCCCCTGATGAGTTACCCCGTCTTCTCCGACAATCCCTGCGCGGTCAACGCAAAAAACAACAGGGAGATTCTGAAGCGCTACATCCTCAATAATCTGATCATACGCCCTCTGCAGAAAAGTAGAATATATGGCTACTACCGGTTTAAGCCCGGCTTTGGCCAATCCCGCGCTAAAAGATACGGCGTGCCCTTCGGCAATCCCGACATCAAAGAATCTCTCCGGAAAAACCTGCCTTATCTTATCAAGGCCGGTACCTTCCGGCATTGCCGCTGTAATAGCAACTATTCTTTTATTGTTTTCTGCAAGCTTAACCAGCTTTTCTCCGAAAACATCCGTAAAACTCTTTTGTCCGTCTTTTGCTGCCAGAGGCTCCCCGGTTTGCAATTCAAAAGGGCCGGTACCATGGAACCTCACCGGTTCTTTTTCCGCCGCAAAATAACCTTTCCCTTTTTTTGTAACCACGTGCAGGATGCGCGGGCCTTTTATATTGATTATGTTTTTTAAAGCCGGGATCAGCAGCTCGAGATTATTTCCTTCAAGGGGCCCGAAATAACGAAAGCCCATTTCTTCAAATAAAACACCCGGGACAAAAAGCCCCTTTAATCCTTCTTCAAATCTATTGGCCAGCTTTAAAAGCCTTTCTCCGCGCGGCCCGCGCGAAGAAAGAAACCTTGTTAGAGACTCCCTGAAATGATTATAAACCGGCAGCGAGATTATTTTATTTAAATAATTACTTATCGCTCCTACATTCGGAGCAATGCTCATTTCATTGGTATTTAAAACAACCAGGATATCCTTTTTAAGATGCCCGGCGTTATTTAATCCTTCAAAACAAAGACCTCCGCTTAACGAACCATCCCCGATAACCGCCGCAACTTTATAATTCTGTGCGGGATTTAAATGTTCTCTGGCGCAGGCTAATCCTAGGCTAAGAGAAACTGCATTCGAAGAATGCCCGGTAGTAAAGACATCGAACTCCGACTCATCTTTAGACGGAAAACCGCTGATTCCGGAAAACTGCCTGAGCGAGGAAAAATTCGCGGACCTGCCTGTTAATATCTTATGCGCGTAAGACTGGTGCCCGACATCAAAAATAATCTTATCAAAAGGAGTATTAAAACAGTAATGCAGCGCAATAATAAGCTCTACCGCCCCTAGGCTGGAAGCAAGATGCCCTCCGTTAACAGAAACAACTTCTACCATTCTTTGACGGACCAAAGAGGCAAGCTTGGGCAACTCTTCCACTTTAAGCTTCCTTAACGCTTCGGGCGAATTAATCTCTTCTAAAACCATATCATTCTTCTTCTTCGAATTTATCAAGCGAGAATTTACCGTCTTTTTTAATAAGCGATTCAACTTTCATCTTTGCGTCTTCCAGCAGGGCTGAACACCCCTGGGCCAATTTTATGCCTTCTTCGTATTTCTTAAGGGATTCGCCCAGATTAAGCTTTCCGCTTGATAATTCTTCTACGATCTTCTGTAGCTTCTTAAGGTCTTCTTCAAAAGACTGTTTCTCTCTCATAAGCTCTCCTCCTTAAACCTTACTTCTCATGAATTTCCTCAACTCTGCTTAAGAAAAACCCTTTACCCAACATTGTTCTAACTCTATCTCCCGGTTTAAGGCAAGAGGCTTCTTTAATTACTGCCTTGGTGTCCTCTAAAATACTTAGGCTATATCCGCGCGCAAGCACGGATAAAGGACTTAAAGCCTCGAGGCTTCGCGCTAGAGATTTTAACCCCTCAAAAGCCTGTAAATCTTTGGCTAACTCAGGCTTCCGCTTTTTATAAGCATAGGCCAACTGAGCCGATTGAAAATTTTCCCAAAATTTTTTGGTTTGAGCCCTGGCTTGGCTGGAGGTCTGCG
>CAZSQC010000063.1:1743-4647 GCA_964608955.1 uncultured Planctomycetales bacterium | reverse complement strand
GCTCATAGGCATGATTTTGTTGATGTATACATGGGGAAGTCGCATTTCTCCTGGGTTGTCCCTGAGGGGACGAATATAGCGCGCGTTGGGGTAATATCCGAGAATCCCCATAAAGATCTTCATGATTTCATGTCTTATTATAAAATAAAAGGGAGGGTAGTAGAAAGATTCGGAGGCCTGGTTGCTCTGGGTTCTGGAATCAACACTTACAAGGATAATATAGCCCTGGTTGGCGGAGCAGCTTGTCAGGTTAAACCATTAAGCTATGGAGGAGTATATTTTGGGATGAAGGCAGCTGTTATTCTTAGTTCCTGTATATCTCAAGGCAGGCTAGATAGATATGATTTTTTGTGGAAAGAGAAACTTTATCCGGAGATAAGAATAGGTCTGAAACTGAAGAATATTTACGGTAATCTAAGTCAGGATGATTTAAAGAAGGTCTTTGATATTCTAAAAAGCAATAAAAGTTTTATTGAAAAGATAGGTGATTTTGAAGGGCATAGCCAGTTATTCCTGCAATTGCTCAGTAAGCCCGGTTTTTATTCCCAGGCAGGAGATTTGTTAAGGATCTTGGTAAAGTCGGTATTTTATTAAGTTTTTCTTTGATCCATTACAAATATGCTTCCATCTATTCCCTTAGCTTTCTTTTTTAATTCCGCGGCGATATTAGTTACCTCTGCGTAACTTGATATTTCGCGGATTTCGTTGCTTACTCCTGCCAGAGAAATAGTCATTATCGGGAACTTCTTTATAGATTCATCCCTGGCGTGTGCGATTATATAGCCTTGAGACAAATCATCTTGAGAATAAAGAGTACGTATTTTTTTATCAAACTCGCTAGTAATAGAGTTTGCAACTCGGTCTGCTTTATCCGGAGTTGTTATAAGTATAAAATCATCCCCTCCTTCATGCCCTACAAAGTCATCGGAGTTGCCGTTTTTTAATGCCGAGTCTTTAAATATATCAGCAGTAAGCTTAATCGCCACGTCACCTTTGGCAATTCCATATTTGTCGTTAAAAGCCTTGAAGTTATCCAAATCGCAATAAATAACCACAAACTTCTTATTTTCCCGTATACGTTTTTCAATTTCTTCGTGGATGACTATATTGCCGGGAAGCTTGGTAAGCGGATTTGCATTTTCAGCGCGCTCTTTCATTTTTGCAAGCTCTTGCGTCATGAAGTTAAATGTTGAGCCTAATTCCTGCAGTTCATCTTGAGTAGTTATTTTTGTACGTATAGTCAGGTCTCCGGCAGCGATTAACTTTGTTACCTGATTTAATACTTTTATCGGGCCTATTATTGTCTTTGAAATTGAATATCCCAGTATTATATTGGCGATGATTACGATTATGGCTGTTAATATGACCGGCTTATATACTTCTATAAATGCACCCTGAATATCGGTGAGCGGAAATGTTGCCCTTGCTGTATAAATTTCGGCAGGTTCCTCTCTGGTGTTTAGGCTGATATAAAATATAAGTTGCCTGTTTTTCTTGTCGACTTCGGAAGCAAACCATTTTCCGTCCGAGGCATATCTCAGTTCTTCTATTTTAGCTAAGTCATGGAAAGAAGCATTGTTTGATGGCGATAATTTGTTTGTGTTGTAAATTATTGAGCCGTTTGCGTCAAAGATCACTGCATCGGATAAAATCTTGCTGTCACGGAACTTATCCAATTCTGACTGGAGGTATTTTTTCTTTGCGGATTCGTCCTCTTTTGTCTCGTTTAGAATGACTTCAAGGTTATTTTTTATTATTGAGGTAGAGAGGTTGGCCTGATAAGTGTTGAATCTGTTGACTCTTCCGAGTTGGTTGTTAATCTGGATAAAAGTAAAAACGCCAATGAAAGTTACGGACGAAAGTATAATTAACGTTGTTATGCGGCTTTGCAGAGATATGCCCGACTGAGACATAAGGTAAGTATAGTATTAACAAAAAAATATGTCAAGCGCATTTTCTTGTTGCTTTTAGTTGCTAAGTTTGATAAAATAATTTTATTAAGGAGGTGAAAAAAAATGAGAAAAATCGTATTTATAATTTTAGGCTTTACATTATCTTCTTATATCTTAGGTTGCGGAAGAAAACAGCAATCTTTGGAAGAGATGCAGCAGCCGATATCCATGGAGAATTTGGCTACAATCAGTACGACTTCCAGCGCGCCTGTTGACCAGAGAGTATTTGAACCTAAGGTTGAGATGGTAAGCGTAGCCAAGCCAGCTCAGAATACAAGTTTAGATCCGATTCTTCCGCCCGCAGGCCCATATAAACCTACTTCTAATGAAATTCAGACGGCTTTAAAGAACGCTGGGTTCTATACCGGTGCAGTTGATGGTAAAATAGGCCCTAATACGAAAAAGGCTATAACCGAGTTTCAGAAATCACAGGGGTTAGTTGTAGACGGAAAGGTTGGTCCTAAGACCTGGGGTGTGTTGAGTAAGTATTTAAATCCGGTTGCGCAGAATCAGGAAAAGGTACGTTAAGCTGTATATTTTTCAGTTTAAGAACAATGAAAAATCCCGACTTTTTGTTGGGATTTTTCATTTTAGGGTGTTATAATAATTTTCATGGAGAAATTTACGGATGGTTTTTTGTGGGGAGCGGCAACTTCCGCACATCAGGTAGAAGGGGATAATGTACTGAGTGACTGGTGGAAGTTTGAGGTTTCCGGCAAGTTAAAGTATCAGTCAGGACAAGCCTGTAGGCATTATTCTATGTACGAGGGTGATTTTGATTTGGCCAAAAAGTTAAACCATAATTGCCACCGTTTTTCCGTAGAATGGAGCAGGGTTGAACCTGAGGAAGGCGTTTTCTCCGACAAGGAAATAGAGCATTATAAAGCTGTTGTTTCTGCTTTAAGGAGGCGGGGTTTAGAACCGATTGCGACGCTGCATCATTTTACTAATC
>CAZSQC010000063.1:0-1733 GCA_964608955.1 uncultured Planctomycetales bacterium | reverse complement strand
GGTTTGCCGAAACCGGTGGATGGGCCTTAAGATCTTCAACAAAACGTTTTCTTAAATACGTAGAAAAGATAGTCAGCTCTCTTAAAGAAGATGTGCGTTTCTGGGTTACTATAAACGAGCCCATGGTTTATGTGTATTATTCCTTTCTTCTGGGGTTGTGGCCTCCACAGGAATCCTCGCTTTTAAAAACATGGGTTGTCCAAAAAAATCTTTTGCAGGCACATATTCAGTCCTATCGTTTAATCAACAGGATTTACAAAGAAAATCGTCTGGGAAAGCCGTTTATTAGCATTGCTCAAAATATGCAGGATTTTGTACCTTGCCGGGCAACCGTAAGAAATAAGCTCGCAGCTTTCTTGAGGGCTAGGGTTTATAATCTTGATTTTATAAGCAGATCTCTTAGCGCTAATGCTCTGGATTTTATTGGAGTAAACTACTACAGCAGGAGCCTTGTGGAATTAAGGGGATGGGGAATCAAGAATTTTTCCACGGATGTCTGCCAAGGCGGCCATGATAAACTCAAAAAGAATTCCATGGGATGGGATATTTATCCCCAGGGGCTCCATCATGCGTTGCTTTCTTTAAAAAAATACAATATGCCGGTATTTATACTTGAAAATGGTATCTGTACTTTTGATGATAATTTACGTTGGGAGTTTATAAGAGATCATCTTGAGGCGCTTCATAAGGCAATGGAGAACGGGGTCAAGGTTTTAGGGTATGTGTATTGGTCTTTACTTGATAATTACGAGTGGGATAAGGGCTTTGCGCCAAGATTCGGCCTGATAGAAGTGGACTATAATACTTATAAACGTACTATAAGAGAAAGCGCCATTAAATTTGCGCAGGTTTGCTTAAGGAATAATTTATAAATATGGAATTTATTAGCAAAGAGTCAGCAATCAGGGATTTTCCGCTTTTCGCGGGCCTTAAAAGGAATGAGCTTAAACTTATAAAGGACCACTGTCAGTTAAAGCATTATAATAAGGGCGATATTATTTACACCCAGGATTCCCCTCCGAGTGCTTTTTATTGTTTAATCCTCGGGAGAGTGTTTATTTACACCAAGGGCAGGAGTGGAGAGAAGAATATTCTTGAATACCTGCATCACGGTAAATATTTCGGAGTTATTTCTCTTCTTACCGATGAAAACCACTCGGTTACTGCCCAGGCTACCAATGACTGCGCAATTCTTACGATTGGAAAAGATGACTTTAATTTAGTAATCAATAAGATCCCGCGCCTGGCAATTGATTTAAGCCGAACTCTTTCCCGCAGGCTTAAAAGAAAAGACGCACACGAGAAGACGATATTCGAAAGCACGGTTGTTTCTGTTTTTAGTTCGTATTCCCAGGCAGGAAAAACAATCTATGCGCTTAATCTGGCATTAAGCCTTCAGAAAGAAACACGTAAGAGCGTAATAATCCTGGATATTCTTCCCGTTGATAAAACGCATAGCCTTTTGCACAGGCTGGGGATTGCCGGCCAGAGAATTTTTGACCTTTCGGATGCCTCGGCGGATAATCCGCAGTCGGTGAAGGAGTTTATATTAAAAAGCAATTTTAATGTTGACCTGCTGTGTTTTTATTACAAACCGGAAGATAAGCTGTGCGTAAAAAGACTGGTGAGTGTTTTAAGCACCTTGGTAAATGATTATCACTATCTTGTCCTTGATCTCCCGTCTTTGATGGACAAGGATATTTTTAGCATATTGAATCAATCTGATATAATCC
>CAZSQC010000062.1:0-5064 GCA_964608955.1 uncultured Planctomycetales bacterium | reverse complement strand
TAATAGAAAAAGCCGGTGCATTAATATTCTATTGCGATCCGGAAGGAAAAATACTCATGTGCAACAAAGAATTTGAAAAGACAATGGGGCTCCCCAGAGAGGCTATAACTGAATCACACTACCTCAAGGTTTTGTATCAACGCACTTCGAGTGTAGCAGGTAATAGCCAAGTTTTTAAAGCAATGGTGGATGACGTATTAAAATACAGACGCAGCGCGAATTTCGAAGGATTAATTTCAGACGGCGCAGGCAACGAACGTTATGTCTCGTGGAACGTATCTTTGATTACGGAAAAAGATACCTCCCCTGAAGGAATCCTGTTTCTAGGAAATGACGTTACCTTGGCCAAAGAGAGAGAAGATTTATTCAGAAGCATAGACGGAACCCTAAAAAATGTATTCTCCAATATAAAAGAATACGCTTTATATGTTACAAATCTCTCGGGTAAAATTACTTATTACGGCATGGGAGCAGAATCCATGTTCGGCTGGACCAGAAAAGAAATAATATTTAAAGATATAACCTCACTGCATCTTTATGACGAAGTATCTTATAAGCTCCCTTTTATATTAGAAGAGGTAAGAAAAACAGGGCGCTACGAAACAGAAACGTTTTTGATTAAAAAAGACGGCCATTCTTTACCGGTAAATCTGACAGTTAATCCTTTTCTGGACGCACAGGGGAACATAACAGGATACATATTCATGGTAAAAGATATAACCGAAAGAAGGCGCCTTGAATACCAGGTCTTTCAATCCGAAAAGCTCGCGGCTGTAGGTCAATTAGTCGCCGGAATAGCGCACGAAATTAACAATCCTGTTTTTGTCATATCCGGCAGGATCGAAATAATGCTTTCTGATAAAAAAATCTCGAAGAATTTGAAGAAAGAACTAAAAACAATCAACCTCCAGACAGAGAGAATTCGACAGCTCGTAAACAGATTTCTTGCTTTTACTCGCAAGTATACACCAAACACCCAAGACTTAAATATCAACACCATAATCAAGGATTCTTTACCTCTTTTAGACTACCATAAAATTCCCTCATGCAGCATTAAAACAGTCAAGATATTTGCCAAGAATATACCAAAAATAAAAGGCGACTATCACCAGCTGCAGGAGGTATTCATAAACCTCTTTATTAATGCTTATCAAGCAATGCCAAACGGAGGAACGCTTACCATAAAGACAGAGAGTTCAGATAATACTTATGCGGTTATATCCATAAGCGATACCGGATGTGGCATAGGCCATGAGACCTTGAAAAACCTCTTTATGCCTTTCTTCTCCACCAAGAAAGAGGGGACTGGACTGGGCCTCTCAATCTGCTACAATATCATAAAGAACCATATGGGATCAATCGAAGTCAAAACAGAACCCAACAAAGGTACAACCTTTATAATAAGAATACCGTTTAATAAAATGGAGGGAAATTATGGTGTACAAAGTTCTAGTTGTCGATGATGAGGCTGCCGTAAGAGATCTGTTTTCAGATCTGTTTAAAAAAGAGGGTTACTCTGTTAAAGGGGTTGCTTCCGGAGAAGAAGCCTTAGAATTAGTACAGAAGGAAGACTTTGACGCTATACTATTAGATATAAAACTCAAAGGCATGAGCGGCTTAGAGGCCTTAAAGAAAATAAAAGACGCGAAACCGGAAATAGTTATAATTATGATCACCGGGTTCGGATATGACGAAGAACTTCTTTCTAAATCAAAGGAGTACGGCTGTTCGGGTTATATAGGAAAAAATATGCCGATTTCTCAGATGATAAGCAGTTTTAAACTTTTTGTGAAATCAGCCAAAGAAAAATAGAGCATGATACAGGAACAATTACTAAAACCGATCTTTATAGATGCTTTTGATTTAGATGACGCCTGGTTTCAATGCCTTAGCACTATACTTGAAAAGGGTTATGTATATAAAATAACAAAAGGAAGTTACGAAGGGCAAAAAAGGCTGGAATTCGATTTCGTCTCGGTAAGAATAAAAAAGCCCGCGCATCAAATTATACCTATTATTCCGGAAGGCATGAATATCCCGGCTCCAACAGATATGGATTATATCCAAGGATATTTGGGATACCTTCTAACGGGCTCTAAAACCGATACTGAAGATTACACCTACGGAGAAAGGCTGGTAGACCCTAAGGTTAAGCTAAAAGAACATGTTAACGGAAAAGAAATGGTAAAAGAAATGCCGCTTAACGTAAACCAGGTTGAAGAAGTAATACGGCTTTACAAAGAAAAGGGAGAAGGAACCAACCAGGCTACCATGGAAATAGGAATGCCTTCGGATATTAAACTACTAGATCCCCCGTGCCTTAGGATTATCGATACCAGGGTAAGATACGGAAAGCTGCACTTTATACTTTATTTCAGATCCTGGGATCTTTGGGGTGGTTTTCCTTCTAACCTCGGAGGATTGCAGCTTGTCAAGGAATACATGGCCCAAGAGATAGGCGTAGAAGACGGAGAAATTATAGCCGTAAGTAAGGGGTTGCATCTTTACGATTACGCATGGGATCTGGCCAAATTAAGAACTAATAAAAATAACCTTATAATTAAATAAAATGTTGCAACCAGAAAATCCTGTTGAAAGACGTGAGTACCAGAGAGTAAGCTTCGCTTCTCCTTTAGCTTACAAGGTGTGCCGCAAAGAAACTATCACTAAGATTCTCGAAGGTTATACCTCAAACATAAGCGAAGCAGGGATGCTTTGCAATATTAGGGAATCCGTTAATACCGAAGATATCCTCTGGCTTTCTTTTAACCGTTCGGTATTAGAAATATGCCAGGACCTTGAGAAAAAGGCCTTGATTTACCAGAACGGAGTAATCGGAAAAGTTGTCAGGATTGAACCAAAGGGTATAGATAATTTTGATGTAGGCATAAAGTTTTTAACCCGGGAAGAACCGGATTCAAAGAATGTATACATATAAACCTGTTAAAATCGCAATTATAGGTGACGGAGGCTGGGGGACCACTCTCGCAACCCTTCTTTCAAAAAAAGGGCATAAGGTAACCCTTTGGAGCGCCTTTAAGGAAAACATAATAAGCATTAAGAAACACGGAGAAAATAAGAATTTTCTTCCTGGGATTAAAGTACCAAAAGAAATTTACCTTACTGATTCCCTTAAAGAAGCTGTAGGAGATAAACAAATTGTTGTTCTGGCTGTCCCTTCGCAATATCTTCGTAAAGTTTTAAGGCAGATGAAAAAACTCAAGCCCAGCAGAGACTCTGTTTATTTAAGCGTCACCAAGGGCATAGAGATTAAAACACTGCAAAGGATGTCAGAAGTAATTCATAGTGAGCTAGGCAATATCAGGCTGGCCGTGCTTTCAGGGCCAACCATAGCGTACGAAGTAGCTAAAGAAATCCCTACGGTTGCTGTAATTGCCTCAAGAAATGTTAAGGTAAGAAAAATGATCCAGGATGTCTTTATGACCAACAGATTCAGAGTTTATACAAACGATGATGTTGTAGGAGTAGAATTGGGCGGGAGCCTGAAAAACGTTATTGCTATTGCCTGCGGGGCCTGTGACGGATTAAAATTCGGAACAAATACCAAGGCAGCAATACTTTCAAGAGGTTTGGCGGAGATAGCCCGTCTTGGAAAAGCCATGGGAGCAAAAATAGAGACTTTTAGCGGAATAAGCGGCCTAGGCGACCTGGTTACAACATGCATAAGTTCTTACAGCAGAAACAGGGCAGCAGGAGAACAAATAGGTAAGGGTAAAAGCTTAAGAGATATATTACGCTTACAACACGGCATGGTAGCCGAAGGTATCCCGACTGCAAAATCAGCTTATCTTTTAAGCCTAAAACATAAAGTCGAGATGCCCATCACCAGAGAAGTTTATAATGTAATATACCGGAATAAGCCTGCGACAAAAGCTTTGCAAGATCTGATGTCCAGGGAGAAGAAAAAAGAATAGCTTACGGGGGCGTGGCTCAGTTTGGCTAGAGCGCTTGAATGGGGTTCAAGAGGTCGACAGTTCAAGTCTGTCCGCCCCGACTTTTAAACAGGAGGTTATCATGGCATATACGGGGACAGAAAGAAGAAAGAATCCGCGCGCCTACGGCCGTTTTATCGTTTCATACCGCATCTTAGACGAAATAAATAACGTTGATATAACCCAAACAAAAAACCTAAGCCTGGGAGGCATGCTTTTGACGACTAACAGAGCCTTTGACCCCGGCACTAATCTTGCCATAGAGATAAGGCTTCCCTTTGACCCCAATCCTATTATGCTTATCGGAAGAGTAATCGAATCGCGGGAAATAATGAAAGGTCTAATCTATGATACACGGATAGAATTCCTGGCAGTTGATGATAAGCATAAAAAAGTAATAGTGGATACCGTTGATTATTATTTGAACAAAGAAAAAGGCAAGGAATAAATATGAAGAAGATAAATTTAGGCCTGATAGGATTCGGCAACGTAGGTTCGGGTGTAGTGAAAATACTTAAAGAAAAAAAAGTTTTTCTATATGAAAAGACCGGTTTAGATATTAATATCAAGAAAATATGTGACGTAAACTTAACCTCAGCGCGTAATACAAAAGTTGATAAAGGCATCCTGACCAGTAACCCCAACGATATACTGGAAGATCCGCAGATAGACATACTAATAGAATTAATAGGCGGCATACATCCTGCAAAGGAATATATTACAACGGCCATAAAAAACGGCAAGAATGTCGTTACCGCAAACAAAGCCCTTATCGCACATTACGGCCAGGAGTTGTTTGCCTTAGCCGCAGATAAAGGAAAAAATATATACTTTGAAGCTTCAGTCGGAGCGGGGATACCCATTATCAAGTCGCTCAGGGAAGGCTTGATTGCCAATAGCTTCTTTAGCATATTAGGAATAGTCAACGGCACTTCTAATTACGTGCTTTCTTCAATGTCAAAAGAAAGCCGCACTTTCCAGGAGGCGCTGAAAGAAGCTAAGGATAAGGGATTTGCAGAAAAAGACCCGACCCTTGATATAGAAGGAATGGATTCTGCGCACAAACTAATAATACTTGTTTATCTGTGTTTCGGAAGACTAGTGAGCATTA
>CAZSQC010000061.1:0-5072 GCA_964608955.1 uncultured Planctomycetales bacterium | reverse complement strand
CGGAAAAACCCTTTATTCTGTTTATTTTTTCTTCTTCGATCATGGCCAGTAACTCCCCGTCCCTAACTATACAGGCAGACGGAGAAACCCCTAAGCCGTTTATTCCTAATATATTCATATGTTAGTCACGATCATTAAAAAAATCATAGCTTACTAATGATATCCTTGAGCAATAATCCGATTTTCTTAAACGAATATCTTTCTAAGACCCTTTCCCTAGCGCATAAGCCAAGTTCTTCTCTTAATTTATTATCTTCAGCCAACCTACACATTTGATTAATAAAATCGGCTCTGCTACCGGCTAATAAACCACAGTCTTCTTTTCCGAGGATACGCGCGGCCTCACCTAAATTACTGGAAATTGTGGGCTTGCCCATGGACATATACTCAAAAAGCTTTGTGGGACTCTTAGCTTTATTAAAACGGCTGTCCTGTATAAGAGGCAATAATCCAATATCGATGTTAGAAAGATATTCGGGCATATCGTCAGGATTGACCCAGGGCCCTAATTCGATCTTGCCGGAGAACTCAAGTCGCGAGATCTGCTTTATTATCTGATCATAATAGCTGCCGCAAGCTGCAATTTTCAATAGGACGTTATCAAATTTTTTGCAAGTTTGAGAAAAACAATCCAATAAAAACATTAGATTATCTTTCATTTCTTTATTAAACACTGTACCTACCCAGGAAAAGATTATTTTCTCTTTATTTTCTATTTTTCTAGGGAAGAAAATATCAGCATCAACTCCTGTGGGAATTTCCCAAACATTTTTATTAAACGCAGCGAGGTAATCTTTAAGGTAGCTACTTGCGGCAATGCATGCAGTAGAATATTTTGCCGTTTTTCTGGTCAAGTATTCCATCTTTGACGAAGGAATTTTCCAATAATATACGGGATTCTCTCTTATATTCCAGTCATCACAATCAAATACCACTTTGCACTTTTTAATAAAAGAAGCTAGGAGCGGAGCAGCAGCATGGTAATTAAACCTCTGGAGAAAAATTACATCTTCTTTGCCTAAGCTTAGGAGGCTTTTCAAAGCGGCGAGATTAAGGCGCGCCTTATAGATAAAAGACATCTCGTATTCTTCTTCACCGTATTTCCCACCTAAATCATCAGCAAAGGATAATACCTGAGTTTCAAAGCCAAGGAGTCTTAGTTGCCTGGCAAAACCATAACATCTAACCCTTGCGCCAGATAAACCATATCCTTCGCGAGTTACAAAGATTACCTTCATTTAATTATCATATAATTTTCCATATTTCTGGACTCTTCATCTTGCTAACCAATAAAAACTTAAAAAAACCCAAGCTTTTGTACAAAGCATAAAAAATACCCTTATTACGCGCATAATCACGAAACCTCTTTAAATTCTGCATAAAATTACGCTTCCTGTGGTAATCATCCCATAAAAGATAAGCGCGTAACTTTGCGACTTCTAATTCAGAAGGAGAAAGACTATCCGGTTGGAATACGCAGCTATGATGCCCATCATACATAGACCAATCCCTGGTTAATATTCTTCCCTGGCTCTCTAACTCTTCGAATATTTTAGTCCCAGGGAAAGGGGTAAGAATAGAAAACTGCACTGAATCTGGATTAAGATGTAGTGCCTGCTTAATGCTCTCTCTTATCGTCTCTTTTGTCTCACCGGGTAATCCGAAACAAAAAGTAAGATGGACTTTGATCCCGAGACTCTTGGTCAATTTTATCATCTCGAAAGTTTTCTTAAGCTTCATGTTTTTGCTGGATTTCTCAACTAAAGGCTGCGCCCCTGATTCAACGCCGTATTTGATTGCCCAAAGGCCCGCGGACCTAAGTTCGGTCAAAAGCTCCCTATCCATCAAATCAGCCCTGCCCATTACTGCCCAGGGCGTATGATGTAAATTACGCTTTTTAATCTCACTGCAAAGATTCAGAATTCTCTCTTTACCGATATTCCAGGTATCATCATCAAAATATACTGACTTAAACTTCTTATCCTTTATCAGAAATTCCATCTCATCGGCCACATCTTTAACATCCCTTACAAGATAATGGATTCCTTGATAAATAACCTGAGGCCAAAGGCAGAAATTACACCCAAAAGGACACCCGCGTGATGCTAACATCTGCACACTAGGAGTAGGCATCTCGCCAGGGGCATCCAAATACTTTTCCATAGGTAGACTTTCTCTGTGCGGCCAAGGCAAAAGATTAATGTCTGAAATTTCTCTTTTCTGGTTCTTAGTAGTTTTTCCGTTCTCCCTGTATATTAAACCTTTTACAGAAGATAAACTCTTATTCTCTTTTAAACAAGAAACCAAGTCCAGTAGGGTAAATTCGTATTCACCGTACATCACAAAATCAATAAAAGGATATCTTTCCAGGAAATGCGGATCATAAATTAAACTATTTGGGCCACAAAGGATTACAGATATGCCCAGATTATTAATTGCTTCCAGCATTCTTAAGTCATCGTGAAAGGACGGAATCGAAGTCTCGGCCACTAAATAATCTGGCTTTAATGACGAAATCTTTTGCAGAAAGGATTCTTCAGGCATCCTTTCTGCGACAGCATCAATTACCATGGCATTAAAGTTGTTCTTTTCCAATAAAGCAGTTGCGTAAGCCAAGAAAAAGGGGAACGGCATATATCCGCCCTCTGACTCATCTTTTGTATGTGGCCAACGCGAACCTGCCCTGACACCCCACCTTCCTTCTTTCTGCCAAGGAAGATTAGCAAGGAGAACTCTAAATCTATTCCTGTTAATATCCGCCTGCGTATACATAATCTTATTCTCTGCTAAATTTTCTTATATATTATTAACTTTGAATCATCTTCAGAAATACTCTTCTCAGCAACAATTCTAAATTTATCAGAATTCTTAGCTAACGCTTCAAGCAGCTTGCCTTTTATATCTTCAAGGCTCCCTTTTCTTCCACCGATACCACCTTCTTTAGCTATAAGATAATTAGAACTTAATAGTACCTGTTCCCAATTCACAACCCCTGGCTTATCGGAATCTACAGAATCATGCTCTAAAGGAGTAAGGGCAGAGAAATAAAGCTTATTAACTAATAACTTATATCCTAAGGGGTTCCCTATTTCCGAAATGCCAGTTAAATCTAAGACTTTATCTTCACCGCTGGATCGAGAAATGGCAATAAGACTAACTACCTCATCGCTTATCTTAAAAAATTTATTATAGGCATCCTTGTTCCTCAGGCCAAATTGGAAATTAAGCGGTACGATTAAGGTAGACATCCTAGTGAAACAATGTATACATGAATACTGAATAACTGCCGTTAATAAAATAAATAGTAGGTATATGTTCTGGAATATTTTTTTTGTATTACTCGTGAATAACTCATAGCTAACTATCAAAGCATAAGCGGGAATAAGCGGCATAATGAACCTTAGAAACTGGTTACTTATGTTGCTATAAAATACAAAAGGGACTATAAACCAGAGTAAAAGTATTTTGTTAGTTTTTCTAATATTAATCACCGCTATGATAAACAACGGAATAGTGATAATAAATATAAAATTTCCTAACAAAGAATTGAAGTTAGAGAGGTAATAGAGCTTATCTGAATGAGGATACGCCAATGAAACTAGGCCATGGTAACCTTCAAGTATATATCTTAAGCTAACTGAATCGAGATAAACGGGAACCACTAATATTAAGAAAATTTCCAAGCATATTATAAAATTTAATAGGGGATAGGATTCTCTTTCTTCTTTTATGGACTGATATAAATAGTACAAAAAAGGAGCCGCTGTAAGCATAAAAAATGGTTCTCTGATTAATTGAGATACACCGGCAACTACACCTAATAAAATGCTAAACCCTAGTGACTGGAATTTCCTTGTTTTAAGAAGTATAAAAATACTAAAAGTAACCATAGCAGTCAAAGGCAGATCGGTTAACATCCTACGAGAATATTCATAAACGATCGGAGAGAATAAAGTAATTATTGCTGCTGCTAACCCAACCTTTCTGCTATGCAATAATCTCCCTATACCATAACAGCTGAAAACAAGGATAAACAAAAATAATGTATTAATTACAAGTATAACTAAGTTCTCATCCCAGATACCAAACCTTTCTATAAGCTTCCAAACAAAAGCCTGCAATATAAATAGAAAAGGCGGCCGGCCTAAAGTACTCTTCTGTAATCTCCAAACATAGTCCAGTTGGCTGAGAAAAGTCAAACCGGTAGGATTGATAAATAGAGTAAGATGAAAATCTAAGCCTTTTTGTAGATAAGAGGCCTCATCATGTATTTTTAATATCTTAGCCTTACCTAAAACATCAAAATTAACTATTGAATGTAATAAAATTAAGGAAACTAAGAAAACTAGAATAAAATATTTTCTTCTGATAACCCTAGACATACATTAACTCTTTTTGTTTTTTACAGGATTAACTCTAATGATCCCTGAGAAATAGTTTACTTGGCCGGGAAGCATAACTCGTGTATTAATCTTATAATACTGGAGCAATCTTGCTTTATACAAAGAATCAGTATTCTCAATAATCGCTCCTAACCTCTTATCCGTATGATGGTCTGCAAAAAATACATTCGGCAAGTTAGGCCCTAAGGCGCTTATGCCATAAGAGGCTTCGCCATTCCAATGCCTGTATGGAAGGATATCGTAATCCTCGGTGTAAGTCTCAGAGAATTTGCCCTTATTACTCTCGCCTGCATCCCAAAATTTATACCCCGAAGAAAGCATTATATTCGCCTGTTGCATTTCAAGGAATACGTCCTTTTGGATTTCCATTGCTACTTTCCAGAATATTTCATCCTCCGATCCTAACTTAAATTCCCACTCCTGCAAAATAGGTATATAAGGCCACTTGCCTAAAACAATTATCCTATCTTTATCTTTTCTTACTAAGTTCCACGCTGCCTGATAAGAATCATGCCATATTCCAGAGAATCTAACAGAAGTATAAACTCCTAGACCTGTTGTCAACTCTTTGCCGTCAAAAGATAATCTTCCCCTACCCTGATCAAATACCAAATTCATTTTCCCGCTTTTAAGGCTTAAGTTTTCTTTCAAAAGGGGATTCTCGAATTC
>CAZSQC010000060.1:303-5175 GCA_964608955.1 uncultured Planctomycetales bacterium | reverse complement strand
GCCTGCTATAACAACATCGCACAAATCGTTATTAAGCCAGGAGAGCCCGATTCCAATTGCATCGGCGCCAGACGAACAGGCATTTACTACAGTAATACAGAGTTTTGGATTAATATTTAAATAATCCCCTATAGCACATGCAAGATTCCCTTTTAAAAATTTATCTACTGCCTGAAAAGAAGCGGAGCCTTTCTCCCTAAATCCCTTGTAGAAAGTAATATCATTTAGCTGACTAGCGACAGTCGTCCCTAAACAAATGCCTACGCGAACCTCAAGAAAATCAAATAAACAAGCTTGATTAATAGCTTCCTTTAGAGCATGGATTGCCAGCTCTACGGTACGCATCCTTTTCTCGTCATTAGATAATGGAATATCTACCTCAAAAACAGGAAAATCGAGCTCGCTCTCAAATAAAGAAGGAGAACGGGCTCTTCTTCTTAAAGAAGAAAAACCCTCTAGTGTCTGCTCGCAATTATGCCCACAAGCAGAAATTGCCCCTAAGCCGGTAACAGCGATCCTAGACATATGTTATTTATTCTTATTTTCGTAAATATACCTTGCCAAGGTATCTATAGAATAAAATATTTTTCTTCCCTCATTCATATCTTTTACATCCAGACCGAAATTCCTTTGTAGCAATACCACTATCTCAACCGCATCCAGATAATCAAGCCCAAGACCTTCTCCAAAAAGAACCTCATCGTCTTTTATGGATTCGGGCTTGATATCTTCGAGTGACAAGTGGTTTACCAAAAGTTCCTTTAATTTGCTGCGTATCTCTTTTAACTCCTGCTCTTTATTGTCTGCCATTTCGCCTCCTGATTTGGAATTTAATTCTTTGCCCAAACATTATGGAACAAAAAACATTGATAAGGATACTCCGCCGCGTAATTTTCTAAAATGCCGGCAAATTGCTGGACATATTCTTTCAACTGTTTCTTTTTATCCTTATGGCTATTATAACTCGGGTATAGAATATTTGAAACATCTACGAGATATTTATTTAATCCAGTTTTCGCTGATAACAATACTACTATCGGCACTCCAGAGGCAGCTGCAATATTAAAGGCTCCGAAAGGAAAATAAGCTTCGTCGTTTAGGAAGGAGACGCTTATTGCCTCAAATCCATATTTACGATCACCCATAACTGAAACAATATTGCCTTCCTTTATTCTGCTCATAGCTTCAACAACCCCTCCCAGAAAGCCTTCCGGTGAAATGACCTTAACAAAATTATCTTCGGTATCCACGCCTAGTGAATCTTTTACCGCAGGGTTATCTTCCGGACGCATCATTAAGTAAACCGCTCTATCCATTTTCTTTAAGGCGGTTAGGGCTATTTGCCAATTTCCCACATGCGCGGTTAAAAGTATAAAACCTTTGCCTTTTTGTGAAAGAAGTTTGTTGAGTTCCTCAAAACCTCTGAGTTGTATATCAAATTCGAGCTTGGCTGACAATAAAGCGTACCGGTCAATAAGCTCCTTACCCTGGTTAATAAAAATACGGTATACATGCACACGGTTCATCCAGGAACGCTTCTCCTTAAATCTTCTTAAACAATAACTCAGGGCCCCCCTTACCGCCTCTCTGTCAAAAATAAGATAGTGTAAAGCAACACCGTATAATAAAAAATATGCGCTTCTTAAGCCAAATAATTTTACGAGAGTCTCAAAGAACCATAAACCAAACTTATTCCCTCTTTTTTTTACTGATATCTTGTGCATTTATCTTTAGAGGTTTCTTTTTTTTGCAGAAATAATGCGAAGAAAAACACAATTATTCCTGCTAATAATGCCATAATCGGAGCTAAGACCAAAGAACCTAAAAACCATTTCCAGATTATATCCGGTATGGAGCCGAATGTTGACTGCCAGGAAATATCCGTAAACCATTCTCTATATAACATATAGTGGCCAACCTCTATGCAAGCAATAGGAACAAACGGAGGCATACACAAATTCTGGATAGTTAAAGCCATTATTTTATTTAAGTGCAGCCTTGTAGTAACATAAATAATGACAAGTGTATGCACGGAAAGTAGCGGAAGGACTCCTAAAAATACCCCTACTCCTGCAGAAACAGCCAAACCCATCGGAGTTGCCTCCTCCTTCAATAACCCCTTAAGCAGCAGCAAGGGATGTCTTAGAAAATTAAGGTATTCTATTTTGTCCCTGTATACTACTAATCTTGGGTAGGGAATTGGTAAAAGCCTACGCCCAACTAAACGGGTATGCATTAACGAGATTATCAAATTATCAAGAAAAGGACGGAAACTGGAAATGCGGTCTCCTTCTTTAGGATAAAATACTTTAATCGGGACTGTCTTGATCGCTAGTCCTGACCAGATTGCCCGAGTTAAAATCTCGGCCTCGAAATCATAATTTTTTCCACTACTCCTTATGCGCAAAAGCTTACTTACCGGATATGCCCTAAAACCACTTTGAGAATCTTCAATAGACACGCCTGTTTCAAGCCTAAGCCAGAAATTAGAGAATTCCCTTCCAAAGCGGCTTTTTTTAGGAACATTCTCGACATTAAAATCACGGGAACCAACAACAATAAAACTGTCTTCTTCCTGTAATAAAGGAATGAATTTAAGTATATCTTCGGGATAATGTTGGCCATCTCCATCTATGGTAATCATGAATTTCCCACCATTTTGTTCAATAAACCTATTTGCCTTGCGAATTGACTCTCCCTTGCCGCTATTCTTTTCGCTTCTTAAGATAATGATATCCGTACCTGAAAGAACTTCTTTTATATCGCAATCCGTGGAGCCATCGTCAAAGACAACCACATGCCGAAGGTATTCGCGGCAACCTAAAGCAACCTCCTTTACTGTCTTGCCATTATTGTAAACCGGGATTACGCACCAGATATGTTCCGTTGTATACATATTATTTTTTTATCCCACTTCTATCACGGCTTCTCCTGACTCTTCCCGGAATAAGCATATCCCAAAGAGAGCCTGAATAACCTAATTTATGTAAAAACGCCAGGCTTGAATCCAGGGCATCAGGAGGAAATACGCAATTACGCATGCCCTTAAAAGCCTCAGTGAGCGTTATTTCAAGCCACTTACGTTCAATGCTTGGAGAAATATAATAAACCGGCTCAAATAAATCCTGCCCTCCGGAGATAATCCCTTCCTTCTCGGCAAGTTTGGCTAAAGGAGTATTGGGAAGTATGCGTATTCCCATAAAAATAAAAGAAACTGTTTTTTTAAGCGATTTGATATTATCGACCCCTTCTAAAACTGCCTTTCTTGTCTCTCCGGGGCAACCAAACATAAAATAATGCGCAGTGGCAATATTAAATTTGCCAAACATATCATTACATTCAATAATATCTCTAAAGGAAAAGGACTTGCCGAGGCTTTTCAAAGTAATGTCTGAAGGCGCATCTGCCCCGATCTCTGCAGCCTTAAGTCCGGTGGACTGCATTAGGGACATTTCTTCATCGCTCATCTTTGATGGCTTAAAAAATGCTGTCCATGGAATGCTGATCCCGCGGGATTTCATTTCTTTTAAGACTTTTAAATATTCACCCTGGTCATCATTAAAAACAGAATCAGTAAAAAATATATACTTAGCACTATGCTCTTTAATAAGCCTTTCTATATCATTGACTACCTCTTTAGCCGACCGGCTGCGGATTTTTGCCCCTTCTAAAACCGGATAAGAACAATAAATACATTTATGCGTGCATCCGCGCTTTGTCTGAAGGGATGCGACATTGCCGCTTTTTAAGTAGAACTGCATTATCCTTTCGTCATAGCAAGCAGAGGGAATTTCTTCCCCCTGAAGATGTGGTTGGCTACGCATTATTCTTTCTTTTGGGATATTCCCCTTTTCTATCTCTTTTATAAAATCGAGAATTAATGATTCCCCTTCACCGACAATGCCGAAATCAGCTCCTACCTTATTCAAAATCGCCTCTGGCATGATAGAAAATGCCGATCCGCCTAAAATTACCTTGGCTTTAGTATTCATACGGATTTCTTTAACAATGTCTGCCACCGCATCGATATAGCGCTGTTCATTAAGAAGATTTACATTATCGATATTGCGTATAGAGACTCCAATTACCTGCGGGCTGAAACCCTTTATCTCCTTAACCAAGGCTTCTTTCGAGTGGTTGCTGGCGAGAAAATCGAACTGCCTCACATCATGCCCTGAATCTTTAAGGCTTGCCGCAACCATACTTAGACCCAAAGGATATACTGAATAAGGCGTACTTGCGATATTAGAAGAAATTAGGAGTATCTTCATTGGGTTGACTTGCCCCACTTGGACTTATTTCTTAATCTTTGTCCGTTGTAAGTACCGTCCACTCTTTCTTTTTCAATAACACTTAAATAGAGCTTGGCCATTTTAACTTCTTTGCTGAAATCAGAATAAAAAGTATCCCAAGCATATTGGTACATCTTCTCAAGAGAATCTACGCTCATCTTTTTTGGCTTAAAAACTACTTCCCCTCCGGTATAATGCAACCAATTATTGTGAAGAATCCTACTCTCTTTTTCCAATTGCTGCCTAATAGGAGTATGCATAAAAGGAGTAAGCACCGTAAACTCTGCTAGGTCTAATTCAATTTCGAGCAGAAAATCTACTAGTCTTTTTATATAATCCTCATCATGATTGTCCATCCCCAAAATAATTGTGCCTTCCACTCCAATACCGCGGTCTTTAAGCCGCTTGACCTTCTTACGGATATGGTCTGAAGTATCTACAACTGCCTGATAAACATACCAACACCCTGCCTTCGCTGCCAGATCAAGTATCTCGTCATCATCTTTAATCGGATGGGAAACCCATTTTTTCTTAAGTGGCGCTATTGACCTAAACAGATCCTTCTCCCAAGTGTCATCCT
>CAZSQC010000060.1:0-293 GCA_964608955.1 uncultured Planctomycetales bacterium | reverse complement strand
GCGAATTATCAACTATAAAAAAACGGTTATTTTTAATAGACTCCATCTCCTTAACAACTTTATCAATTGGACGGGGCCTGAATTGACAGCCTCCAAGATAAGGAGTGCAGCAAGGAAAACAGTTAAAACGGCATCCTCGCGATGCATGTATTAGATCAACCATCTGCACGCCACGAAAATTATAAAGCTCACGTTTTAATATATCCCTTCTGGCTGTACCAATTAAGTTGGTATCTGGAAATTTATGTAAATAGTTATAGGTTTTCTTTAGCCTGCCTGCCTTAAAATCTGCA
>CAZSQC010000059.1:1531-5239 GCA_964608955.1 uncultured Planctomycetales bacterium | reverse complement strand
GCCGGACTTTTCGAATAAAATGCCTAAGCATGGCTTCCGTAACTTCAAAATCCGTAATAACACCATCCCGCATCGGTCTAATAGCAATAATATTACCAGGCGTACGTCCAAGCATTCGCTTCGCCTCTTCTCCGACAGCCAGAACATTTGAAGTGCCTCGCTCAACAGCAACTACAGATGGCTCGCAGAGAACAACACCTTCCCCTTTAACATAGACAAGGGTTGTAGCTGTACCTAAATCTATACCAATGTCATTGGAAGCTAAATCCAGTATATAATCTGAAACCTTCTTGAAGATTTGCTTAAAATCAACCATTTTATCCCCCTAAGCTACTACCGGAAAGAACTAAAACGAGTGTAGAGTGGATTTTAACAGGAATTCAAGTATATGTCAAATAAAAAGTTAAGTAAAATCAATATAACAAAGACTTTATTTCTTTTATAAACCCGGGATAGGACTTTTTTATGCAAGAAACATCATTAATAACCGACTTTGATGAAGCACAAATACCCGCAATTATCAAACTCATCGCTGTACGGTGGTCATTAAAACTCCTAAGTGCTGTACCTTTCAACCCACCCCTGCCATAAATCTTTATTTTTCTGGAACTTCCTTGTTTAATAATACTAAAGTCTGCGCCCATTCTATTAAGATTACTAGCCATAGAATTTATACGGTCAGTTTCCTTTACTTTAAGTTCTTCTACCCCCTCAAAAATACTAAGGCCTTTAGCAAATGAAGCTGCTACCATAAGAGCCGGAAGCTCATCTATCAAGGTAGGAATCTCTTTCCTGCCCACTTTAACCCCTTTAAGCTCGCTACCGGTTACAACAATATCCCCTATCGGCTCATAACCTGTTCTTCTGCTCAAATAAGGCTTTAGGGTTATATCGGCACCCATCCTTTTTAACACATTTATTAAACCGAATCTCGTAGGATTCAGCCCGACTTTTCTTATTGTAATGCGTGAATCTTTGAGTATGCAGGCGCCGATTATAAAAAAAGCGGCTGACGATATATCACCCGGAGTATAAATAATCCCGGGAGAAACCGGCTCCTGTCCTCCCGCTAGAATCCAAAGATTCTTCTTGCGTAATACCTTTACTTGAAACTCTTCAAGTATGCGTTCGGTGTGATCGCGGGTTCTAACGGGTTCATTTATGATGGTTTTACCAGCGGCATAAAGAGTAGCCAATAATAAAGCCGACTTTACCTGGGCGGAAGCAACGGGAAGCCTGTAATAAATTCCTTTGAGATGACTTTTCTTTATGGACACCGGGGGATACTCTTCTTTTCTACGGCCGGATATTCTTTTTACGCCCTTTAGAGAAGCCCCCATCATCCTCAAGGGCTCGATAACCCTTGCCATAGGCCTTTTTGATAGAGATTTACCAGCTCTAAGAACCGAATCAAAGTTCTGCCCGGATAATAGCCCTAAAAGAAGACGGAAAGTTGTACCGGATTCATCTATCATAACGCCATTACGCGGTTTTTGAAGTCCATGTAGGCCCACTCCAAAAACAACGGCCTCTTTCTTTCTTCTGTTAAGAATTATCTTAACCCCTAATTTCTTAAATGAATGTACGGTGGACAATAAATCTTCGTTGAATGGAAAGTTTAATATGCGTATTTTTCCAGAAGAAATAGCTCCTAATATAAGAGCTCGGTGGGCAATTGATTTATCTCCCGGGAGCGATAAACTACCCTTTAGGCTCAAACTGGGTAGTATGTTAAACGGCTTCATTTATTTTTTTACAACCTTGTCGCCTTCTTTAACCTTATTTTTTACATCTTCCGAAAGAAAACCTGCGGCAGACATCGAATCGTGCAGTTTTTCGACTTTAATATCTCCGACCGGGCTACTTTCCTTGAAAATTGTAAAAGTATCTCCCAAGCTTACGCCTTCTTTGCTGCCAAGATTTATAACTACAAAATTATATTCTTTATTTACAACTAATACCTTCCCCTCTAAAGTTTTTGGTTCAGCGGGTTTTTCGGCCTCTTTCTCCTGCTTTACCTTTACTTTCTGTGGCTTGGAAGGCGCAACAGGCTCAGTAGCAACCACAATCTTGCCCAACTCAACCCCCTGCGAAGAACCCTGCAGCTCTCTAAGCTTATCCTCTAATTCCTTCTTTTCATTACTTAAAACCGTAAGTTTACTTTGGGCTATCTTTTCTTTTTCCTGCGCTTTGCTAAGCTTATCCTCTAATTCCTGCATCAAACCCTTACGCTGCTCCAAGTCTACCTTAATCTGTTCGAACTCAGCAGAAACCTCTTCTCTATTTTTCTTTTCCAAGCTCAAAGCATTATTAAGCTCACCAATCTGTTTTTCCGATTCTTTAAGTTTTTCTTCCAAGGAAGAAAGAACCTTTTCGGCTTCCAAATATTTAGCCTCTGCAATTTTTTGTTTAACTCCCAACTCTTCAATTCTTTCTTCCAACTCAATATTTTTTAAATGTTCCTGTTGATAAAGATAGAAGCCAATTGTGGTAGAAGTAAGAAATACCAGCACTAAAACTATCAGAATTATTGAGGGTACCTTTGCCCTAATATCCATTATTCCTCCTCTGGTGATTTATATAATTTATTTCTCTGACGATAAAAGAATGACCCTATTTTTTAATAATATAGCACCTCCCCGTTAAAAATCAAGATTTATTATGCAGGAAATCCTTGAATTCCTTGGGGAGTGGAGAAGTAAATTCCATAAACTTACCGTTCCTGGGATGATTAAAACCCAAAAGACTGGCATGTAGAGCCAATCGGCAGAAGTCATTCTGCCTGCCGTATTTATCATCGCCCAGTATCGGATGCCCTATGAAATCCAAATGCACCCTCAACTGGTGCGTTCTTCCGGTAAAAGGCTTCAGCTCTAATAAGCTAAAGTTTTCGTAGCGTTTTAGAGTACGGTAATAGGTCTTGGCATATTTTCCTTTATCCGTAAAACTGACTGCCATGTTCTTCCTTTTAAAAAGATGCCTTGAAATAGGCATTTCAATAACGTCCTCATCAAACTCGGTCCTCCCTTTTACTATTGCCACGTATGTCTTATTTATTGAGTGCTGGGAAAATTGCTTTGCAAGATTAAGGTGGGCTTCGTTATTTTTTGCTACCACTAATAATCCTGAAGTAGCCTTATCTAAGCGGTGCACAATCCCCGGCCTGCCGGGATTAATATCGGAGAGCTTAGGATAGATATTCTTTAATGCATTAACAAGTGTACCCTGGGGATTTCCCGGGGCAGGATGCACCACCATCCCGGAAGGCTTATCAATAACAGCCAGATCTTCATCGTCATAAACTATTTTTAATTTTATGTCTTGTGCTATTACTTCTCTTTTATCCTCCCTTTCAAAACTGAATCTTATTCTATCCCCTTCCTTGACTTTTTGGTGGGCTTTAAAAACTTGATTATCGTTAACAAAGACCTTCTTTCCTACGATAAGTTCTTTTATAAAAGTTCTCGAAAGACCCAGTCTCTCGCCGGAAGCAAGCATGCTAAGAACGATATCCAGGCGTAGATTTGCTTTGTCGGGACCGATAATGAAATTACGTTCCAGCATACTTATTTCTTGGTAAAAGCTTTGAAAAGCATGAATGAAGAGATAATAAAAATAAGAAAACTTAGAAACTGGAAGAGCGTCAGGCCTGACGAAAAAACTTTGTTATCTGCTCTAAAGAACTCGATAATAAATCTTTTAACGGAA
>CAZSQC010000059.1:0-1521 GCA_964608955.1 uncultured Planctomycetales bacterium | reverse complement strand
TACCTGACCCAGCCTATGGGGACGCAACTGAAGAAACCTTAAAATAATAAATATAATAAGTAAGGCCAGAGAACTGTAAATCTGCGTAGGTATTAAGACCGCCTCCTGGAGAGGAGAATATATCCCATACAAAGATTCTTTTCCGAAACAGCAGCCGTTAAAAAAACAACCGATACGCCCCAGGGACTGCGCCAATGCTACAAACGGAACCAGAAGATCCAAAACGGCATAAGCTTTATATTTACTTCTTTTTAAGAAGAATACTCCCGACGCCGTTCCTAGAAAAAGCCCCCCGAACCAAGACATTCCTCCGCGGGAAAGCATAAAAATCTCCAGCGGGTTTTGATAATAATACCCTGCATTTTCAATAACATAGAAAGCGCGTGCCCCCAGGATCCCGCAAATAAATACCAAAAAGGAGAAATTAAATATAAAATCTCCGTCAATCCCGGATTTTCTTGCCTGCCGAGATGCCAACGCAATAGAAACAAAAAATGCGAGCACCAGCATAAACCCATACGAATATATTGTCAACGGACCTATTCTACAGATTTCAGGATGCATATTTTTTCCCAGTTTTGATAACAGACCAAGCCAACAGCAAAGCCCCGACGCTGATAGAGCTATCGGCTATATTAAATACCGGCCAAACGTGAAAATCCAAGAAATCGATAACATACCCGAAAGAAATACGATCAATCAGATTACCCAAGGTACCTCCCAACAGAAGGCATAAAGAGAAAACATAAAGGTTTATTTTCTTCTGGTTCTTAAGTGCAACCCAGATCAATACAATCGCTATAATCGAAAATAATATAAACAGGTAGAATTGCCCTTTCAAAACACCGAAAGCTGCACCGCGGTTATGAACTAAAGTAAGGCTAAAAAAGTTATTGACGACCGGTAACGGGTTATTCAGAGAAAGGTACCTGGTTGCAAAGAATTTCGATAGCTGATCGCTAATAAGGACGGTTAAAACAATACATATGGCCATTTTAAAAGAAGAAGTCTATCTCTTCTCTTTCTTCTCCTGGCATTTGATACAAAATCTAGCCTGCGGTACGGCCTTAAGCCTGGTCTTGGATATAGAGCAACCACAAGACTGACAGATACCGAAACTACCATCATCTATCCTTTTTAAAGCATCATCCAGTTCGTAAATCAACTTCCTGTCATTTGAGGCTAATCCCAGAGAGAATTCACGGTCGTAATTATCAGTGGCTACATCTGCCATGTGATATGTATAACCGGAGATATCCCCGGAGGCTTCTTTTTGGGATTTCTTAAGCGTATCTTCCGAAATATGCTTTATTTCATTATTAATCTCATCTTTTCTTTTTAATACAATCTTCTTGAAATCGGCAAGTTCTTTCTTGTTTAATTTCTTTTTCAATTTAATTTCTCCTCTCATAAATAGCCTCTTGGCATTTTTTACAGATCAAAGGATGCTCTACCGATGAACCGACCGAATGGCTATAATTCCAGCAACGCGTGCATTTCTGGCCTTCGGCAACTTCGATA
>CAZSQC010000058.1:0-5441 GCA_964608955.1 uncultured Planctomycetales bacterium | reverse complement strand
CTGATTTCTTTCTTTCTGCTCAAGACCTTTACCTTTTTTAGTAAATTCTTTCTTTTCCATCCATATACTCCCTTAATGCTTGGGGGATAATTACTGTTCCATCCTCCTGTTGATAGTTCTCAAGGATAGCAGCCATAGTGCGCGGCATTGCTACTCCCGAACCGTTTAGTGTATGCAGAAATTCCACCTTTTTATCATTCTGCCTGCGATAGCGTATATTAGCCCGGCGGGCCTGGAAACTTTCAAAATTACTGCAGCTGGAAACCTCCAGCCACTTATCTATGCCGGGTGAAAAAGCTTCTATGTCGTAACACTTACTGGCGGCAAAACTTAGATCCTGGGTAGCTAACATCACAATTCTGTAGGGGATATCTAAAAGCTGCAGTACTTCTTCTGCATTATTGACGAGTTTCTCAAGCTCTTCATAGGAAGTCTCGGGTTTTACAAACTTAACCATTTCAACCTTATTGAATTCATGCACGCGCATAAGCCCGCGGGTATCCTTACCGTAAGCTCCCGCTTCCCTCCTGAAGCATGCCGAATATGCCGCGTAATACACCGGAAGCATCTTTTCTTCCAGGATTTCATCTCGGAAGATATTGGTTACCGGTACCTCTGCCGTAGGGACAAGAAATAAATCATCATCCTTAAGCCTGTACATATCCTCTTCCATCTTAGGAAGTTGTCCGGTGCCGGTCATCGAAGCCCTATTCACCAAGAAAGGAGGAAATATTTCTGTATATCCGTGTTTCTTAGTATGGAAATCAAGCATAAAATTAATAAGCGCGCGTTCAAGGCGTGCACCTAACCCTTTATAAAGTATGAAATTTGAACCGGTTATCTTGGTGGCCCGGGGGAAATCAATAATATCTAAGCCCTGTGCTATATCAATATGGCTTTTGGGCTTAAAATTGAATTTCTTAAGATCCCCCCAGGAACGCACGACTAAATTCTTGGACGGATCTCCTACCGGAACGCTAGAATGAGGTATATTGGGAATACTAATGAGGGTCTTCTCTAAGGAAAGCTCCAGTCCCCTGACTTTATTATCCAAGTTATCTATATCCGAAGAAATCGATTTCATGGAGCTTATTTTTTCTTTTGCATCCTTTTTCTCCTTTAAAAGTGCACTTATCTCATCATTGGCTTTGTTACGCTTTGCGCGCAGTTCTTCAAGCTTTAAAAGGTCACCCCTACGCCCATCGTCCAACCTTATTAATTCATCAAGATCGTGCTTGAGATTGCGGTTTTTAAGAGAGTCTTTAACTAAGTCAAGATTTTCGCGAATGAATCTGATATCCAGCATTTTTCTAAATTAACTCCTGTCAATTAACAAATTATCCCTTAATAACACCTAGCGGACGCATTCTGCAGACGCGCTTGGCAAGCCCTGCTTCATGGACAACCCTAACAACATCATTAACATCTTTATAAGCCTGCGGCGCTTCTTCTACAATCGTACCGCGTCCGGAAGCTTTTACTATTATACCGTGAGATTCCAGTTCTTTCAATAAAGTATCTGCATTAATGGAACGAGCCGCTGCACTTCTTGATTTAAGCCTGCCTGCGCCATGACAGCAGGAAAAAAAGGTATCTTTCGCCCCTTCCTGCCCCACTAAAAGATAAGAATTCCTGCCCATATCACCGGGTATTATAACAGGCTGGCCTATCTTCCTGTATTTCTCAGGCAACGCCGGATGCCCCGGTGGTATTGAACGGGTAGCCCCTTTACGATGCACACATAACTTTCTTTCTTTCCCCCCAATATTGTAGTTTTCAAGTTTGGCTATATTATGCGCAACATCATATATATGAAACATCCCAAGCTTCTGCCAGGAAACTCCGAAGACTTTCTCAAACACTTTGCGAGTTAAATGCATAAGGCATTGCCTGTTTGCCCAGGCATAGTTAGCAGCGCATTTCATTGCCCCTAAATAATCTTTTCCCTCCGTGGAATTAACCGGAGCGCAGGCAAGTTGACGGTCAGGAACATTTATATTGTATTTATTAAGACAGCTTAACATCCCGCGCGCATAATCTTCGCATACCTGATAGCCTAACCCGCGCGAACCGGAATGAATCATCACCGTTATTTGCCCCACATCTAAACCTAAAAGATCACAGACTTTAGCATCGTAAAGCTGATCTATTACCTGGATCTCCAGGAAATGATTACCGCTACCAAGCGTGCCTGATTGCGCTTTACCTCTCTCAATGGCGCGCTCTGAAACTTTTTCCGGTTCTGCGCCGAACATTGCGCCCCTCTCCTCCGTGCAATCAAGGTCATCCTCGATGCCAAAACCTTTTTCTACCGCCCACTTTGCGCCTTTTGTAAGGATATCTTTCTCTTCTTTTCCGGTTAATCTTATATCCCCTTTGGAACCAACACCCGAAGGAACTCCTGAAAATAAACCCCAGACCAGGTCTTTTATTTTGTCTTTAACATCATCAAGCGTTAAATCTGTTCTCAACATCCTTACGCCGCAATTAATATCGTAACCGACTCCACCCGGAGATATCACACCGCCTGAATCTATATCAGTGGCAGCCACTCCTCCGATAGGAAAACCAAAACCCCAGTGGATATCAGGCATGGCAAGGGATGCATTTACTATTCCGGGCAAAAACGCGACATTTGCCACCTGTTCTAAAGCTTTATCTTCTCTTATATCTTTTAACAGCCTCTCGTCAGCATATACTATACCCGGAACATGCATACCCGGCTTATATGACTTAGGAATTCTCCAGCGAAAATCATCAATTTTCTCTAACTGCCACGTATCAGACATCTAATATCACCTCTGCCTGCCAGTAATCTTGTTTATGCTCTATTTTCAGCTGATGGTAAGTTGCGGCTTTAATCTCGATATTAACCTTATAATTTTCAATACTGCTTGCCACACAAAGCGCTTCAATATGGTTAGGACCTATATTCTTAACTTTAATATCGTGAAAGATCAAGCCCTTAACAGCCGACAAAGATAGAAGCTCGTTAAGCCAGTTAATAAACAGCTCTTCCGGGCTTAAAGCCTCTTGCTTGAGAGATATAACCGTGCGCTTTTTATCCTTAGTGTACTGCCTACGGGATGAAATCTGGAAAACAGCTAAAGCCGCATTCTTAAAAAGCTCGCCTAGGTCACTACCTTTTACCTTAATGCCGATATCCGCAGTATGGTCTATTATTTCATAGTTCTTTTCCATGGAGGGTTTATAAAGAAGGGGTTTAATAAATTGGGCCATGTAGGAGTCGAACCTACGACCTTGACATTAAGAGTGTCCTGCTCTGCCAATTGAGCTAATGGCCCTAAAATAACAAGTTTTTCTTCCTTGCCGTTAGCGAAATGCGCCAGGGATTTTGGCGCTTGGGCTAATGGCCCTAAAATCTCTGTTAACGTAGTAATGAGTATAACTTAGATGAAAATCTAAATCAAGGAAATTGTAAGGCTTTTTTAGCGATACGCAAACTCGCCATATCTACTATTCCGCATGCATCCTTTGCCTTACGGAGATTATTAAAGAGATCCCCATCCCAGAGACAAGCATAAAAGCCAAACCTATTGAGAAATTATAGAAATTTGTCGCGGCTTCAAAAAAACTATATACCAGGTTTCCCGCTACCCCTGCCACCGAACCAACAATTGATATAAAGTCATGCCTACTAATCGAATCTCTCTTCTTTAAAACTTCTATGAACTGTTTGAACATAATAAGATAGAACAAACCGAGTAGCGGAATAACAAATACGCCCATTTCTGCTGCGTAATTGAGGAAAAGATTGTGGGCATGAAAACCCTGCAGCCAGTCAGAGCTTCCTGTAATTGCTATATCTTTAAGCGTATTCTGGAAATCTATTAGAGAAGGGAAGCCATAGCTAAGCATATAAGCTTTATGAAAGACTCCTAATCCTATACCGGAAAATGGATGCATACTTATCAACCGGATAGTATTATCCCAAATTAAATCCCTGTAAGAAAGAATATCGTCGAGCCTCAAGTAATAAATAATCAAGGCATGGAATCTTGCAACCAAAGCCAGAGGAATAGCTATTAGTATCCCGACCTCCCATTTTGATATCTCTTTCCAGAGAAATAAGATTATAAAGATGACACTTACTCCGAGGCTCAAAAACGCTCCTCTGGACCCTGAACAAAACATACCGGCAATCATAATAAGAACGCCGATAAATAGAGGTATCCTTATCTTTATATCCTTAAGGCCCAGGCTCAAAGCAAGCGCAACAGGCAAAACTATTGAAATATAAAGCCCCAGTAAATTAGGATGATAGAATGTGCCTACGCTGCGATAGCCTATTACCTTAAATAAATCCGTAGTCCCGAAAATCTTGCCGTAGCGGTGGGTAAAGGGAAGAAACAACTGCCCGATTCCAGGGAACATATTATACTGAACCGTCAGGTATTGCATTATCGCGATTAATGAAATAACGATAGCGGTGGCAATAAATATAAAAACAGTTTTAAATAAAAACTCTTCGTTTCTAAATACTTCGCAGAATAGATAAAAGTAAAAGAACAAAACAGTATGGCTTAAAATCATCAACATGGAAATCCGTTTATCAATTGAGAAAAACAAATTTACCGACATTAATGCTAGAAAGAGCGCAAAGAAAACAGTTAAGGGGTTATTTTTTATTCTTGATAACTCGGCGATATTCTTCTTCATAAACCAGACTATAAGAATACCCATGGAGAAAGCAAGCTTTAAGATCTCGACATACTCGCTTATTACCGGAAAGCGCGTAACCGGAATAGCAAATATCAACACGGCCAGAGCTAATTCAAGATCCAGGTTTACGGACACAATTGCTAATAAGAAGATTGAGGAGAAAAGCAGAATTTCCCAAGAAAAGTACAAAATCGTAGCAATACAAACAGCCGAGAAAAGAATTATCTGAAACAATTCTTTTCTTTTAGATAGAGATTCGGGAACGCCTTTCCCCATAATTATCTTTTTTTCTGAAGTTCCAAAACAAATGCCAGAGATAAAGAAAGAAGGAATGATATAAAAGCTCCGGATAATAATCCGGTAATCCTGCCGGAGGGTTTAAGCGGCGCTATTGCGCGGGAAACAATTTTGATATTCTCAGTTGTTTCTTTAGCATCAAGTAGCTTGAGACTTTCATATTCTTTAAGGAGCATAATATATAAATCTTCGTTTATTTTAACCTGCCGTGTAAGGCGCTCTAAATTCATTTCTTTTTCAGGGATATTCTCCAGGTTGGAGAAATAACTCTCATCATATTTTGCCTTGGAATATTCTTCATCCCTGAGCTTCTTAACCTGGGCAATCCTTTTTTTCATAAAAATTACTTGGGGGCTCTCTTCCGTGTATAACTCCTTGAAGCGGCTAAGCTCAACCTCAAGCTCGAGCATTTTAACATCAAGGGATTCTATGAACTTAAGATGCGTCTTTATCTCCTCGGG
>CAZSQC010000057.1:5261-5554 GCA_964608955.1 uncultured Planctomycetales bacterium | reverse complement strand
GCCCTCATCTTTAAATCCTCCCATCCCCTTATATAGGCCTTCCGAATTTTCACGTACTACCACAAAATCTATATCTTGCGGTTTTTTATCCTTCAGAGGGCAATAGGAAGCATCATAGAGTTTTACAGGCCTTAAATTAATATACTGGTCGAGCGCAAATCTCAATTTAAGCAAAACCCCTGTCTCAATAATTCCCGGTTTGACATCCGGATCGCCAACCGCCCCGAGATAAATCGCATTGTACTTTTTAAGCTCTTCTATATCCGCATCTTCAACCAGCTTGCCGGTCTTAA
>CAZSQC010000057.1:0-5251 GCA_964608955.1 uncultured Planctomycetales bacterium | reverse complement strand
ATCAAAATCTTTTGTCTTATATTTAAATCCGAATTTTAAGCTTACGGCCTCAATAACCTTTAATCCTTCAGAAACAACTTCCGGGCCTGTACCATCCCCGGGTATAACAGCAATATTGTACACTTTCTTCTCCCCCTTTTGATTATGATTCTTCGATCCACTTAATGGAAGCCTTGTTTAAGAATATAGTATTCTTCTTTTTAGAAAGCTCATTATAAAGTTTAAAAGCGTGAATCTCACCGATATTCTGAAAAACAGCATTGGTAAGAACTATGAACCGTTCCTCATGGTTTATAAAATCCATCACTCTCTGGCCGGGGTTGATATGAATAAAACCCGTAACAACGGATTTATCCGAACAGACGATGTTAACCTTGCGTTTTTCCTTTTCTACTCTCATACTGCCCCCCTTTTTTTCTTAATCCAGTTCATAAGCCCGCCTTCACTTACCAGCTCACGTAAGAAATCAGGAAAACCTTGGGTTTTATAAGTTTCATTTTTAGTAATGTTTCTTATTAACCCCTCTTTAAGATCTATTTCTACTATATCCCCTTGAGCAATTTTATCGACATCCGCGGATTCTAAGAAAGGCAATCCTATATTAATAGAGTTTCTAAAGAATATTGCAGCAAAGCTTTTTGCCAAAACAGCCTTAATGCCGCAACCTTTAATTGCCAAAGGAGCATGCTCACGGCTTGAGCCGCACCCGAAATTATTTCCGGCAACTATAACATCTCCTTCGACCACCTTCTTGGCAAAGTCAGGAGCAATTGCTTCCATGCAGTGGCTTCCTAACTCCTTGGCATCGGTTGAAACAAGATATTTAGCGGATATTATATCATCTGTATTAACATCATCACCGAACTTATGCACTCTTCCTCTAATAATCATCTCTGGTTGCTCCCTAAACCCTGTACGGCATTGCCGATATCCATTAAATTAACCCCTGAAGGCAGTATAAAAAGAGAATCCTCCAAGACGACATTCTTCTTAAAATTGCTGTAATACATCTCTACTTCATCGGAAATGATTTTAACCGGAAAACCGTTATCCTCCGAAATCCAGGCCCTTACTTTATCGCAATTATAACGTTTGGTCAAAACACCGTTTAACTCCTCATTGCCCAAATACGAACATTGAGAATCAATGTTCCATTTTGTAGGAATCATATCTCGACTCGCCTGATTTAACGGAACCGACATGGCTACATTCTGCTGCGGGATATAAACGTAAGCGGAATTTCCGTCATAAATCGTTACGGATTCTACGCCTGACATAACCCCTTCCATTCTGAATTTGTTACCCTTTACAAATATATTCATTTTCATAGACATTCCACCGCGGGCCTTTGTAAAAACATCACAGGTGAAACTTGAGGGCTGTTCCTCTAAAGCACTAACAATAACCGGTATCGATACCAAAATGATAAAAAATAATAACGTTATTTTATTTTTCATAGCTTGAAATTAACCAATAACTTCCCTGGGATGCGCTATTCTACCCTTAATCGCCGAAGCAGCGGCAACCGCAGGGTTTGACAAATATACAAAACTCTTAGGACTCCCCATCCTTCCTATAAAATTACGGTTAGTCGTAGCAATACAGGTTTCTCCTTCAGTCAGTATGCCCATATGCCCTCCTAAACAAGGTCCGCAGGTAGGCGTAGAAAAAATTCCTCCGGCATTAACGAAGATTTCAGCTAACCCTTCTTTTACTGCCTGCAAATAAATCTTCTGGGTTGCCGGAATAACAATTAGTTTAAGATTTTTAGCTATCTTTTTATTTTTTAGAATTTTAGCACTAATCCTTAAATCAGAAATTCTCCCGTTAGTACAAGAACCTATTACAACCTGGTCAACTTTTACATCTTTAAGGCTTCCCACCGGTTTAACATTGCTGGGAAGGTGCGGGCAGGCAACCTGAGGCTCCAATCCCGTAACATCCCATTCGTACACCTTTTCGTACGCCGCCTCCTTATCTGATTTATAGAATACCGCCCTGCGCATAGCCGGTAATTTCGAAAACTGGCTAACAAATTTCTTTGTAATAGCATCAGGCGCTATAATCCCAGCCCTGCCTCCGGCTTCAATAGCCATATTACTCATAGAAAACCTATCATCCATAGCGAGGCCATTTATCACCGGACCTGCAAACTCCATTACTTTGTATAATGCTCCGTCCACCCCTATTTTACCTATAGTAAATAAGATAAGGTCTTTGCCTCCCACCCACTTATCCAATTTGCCTTTAAATATAAATTTAACAGAAGCAGGGACCCTCAACCATATCTTACCGTCAATAAAACTTCTTGCAAGATCAGTTGAACCTATCCCCGTAGAATAACATCCAAGGGCGCCGTAAGTACAGGTATGGGAATCTGCACCTATAACTAAATCCCCCGGCATAACTATCCCCTTTTCCGGCAAGAGAGCATGCTCAATGCCCATACATCCTACTTCGAAATAATTGGTTATTTTATGTTCTTTTGAAAAATCGGAGAGTATCTTACACTGGTTAGCGCTTCTTAAATCCTTAGCAGGCGCAAAATGGTCGGGGACCAAAACTATTTTTTCTTTATCAAAAACCTTATTAAAGCCGGCTTTCCTGAATTCCTCGATCGCAATTGGCGCCGTGATATCGTTTCCTAAAGCAATATCTACCTTAGCTTCTATAAATTCACCCGGCTTAATATCTTTCTTGCCAGAGTGAGCCATTAATATTTTTTCAGCGATTGTATAGCCCATCTTAAGACTTAACCTTTGAACGCTTTAACGACAAGCGAGGCATTATGTCCACCAAACCCCAGAGAATTAGACATACATGCTCTTACTTTAAATTCACGTGCGGTGTTTGGTACATAATCAAGGTCGCATTCCGGATCGGGATGCTCGTAGTTTATTGTCGGCGGGATAACGCCATCTTTTATCGCCAAACAGCAGGCTACAAACTCAACTCCGCCAGCTGCTCCTAATAAATGGCCGGTCATGGATTTAGTGGAGGAGACCATAACCCTTTTTGCGTGTTCTCCAAAAGCTCTTTTAATCGAAATAGTTTCTATTTTATCATTTAACTTGGTAGAAGTGCCGTGGGCATTTATATAATCTATATCTTCGGGCTTAAAAGAAGCATCTTTAAGGGCTAAAGACATCGCCCTGCCAGCTCCCTCTCCTTCAGGATCCGGAGCAGTAATATGGTACGCATCGCAGGTCATACCAAAACCAGCCATCTCCGCGATGATTGGCGCATTTCTCTTCTTTGCATGCTCTAAGGTTTCCATAACCACCAAACCGCAGCCTTCTGCCATTATAAAACCGTCCCGTTCTAAATCAAAAGGCCTGGAGGCTTTTAAAGGATCATTGTTTCTTTTTGAAAGGGCCCTTAAAGCGCAAAAACCTCCTACCGCCGTAGGAACTATACAGCTTTCAGTACCCCCGGTAATCATAACATCGGCATCTCCGCGCTCTAAGATTCTAAAAGCATCCCCTATCGCGTGTGAGCCTGAAGCACAAGCAGTAGCCACACAAAGATTTGGCCCTTTTAAGCCAAAGGTTATGCCCACAAAACCGCTTGCTTCATTAACAATAAGCATCGGGATTAAAAAAGGAGACATACGTGAAGGCCCCTTATTTAACATTACTTTATGCTCTTCTTCTATGGTATAGAGGCTCCCGATGCCTGAACCTATCAACACTCCAATACGATTCCTGTCTTCCTTGTCTAAATCCAAACCGGAATCACTGATTACCTGTTTACACGCAGCCACGGAGTATTGAACAAATTTAGCCGTCCTCTTAGCCTCCTTATAGTCAATACCATAAAGGGAAGGATCAAAGTTTTTTATCTCAGCCGCAATTTTTGAATCAAAAGCAGAAGCATCAAAGCTGGTAAGCGCTCCTATGCCGCACTTGCCTTCTCTTAGCGACTTCCAGAAACTATTAACATCATTACCGATAGGGGAAATTATTCCTAAACCGGTTATTACTACTCTGTTTTTTTGCATTATAAACCCCAATTAAAACTTACCCCTCACCCTAAGAAGAATTTTAATTTTGCTTTCAGGGAGAGGGGCATATTGCTTATATTATTTCACCGTCACGCTATTATTTATTAGCGCTTTTTTCTTCGATATATTTAATAGCATCGCCGACTTTAGCGATCTTCTCAGCATCCTCATCGGGTATTTCAATGCCAAACTCTTCTTCTAAAGCCATAACAAGCTCGACTGTATCCAAAGAATCCGCTCCAAGGTCGTCCACAAAAGAAGCCTCAGGAGTAACCTCTTCAGGCTTAACGCCTAATTGTTCAGCTATGATTGACTTTACTTTCTCTTGTACTGCCATTCTTTTTTCCTCCTTGTGTAGAAACACAACGCCAGCGCAATTCTTCTTGGCGCCGGGTGTTTCAAATAATTTATGCCATTACCATACCGCCATCAACAGTTATCGTCTGCCCTGTTATATAGCTGGATTCTTCTGAAGCCAAAAATAAACAAACATTGGCTACATCTTCAGGCGTGCCCAGCTTGGCCATGGGTATAGCTTCCATCATTTTTGCTTTAACATCTTCCGGAAGCTTGGCGGTCATATCTGTCTGTATAAAACCCGGAGCAACGGCATTCGCGTTTATATTCCGCGAGGCTAACTCCTTGGCCACAGTTTTAGTAAGAGCTATTATTCCTGCTTTAGAAGCAGCATAATTTGCCTGCCCCCAGTTCCCCATCAACCCGATAATCGAAGCGATACTGATAATCCTGCCGCTTCTCTGTTTTACCATGGGTTTTGATACAGCCTTGATGCAGTTAAACGTACCTTTAAGATTTACATTTATAACTGCATCCCACTCTGCCTGGGACATTCTAAGCAAAAGATTATCCTTGGTAATCCCAGCGTTGTTAACTAATATATCAACCTTTCCAAATTTGTCAAGAATTTTATTAATGCCTTCTTCCACCTTCTGGTAATCGGTAACATCCATTTCCAGGGCAAGAGCACCCCTGCCCATGGCCTCTATTTCAGAAGCTGTTTTTCCGGCTACCTCAAGGTTAACATCCGCTACTACTATATCTGCCCCCTCCCTTGCAAAGGTCAAGGCAATGGCACGGCCTATACCCCTTGCTCCACCGGTTATTAATGCTATCTTTCCTTTAAGCCTCATTATCAAACCTCCCTCTTAAAATTTGCCTCTTTTTTAAGCAAAAACTTCTCTAAGTCAATCCCGTACTTACGCTAACTGCACATATTTAGCATATCCG
>CAZSQC010000056.1:0-5626 GCA_964608955.1 uncultured Planctomycetales bacterium | reverse complement strand
CCTTCTAAGGTTAATGCGGTGTTCTTGCTGAAATAATAGTGTGTTCCCACTCCTATCTGTTCGGTGAAATTAAACTGCGTTGCCTGCTCTCTGGTGTGCTGTGTCATATACAATAATCCTGCGCCTATTTTAAAATAGGGTTGTAATTTTGACTCCTCACCCAGTAATCCCAATTTTAACCAAAAAGAAGCTCCGGTCTCCAGGTTGCTTCTCGGATCGTTTACGGTATTAAGGAACGGTTCTACCTGAAGGTGGATAAGCGATTTCGGGTTTAGCTTTATTTTCTGAACCAGAGGTTTTAAATCAAAGCTGAAGGCGACGCTTAAAGGTGTAAGCTTGTAATTATCCTGTGCCCTTAATTTTCCCCACCCAAAACCGGTAAGAATGTCTATCCCTACCAGTGTTTTGTTTTCCTGGGCAGAGCAAAGACTATGAAGAGCCAGAATTAAAATCAGGGGGATAATAAGAAAAGCCAGTTTTCTCATTAAATAAATTATAAAAAAAACAAACCTAAAATCAAGTATTTTCTTATTGTTAAACCTTCGAATCTGGTTGACAATGATACGCCAGAAGATAAAATAATAGCTAAGGAGAGTATATGGATAGTGGTATTACGGCTTTAACAATATTTATTATTTCCTACATTCTTTTTATTTTCTTACCTAATAAGCGCTGCCACGTTGCGGTGGCAGGAGGCTTGCTACTTATTCTTCTAAGAGTGCTTTCTTTGAGGGAGGCATTCTTTGCGGTTAACTGGAATGTTATAGGAATTTTTGTGGGGATGCTGGCTGTTGCGGATGTATTTATGTTAAGCAGGGTTCCGGCATACCTTGCTGAATTGATTGTAAATCGTGCAAAGAATACTGCCTGGGCAATGCTCTTTATCTGTATCCTGGCAAGTTTTATCTCCGCGTTTGTAGAGAATGTTGCTACGGTGCTGATAGTAGCCCCGGTTGCAATTTCGCTTGCCAGAAAGCTTAAAATCAGTCCTTTGAATATAATGATTGCTATTGCCATAGCCAGTAATTTGCAGGGTACAGCGACATTAATAGGGGACCCTCCCAGTATGCTTTTAGGAGGTTTTGCCAAGATGAACTTCTTGGATTTCTTCTTCTATAGAGGAAAGCCGAGCATATTCTTCGCAGTGCAATGCGGAGCACTGGCTTCATTCTTTGTTCTTTACTTTATTTTTAGAAAGAATAGAGAGAAAACTGAGATTGTAATGGTAGAGAAAGTTGTTTCCTGGGTTCCTTCGGTTATCCTGATCGTATTAATCTTTGTTTTGGCTTTATCTTCATTTCTTGATACCGGTTTCTCCTATCTGGCCGGAGTCTTGTGCGTTATTGCAGGAATTGTATCTATTATATGGCAGAAGATTACTCAAAAAGCTTCCATTATTAAAGGTTTGAAGGGGTTGGATTGGGAGACTACTTTTTTCCTGATGGGTATATTTGTTATAGTCTCGGCCATAACGGTTACCGGATGGATTGGTGTTTTTTCGGATTTTCTCTCCGGATTAGTAGGCGGTAATATATTCTTAGGTTATACAATTATCGTTGTAATGTCCGTTGTCATATCCGCTTTTGTAGATAATGTGCCTTTCTTAGCTGCCATGCTTCCGGTGGCAATATCGATGTCCGTAAGATTAAATATCGAACCTACGTTATTTCTCTTTGGCCTTTTAATCGGAGCGAGCCTAGGAGGTAATATTACTCCTATCGGTGCGTCTGCGAATATTGTTGCCTGCGGGCTCTTGAGAAAAGAAGGGCATGAGGTCGGGTTCAAGGATTTCATGAAAATAGGATTACCCTTTACTTTTGCCGCGGTTCTTGCGGCGTACCTGTTTGTTTGGTTTATCTGGGGGGCATAATGCAGGATTGTTGTTCATCCGGACATAAGAAAAGTATAATCAGAAATAAGCTTTTTGTTGTGTCCTTATTGACCGGTATTTTGCTTTTTATATCTGTTTTCTTACCGGTTTTGCGTCCGTTTAAAGATAATTTACTTAACTATTTTAAGAGTATCTGGTGGGCGGTGGTTTTAGGCCTCCTCCTCGGAGGGGTTATCGACCATTATATACCGAGGGAATATATCTCTAAGATACTGTCGCGTAAAAAACCCTCTACAATATTTAATGCAGTTTTTTTAGGTTTTCTTATGAGTGCCTGTAGCCATGGCATACTGGCCCTTTCCATTCAATTGCATAAAAAGGGCGCATCAAATCCTGCAGTAGTAAGTTTCTTACTGGCAAGCCCATGGGCGAATTTTACGTTGACAGTTATGTTAGTGGGTTTTTTTGGAGTTAAGGGCTTACTAATTGTTCTAGTAGCCGTGGTTATAGCTATTAATACCGGTTTTATCTTTATGTTTCTTGAAAAGAAGGGGTTGATTGAAAAAAATAAGAATGCAGTTGAAGTGGGGGATGATTTTTCTATCATTCGCGATTGCCTAGAAAGGTTCAGGAGCTATACTTTTAATCTGAAAAACATTATAAATGATCTTAAAGGGGTGTTAACGGGAGCGGTTAATCTCTCAAATATGGTTTTATGGTGGATTATTATAGGGATGTTGCTTGCCTCATTGCTGGGCGCTTATATACCGACGCATTTCTTCCATAAATTTATGGGTCCGACTATTCTGGGTTTGATTGTAACTCTGGGATTGGCAACGATAGTAGAAGTTTGCTCTGAAGGTTCTAGTCCGTTGGCTTTTGAGATTTACCGGCAAACCGGAGCTTTGGGTAACAGCTTTACTTTTCTTATGGCAGGGGTAGTAACCGATTACACCGAAATAGGGCTCCTCTGGCAGAATGTAGGAAGGCGCACCGCGTTATGGCTTCCGGTAATTACCGTTCCGCAGGTCCTGGCTTTTGGGTACGTTTTAAATATTTTTATTTAAAGAAAAATTTTTCTTGACAAATGATACTATTATGGTATCATTTATACGAAACACCTGGCCCAATCGGAGTGGCCGGTAACGCAGAAAGGGTACATTCGCTCATCCAATTTGGCGAGGTGGGTGCACTTAGTGTGCGGCACCCCGCGCTAAGAGGAATTGCGCGGGTGTGTCCTTACTGGACAAGGAGGGAAATATGGATGTAACCGTTAAGTACATGTTACGCCCTGTTGCCCACTGTAAAGAGGGTTGCAGTAAAGTGTCCTGGGTAAGACGTTAAACTGCCCATCCGTAAGAATAATATGAAATTAATTACTCGTGATACAGATTATGCCTTAAGGGCGGTATGCTTCATGGCCAGGAATAAAGATAAACTTTTTTCGGTTCCCTGCTTATCAAGGGAATTAAAAATACCCGGGCCTTTCTTAAGGAAGCTTCTGCAGGTCTTGCATAATAAAGGGATTCTGAATTCTTATAAAGGAAAGGGCGGAGGGTTTTCCTTAAGTAAAAGTCCGAAAGATATACTGCTTATTGATATAATGTTTATTTTTCAGGGCAAACTTTGTCTTAATGAATGTTTTCTGGGGAAAGGTATTTGTCCGCATACAAAAAATTGTCCTCTGCGGGGTAAAATATTAAAAATAGAAGATTATGTTAGAAGAGAGTTATCCTCGGTAACGGTTTCATCATTAATAGGGAGGAATTGAGGGTTATGGCCAAGAGAAAAATAATAGAAATCGACGAAAAGAAATGTAATGGTTGCGGACTTTGTATTCCTAATTGCCCGGAAGGAGCAATTCAGATAATCGACGGTAAGGCAAGGCTGATCAGCGATTTATTCTGTGACGGACTCGGGGCTTGTATCGGGCACTGTCCTGAAGGCGCTATTACTATTACGGAGAGAGAAGCTAAAGAATATAGTGAAAAGAAGGTTATGGATAATATTGTAAAACAGGGCGAAAACGTAATCAAAGCTCATCTTATGCATTTGAAGGAACATGGAGAGGAGAAGCTACTTAAAGAGGCTTTGGATTACCTGAAAGAGAAAAAGATAAAGAACCCTTTGGATAAAGAGGCTGCTGCAGTTTTCTCTCCGCATCAGGGTTGTCCGGGCTCAAGACTTATGGAGCTTTCAAGAAACAAAAAAGATGATAAGGGGCGCGTGAATGTTAAGGAGGCAGATCCGCAATTAAGCAACTGGCCCGTACAATTAATGCTGGTGCCCCCATTTGCGCCTTACCTCGATAATGCGGATATTCTGATTGCTGCAGATTGCGTTCCTTTTGCATATCCATCCTTCCATGATAAACTGCTTAAGGGCAAAGTTCTTTTGGTAGGGTGTCCAAAGCTTGACGATACTTCAGTCTACGCGGAGAAAATCGCAGCGGTATTAAAGAACAATAATATTAAGTCTGTAACGTATGCACATATGGAAGTCCCCTGTTGCTTTGGGTTGATCAATATTATTAAGGAGGCTATTAACCAGTCTGGTAAAGATGTTCCGTTTAAGGAAATAACAGTAAGTATAAAAGGAGAAATATTAAAAGGAGGTTAAGATGTTTTGCAATCAGTGTGAACAGACAATAGCCGGAAAAGGCTGCGAGGCAAAGGTCGGAGCCTGCGGTAAGAATGAAGATATCCAGAGCCTTCAGGAGACGCTTCTTTACGGGCTAAAAGGTATTGCAGCTTATGCCTATCATGCCAGAGAATTAGGCGCCCGCGATGAAGAGGTGGATGCCTTTATGCACGAGGCTCTTTTTAAGACGGTTACCAACGTAAGCTTTGATCTAAATGACCATTTGCAGACTGTTCTTAAATGCGGAGCCATGAATCTAAGGGTTATGGAAGTTTTAGATAAGGCGCATACCGAAACTTTCGGGAATCCCGTTCCTACTGCGGTTGAGACCGGTACAAGGCCCGGGCCCGGCATACTTGTTACCGGACATGACCTGTTAGATCTCTACGAACTCTTAAAGCAGACAGAGGGAACAGGCATAAATATCTATACCCACAGCGAAATGCTTCCTGCCCATGGTTACCCCGAATTAAAGAAATTTAAACATTTAGCAGGTAATTACGGAGGCGCATGGCAGGAGCAGAAGAAGGAATTTAATGCTTTTAGCGGAGCCTTGTTGGCCACAACTAACTGTGTTTTAATTCCACCGGAAAATACCTACTTGGATAGGTTATTTACCATAGGAATTACCGGAATACCGGGTGCTACACATCTAAAAAATAGGGATTTTACTTCTCTTATCGAGAAAGCTAAAGCATTACCTCCTTTACCCGATGTTCCGGGTAAGAAGATTTTGACCGGTTTTCACCATACTGCTATCCTTGGTTTAGCAGATAAAATAGTTGCGGCAGTAAAATCAGGCAAGATTAAACACTTTTTCCTGATCGGAGGGTGCGACGGAGCAAAGCCCGGAAGGAATTACTATACTGAATTTGCCGAAAGGGTGCCGAAGGATTGCGTAATTCTTACGCTTGCCTGCGGAAAATACCGTTTTAACAAGTTAGACTTCGGAGAAATAGACGGTATACCCAGGTTAATTGATGTCGGGCAGTGCAATAATGCATATTCTGCTATCCAGGTCGCACTAGCTTTATCGAAGGCATTTAACTGTTCGGTTAATGAGCTTCCGTTGACCTTAGTTCTGTCGTGGTTCGAGCAGAAAGCAGTTGCCATATTGCTTACTTTGTTGTATCTTAATATTAAAGGGATACATAT
>CAZSQC010000055.1:1664-5771 GCA_964608955.1 uncultured Planctomycetales bacterium | reverse complement strand
TTTCAATGCCCATCTGATCCATTTAAAATATTCTTCCATAACCTTTCTGCTTATGAGTTTTCCTAGCATTCTTACCCCAACAAAAACTCCCTCAACTGTTATATTACACAAAACGGCTATTTATCGTTATTTACACCGATTGGGACTTGATTAACAATATATATGCGCACCTGGGTATTACTAAAAACCAAAGAAAATAAATCCGGATGTGCCAGTGCCCATTTATCTTCTACGGGAAACTCCTTTTTATTTTCAGATTCATTACTACATTCTTGAGGCAAAGCCACAAAAAGATATTGTATCCTGTTTTTCTTTAAGTTATTCGGCCAGGCTTCAGAAATCTTCTCCTTACGATAAAGGCCATCTGAATAAAAATGGGCAATTCCCGGCTTATCATTAACCGAAATGTAGAAAACCCGGTTCTTTAGCCTTTCTCCAAAAAGAGGGTAAAACTCATTCCTTCCTGTATAGGCCACGCGGCTACCGCTACCGGTATTCGCGTTTAACCACTCCCACCCATATCCCAAATCCCTCTGCCATAATTCGTTTTTTGTAAACAATCTGGGCATGCGGGAGAACTCTTCCCTATTGTATTTTTCATTCAGAAAATAGAGAACTAGGAAAATCAAGACTGCCAACAACAACGAAACTTTAAAACTCTTTAACCCTGTTGATCTTAGGTTAATTTTCTTCGCAACAAAAGCTAACAATAAAAACAATAAAAATGAAATAGACAAACAAATAATAAGCTCTCTACGATGGGCAAGCTCTGCCGCAGAAGCAAATATGCAGACTAACCCGAAAAAAGTAATGTATTTTCTTCCCCAGCTGAATTTGTTAAGAAAAACAAAAGCCGAGATAATACCGACTGCTAAATAAGGAAAAACATATCTTATCCAGTAAGCCTTTATAACAAAAATGTACAAAAGAAACATTATTAGCGGGGCAACCGACAACATCAGCTCTTCCTTATTGCATTCATATCTCTTCCTAATGAACAACCCGCTCAAGAACGGAATAAATGTACCGAAGACGGTAAAAAGGATAAACTGTGCTCCCAGCCCTTCGCTGAAAAACATGTCTTTTAAGCTAAAATCGCTCCAGTTAACAAAAATTCTGCTAAAAGTTTCTTTATCGATGAAGCCGGAGAAAATTTGTTTACCAAAAATAACCAGCTCAACAGGATAAAGAGGATTTCCAGTCTCTAAAAATGTCCTTACATATGTAAAGCCTCCGAAGATAAAAGCGGAAAGCAGGATTATGAATACTGAAAGGAAAATATTCCCGGTTTTTCTTCTTTGGCAAAAACCTGTCCAAAGATAATAAGAAAACAACGGTAATAAGCCAATACACCAGTAAATATTCAATACCTTCGTGCCTGCCAAAAGCCCCAAGGAAACCCCTAAAAATAATGAATTCTTTAAATTAATTCTTCTTCCCCAGGAGACAAGGTTATTTAAAACCAGCAGCAAAAGCACAGCACAAATCACATCAACCTGAGAACCAAACCTTATCTGTTTTAGAAGGTTGGGTATAAGAAGCCAGAGCATACCCGCCAGTAAAGCGGTAGATTTCTGCAGCTTGAATTTTCTTAAGATTGAATACACCGCTAAGACACCAATAAGATAAAAAGGTGCCTCTCCTATATCTGCCAGGAACGCATTCTTAAGAGGAAACATCAGCCAGAAGAAAAATAGCTCCGCATTCATCGGGTAATACCTTAATGCAGTTAATTCTGCTGAAGTGGGTTGTGACCCCATTATTACCATTGGGTTATATAAATTACCGTTTTGGGTCCAGGTTGCAGGAAAACTTAAGTGATACTGCATACTATCGGCACACATGGTGGGGTTAACCAGATTAAATAACAACTTGTACCCAAAGAAAGAGATAAATACGGCGATTGATAAAAGTATAATTCTGTTATCGAAAATGAAACCTAAGGAAGGCCCGCTAAAAATAATCTTCTCTCTAGTCTTTTTATATACGTAAAAAGAAAGAACCAAGAAAGCAAACTCTGCTAAGATAATGTACGGGGTAAAAAGAACACCAAAAATTCCTAAAATCAGCGTGATTAAAACAATTTCTGATAAAAAGACTGTAAAATAATCAAGTGAAAAATCTGCTATCCCGCTTTTCCGGCTGAAAGATACTGTTAAAAATATGCTGCTTAAGCTAACCAAAATAAAATTTACTGCAAAGATTATCATTTCCTACCCTTTCTAAATAAAAACTCGCTCGTTATCCGGTAATACAATATTATCTTTATCATATTTAATCCGGTAGAAACGGCTTTTTTAAACGAACCGGTAATCTTTGATACTCCTATCCTCTTCCTGTAGTTAACCGGAATTTCAATAAGGGTTACTCCATTAAGCAAAGCCAGAATCACCATCTCGGGTAGAAAATAAGAGCCCCCTACGGTTAATTTATCCGAAAATTTTGATAATGCCTCTTTACTGATCAGTCTCATTGTGCAGCCGCAATCCGAGAGGCATGGGCCATCAAACAATAACTCTAACAGTTTAGCCACTATAATATTTCCGAACCTTAAGAAATGGCTCATGTTCGCGCCTTCCCAAATAAGTTCTTTAGTCGTGCGAGTGCCTAGAACAAATTCGAAATCATCGGCGTAAGATAACAGCTTGATTACGTCTTTTCCCGCGAATGTGCCGTCCGGCTCGGAAAGAATAACCAGGTCTCCGCTTGCCTCTTTTAATCCCCTGCGCAAAGCAAAACCATACCCCTGTTGTTTTTCGCAAACCAGTTTAGCGTTGGTAGATAAAACTTCTTTAGCGGTATTATCAGAGGAATTATTATCCACCACAATAATTTCATCTACTAACCCGGAAGAAAAGAAATCCTTAATCGCCAAGGCAATATTTTTCTCCTCGTTATATGCCGGGAAAATTACAGAAACTTTTTTATTCTTAAACATACCTATCCTTTCAACCTTACCCTAAGAATAGCCAGCACAGCCGGAATCATATCTATAGCCCGAATTGTCTTACCTTCCTTTTTGCTGCGTGGCCTATACCAAACAGGCACCTCTTCTATCTTGTATTTATTTTTACATAGCCTACTAACCAGTTCAAACTCAAATGCCTGGTTAGTAGCCTGAAAATCAAATCGCTTTAGAACTTGCGTTTTAATTAACTTAGTGGCGATAATATCCGTAAAATGCCTGCGGAATAGGAAATTCACTAATCTGGTAGCAATAATAGTTCCCAGCCAGAACGGCCTTTCTTTGACCAACCTGTAAACCGAAACTCTTTTTCTTTCCAAAAGCCGCGAACCAAAAACAGCATCAAGATTATGCGCTTCTATCCTTTTCATCATCCCATAAACATCATTCATCTTATACTCTAAATCAGCCCCAGGGCCGTAAAAATAATCTCCGCTAGAAAGCCTCACTGCTTCGCAAAAAGAATACCCTACCCCCATGTTTCTGGAATGAAAAATAATCCTTATTCCTTTCTCGTTCTTTAACCCCTCAAGAATCTCTTTTGTCCCGTCCGTTGAACAGTTATCTATAACGATTATCTCCTTATCTATGTTAATATCCTGCGCCTGCTTGACCGCGTCAAGAATAGTCATCTTTTCGTTAAAGCACGCGATAAAAATTGTCAGCTTCATATTAATTCCCTGAAGAATTTATCAATTGTTTTTTCTATAAATAAAAGCATCTGTTTTGTAAGGCCGGGGTATACTCCGATCCAAAAAAGGTTATTCATTATTGCGTCCGTATTACGTAAGTCTCCGGATAACCTGTGCCTTATATTTTCGTACGCCGGCTGCCTCAAGAGATTGCCCCCGAAAAGCATCCTAGTAGCAATCCTATTCTCCTCAAGGTAACCGACAATCTCCTGCCTCTTAAACGGTGCGCTTTCTTTAATTAAAACCGGAAAACCAAACCAACTCGGATCGGAATACCTTTCTGCTTTCGGAAGCGAAAGATAAGTGCGGTATTTTTCGAAAACTCCGTAAAGAAAAGAAAAGTTCTTTTTTCTCATTTTTATAAAATGCGGCAACTTCTTAAGCTGCGCGCATCCGATTGCCGCCTGCATATCGGTTACGTTTAAATTATAGCCAATATGCGAATACACA
>CAZSQC010000055.1:0-1654 GCA_964608955.1 uncultured Planctomycetales bacterium | reverse complement strand
GGGGTGAAGTGAGGCGGCGGAAGAGCGGGCTGGCAGTGGAAGCTGCGGCGGCCTCGCGCAGAGTAATATGATGCGGAGGGTAAAAGCTACAGGTTGAAATGTCCCCGAATGAACCGGTATACTTTCCCCTGTACTTCGCGCCTAATGAATCACAATTATCCTCAATCCACCATAAATTATATTTCTTCGTTAATTTCCGGATTTTATCAATATTCGCCGGGTTACCCAGGGTATGTGCCGTAAATATTGCTTTTGTCCTTCTGCTGATTGCCCGCTCTATCCGGTCGGCCTTAATATTATATGTTTTTGGCTCTACGTCGATAAAAACCGGGATAAGGTTATTCTGTATAATCGGATTAAGCGTAGTGGGAAACCCGCAGGCTGTCGTAATAACTTCATCCCCCGGCTTCAACCTTCTGCTCCCTATTTTAGGGGAAGTAAGGGCTGTTACAGCCAAAAGATTCGCGGATGACCCGGAGTTAACCAGAATGCAATGCTTAACTCCAATAAAATCCGCTAACCCCTCTTCAAACTTCTTGGCATAGCGGCCGGGAGTAAGCCAGAAATCAAGTGAGGCATCGACCAATGAAACAAGCTCTTCCTCATTATAAACCCTGCCGGCATAAGGAATATACGTATACCCGGGAACAAACTCTTTCTTTCCCGCGGAGCAATAAAAATCCTTTGTTTTTCTCAAAACTTCTTTTCTTTTATTTTCTACGCTATTCTTCATTTCACCCTACCAGCTAATTCTCTCAAGGCAAGCTTCGATTCGCCCTCGGTCAAATCAATTTTTTTCTCAAAACTAAAATCATTTCTCATGATAATCAAAGGCAGCTTTTCTCCTATGCGCTTTTTGTCTTTTTTCATTGACGAAATAATGCCTTGCTCTCTATAAAGAAAACTCCTGAATTCAACAGATACAGCCGGCAGAAGCAAATCATTAAAAAGTTTTCTCTCTACACCAAGAGAAAGCAATCCTCTCGCTCTACCAACTATATTTGCCAACATCATACCGATTACTACCGCCTGTCCATGAGGAACTTTAAAACCTGAAGCAGTTTCTAAGGCATGGCCAAAGCAATGTCCGTAGTTAAGGAGATTCCTCCTGCCTGAATCAAATTCATCGCTTTCAATATAACCTTTCTTAATAAGCAGTGAATTCCGAATTCCCCTTAAAAGATATTCTTTGCGCTTTGCAATAATCCCGGGGAGTAACCTTGATATTTCCTTAAAGTATCTTCGCCCACCCATGAGATGCAATTTTATTATCTCCCCTATCCCGTTATAGAAATCCTGTTCCCTTAAGGTATAGTTAAAATTAATATCAATTAAAATATATTCCGGAGGATAGAACGTCCCGATTAAGTTCTTATAATTCTTATAGTTAAGTGATGTTTTGCCTCCAATGCAGCTATCGGCCTGGGATAATAGAGTAGTCGGAATATATAACCACCTTACACCGCGAAATATCGTCGAGGATAAAAAACCGCTTACATCTTGCGTTATTCCGCCTCCTATTGAAATTAAAACAATATTCCTTTTGGCCTTCCTCTTGATAAAAGCATCGTACAACCCGGATACTATCCTAAGTGTTTTATTTAATTCCTCCGCTTCAAACAGCACAACCCTAGAGCTATCCAGCCCCTTTAAA
>CAZSQC010000054.1:3659-5832 GCA_964608955.1 uncultured Planctomycetales bacterium | reverse complement strand
TTCCCAATATCTCAATCTTTTTTTTATACAAATAGCGGATTTCTCGGGTGTCTGGGGGGTATCTTTTTTAATAGTTATGGTTAATACTGTATTGTATTCAGTCAGATTCCTTCGCCCAACAGAAAAAAGAAGGCTTACATTATTGGTAGCCCTCCTTTTATCCGCGGTATTCTTTTACGGTTATAATAAGGTTGAGAGATTCGATACCGGAATGCAAGAAGGTTATGCAGAGCGTGTTAAAATATCCGTTATTCAACCGAATATATTGCAGGAAGAGAAATGGGATAGCTCCAAGCGTGGTAGCATAATGAGCAGGTATTTTGAGGTTACTTCCCTAGCGGGTAAACAAAAGCCGGACCTGATTGTGTGGCCTGAAGCAGCTCTGCCGGTTGTTTTAGAGGAGGGTTCGGAGTTTTTGAGTTTAATGCAAAGTTTTGTGAAAGAATCCGGCTTAAACCTGTTGTTCGGAGCCGTAACCTTAAGGAACAATTTTTATTATAACAGCGCGATTTTATTATCTGATGAGGGAGAGATTTTAGGTAAGTATGACAAATTACATCTTGTGCCCTTCGGAGAATATGTCCCTTTAAGGAACATATTAAGTTTTGTAGACGCGATAGCGCCGATAGGTGATATTTCCAGGGGCAGTGATTATGTTTTGTTTGATTCTGTTGGAAAGTTCGGAGTTTTAATATGTTTTGAAGATGTGTTCCCGCATCTTTCAAGAAATTTTGTGCGCAGGGGAGCCGGCTTTCTGATAAATATAACTAATGACGCCTGGTTCGGAAATAGCCCGGAGGCTTTTCAGCATTTAGCCGCTTCGGTGTTAAGGGCGGTAGAAAACAGGGTTTATCTTGTGCGTAGCGCTAATACAGGAGTCAGTGCTTTTGTTTCTCCTTCGGGAAGGGTGTTCTCTTCGATAAAAAAAGAAGGCAAGGAAATTTTTGTATCCGGCTATAGTACCGGCGAAATCTTTCCGCTAAGGAAAGGGAAAACACTTTATTCTCGTTTGGGGGATTTCTTGCCTGCGGTGTGTTTCTTGATTATTTCTTGGGTTCTATATGCACAACGACGTCAGTAACTCCGGTATTAGAATTCTTTATTGATTCTTCGATGGCGTAACATATATTATGCGCGTCATCCACGCTTATCCTTCCGTCTACTTCAACATGCAAATCCACATATATGTCATCCGGCCTTCCGCGGGTACGCACCTTGTGGCAGGATTTTACGCCCCCTATCTTCAAGGCCGCATCGATGATAGGTTTTACGTTTGTTAACGCCGCGGCATCACACAGGATATCCGAGCTTTCTTTCATTATTTTGTATCCCGAGTGTGCAATAAAGAAGGATATAAATATGGAAATTACAGGGTCCAGTACGGGATAGCCAGCTTTTACGGATATAAATGCCAGCAAAACAGAGAATGACGTAAAGATGTCGGCGCGCGTATGCATGGAGTCCGAAGTTAGGATGTCGCTTTTTAATTCTTTTCCTCTTTTTTTCTCGTAACGCATTACAAAAACATTTATACCGATAGTAATGAACATTACAATAAAAGTAAAGAGGTTTATTTTTATGTCTACCGGATTAGCGAAGCGTGAGAAGCTTTCGTGGACAATCCCGATGGCTACCAGAAATAAGAGAAAAGCGATCCCTAGCGAGAAAAAAGTCTCGTATTTCTTATGGCCGTAAGGGTGGTCTTTGTCTTTTGGCTGCGAGGCCAAGTGGATACCCACTACACCTATTATGTTGGAGGCTCCGTCTGAAAGCGAATGGAACCCGTCAGCAGTCATACTGGCTGAGCGGCTGATTAGCCCGAATACAATTTTAGCAATTGCCACAAGCCAGTTTAAAGCCAGGACCGCAAGGAGAATTTTCCTTATTTTAATGAAATTTTCAGGCACAGTTTTCATCTTAAGGGGCATTATATAACAATTCCCTTAGGATACAAGCCTTTTTAGGCGGCAAATAAAGCTATTGACAGTATGATTAACGCTAATATAATGGCTCTAAAAGGGTATATATGAGGCTCAAAAAATTAGCTGTTATATTAAATACGTCTTTTATTGTCTGTTTGTTTTTGTCGGCAGCCAGCGGCTCTTTTGCGCAAACTACTACTTCTCAGAACGAGCTCGATAAATTCAATAAGAATGAGAGGGTTTTGATTTTG
>CAZSQC010000054.1:1957-3649 GCA_964608955.1 uncultured Planctomycetales bacterium | reverse complement strand
CATCCAGATGATGAATCTATTGCTTGCGCAGGGGTGATACAGGAAGCTTTGGCAAACGGAGCCAAGGTAAAAATTGCTTTCCTGACTAACGGAGAGCATAATGAATTTGCATTTATAGTTTATAATAAAAGGATAACCATCAAGAAAAATGAGTTTATCCGCATGGGAAAGTTGCGGCGCAAAGAGGCCGTTAATGCCGTAAAGATTCTTGGCGTTAAAGAGGGGGATCTTAGTTTCTTAGGTTATCCTGATTTCGGAACCTTTTCCATATTTAACAATTATTGGGATCTTCAGAAACCTTTTAAGTCCCTTTTGACAAGAATTTCAAAAGTGCCGTACCCTGACGGTTTTTCTCCGGGAGCGCTTTACGTAGGAGAAAATATCCTCGCGGACTTAAAGAGAGTGATTTTAGATTATCGTCCCGATAAGATATTTGTCTCTCATCCTGCTGATGTAAATGTTGACCATAAAACATTTTATCTTTTTCTTCAGATTGCCTTGGCTGACCTTAAGGGCAAGATAAAAGAACCCAAAATTTATCCTTATCTTGTTCATCATGTGGGCTGGCCTTTGCCCAGGCATTATCATCCGCAGCTAGAGCTTAATCCGCCGGAAGATTTAAAGAGCGCACAGATAAACTGGATGAAGTTCAGGCTTAATCCGGAGCAACTAAACAATAAATATAAAGCAGTGCTTTGTCACAGGAGCCAGACTGCCTCCAGCGCTTTTTATCTTCTTTCTTTTGTCCGGTTAAATGAGTTGTTTGGTGATTATCCCGTAGTAAACCTTAAAGGCGGAATTGATGAAAAGCAGAGCAGAATAAAATTCTTTATTCTTTCTAAGGTTTTGCCTAATGCCGTGCAGGATAAAGAAGAGGCCCCGGTAGAAGAAACAGAAGGAGTAAGCCGTGTTACATATTCTCTGGAGAAAGATTTTTTTGTAATAAAGATAGAAAAGCCGACTGATCTTGTTTACAGGTTTTCGACAATGAATTATATATTCGGATACAAATACGGCACAGCTTTTGCTGCTATGCCTAAAGTGAGGATTATTACCAAGCATGACAGATTTAAGGTCTTTAACGGTAAAAAGATTATAAAACCCGAAGGTATGATTATGGATTTTAGTGCAACAGGCGTTATACTAAAGATCCCGCTTGATATAATAGGGCAACCAGATTTTATATTAACTGCCGCAAGAGTATATATAGGCAAAGGTCAAGGACAAAATTCCCCTGTTTTTACCACCGGCTTTAGGAAAATAATCTTAAAATAAGCGATACGGAGGATGTTATGCTTGAGTTTAAAACAGTTGAAATAGTAAAACCGGATGAATTGAACGTAATTATAGGCCAAAGTCATTTTATTAAAAGCGCTGAAGACCTTTATGAGGCCTTAGTTAATAGTTGCCCTAGTATCGAGTTTGGCCTTGCTTTTTCAGAAGCAAGCGGGATGTGTCTTATAAGGACAGAGGGGACCAGCCAGGAGTTTAAGAAGCTCGCAGCTGATAACTGTTTGAAGATCGGGGCAGGGCACGTTTTTATTATATTCTTGAAGAACGTATTTCCTATAAACGTGCTTAATGCTATTAAGAGCGTTCCGGAAGTATGCAATATATACTGCGCTACCGCTAATAGGGTGGAAGTTGTTGTTGCGGAAACGGTTAACGGGAGGGGGATTTTAGGTGTTATTG
>CAZSQC010000054.1:0-1857 GCA_964608955.1 uncultured Planctomycetales bacterium | reverse complement strand
GTGGAAGTTGTTGTTGCGGAAACGGTTAACGGGAGGGGGATTTTAGGTGTTATTGATGGATCTAAGCCTAAAGGGGTAGAAAGTGAATCAGATGTTTCCTGGAGAAAGAATTTCTTGCGCAATATTGGCTATAAGTTATAATTATCCTTGTGCAATTTTTAGTTTTTTGGTATAATTTTAAACAAATCATGGATTCTAAAAAAATTAGGAAGATCTTCAGCCGTTTCCTCGGCTGGTTAGGGTTACATATATGTTCTTTGATAGTAAAAGTCATTCCCGAGAAATCTCTCTATGGCTTTGCCAGAGTAGTAAGTTCTGCAGCCTACAGGTTTGCCAATAAGCAAAAGAATATTGCCTTCGATAGTCTAAAAATAGCTTTTGGCAAAGATAAGGATAAGAAGGAGTTGGATGCTATCGTAAGGGAGTGTTTTGACATTATGGCTAAATCGGCAGTAGAGCTTATGTTCCTTATGGATAAACCCGAAAGGTTAAGGGCGAAAGTTGACTTAGAAAAAAGGGAAGTGCTCGATAAAGCATTATCAGAAGGAAACGGTGTTATTTTGGTAAGTGCTCATTTCGGGAATTTTCCTCTTTTGCTGGGGAGGCTTGCCTTGGAAGGCTATAATTCTGCCGGCATAATGCGTCCGATGAGAGATAGCAGGGTGGAAAAGCTTTTTAAAAGCAAACGGGATAAGTTTAAAGTAAAAACTATCTATAGCCAGCCTCGGAATGTTTGCGTTAATGAGACAATTGAGACGCTGCGTAATAACGGAATAGTATTTATACCAATTGACCAGAATTTCGGCACTGCCGGTGTTTTTGTTAATTTCTTCGGAAGGCAGGCTGCTACGGCAACCGGACCGGTTATATTTGCTCAACGCACAAAGGCATCCATTATCCCGTGTTTTATTGTCAGGGGGCACGATGATCGGCACAGGATAGTTTTTGAAGAACCACTAGTCTTGAAGGATGGCAAGAGCAGCCAGGAGACTATTTTAATAAATATCCAGGCATTAACTGATATAATTGAATTTTACATACGCAAGTATCCTGCGCAATGGGGCTGGATTCATCGCAGGTGGAAGAGTCAACCAAGCTAAAAAAAGAGGAGGTGTAAAGATGGCAGAGGAGATAAAAAAAGAAGAGAAGGCTTGCTGTTCAGACGGCAAGAAAATGTTTTCTACTCTTTTAAAGGTTGTCTTGGGTCTGGTTTTCTTAGGGCTCGGAGCTATGGCGATCTTAAGATGGTGGAAACTTCTTCTTATGATAGTTAAAGGTTGCATTGGTTTATTCTTGATATTAGCCGGTGTTATCACTCTGGCGATAGCCAAAGAATAAATAAAGTATTACAAAAGAGGGCAGGATTTCACCTGCCCTCTTTTTTTGTTTACATTTATATTTTTTAAGGTATAATTATTTCAACTTGTTTTATATTACTAAGGAGAAGGTATGGAGCTTGCGTTAAGAAAAGATGTGGGATTAAATAAGGCGCTGGAGAAGTCTTTCTTGGTGTTTTTCTTTATTATAGGCATTTCTCTGGGCGCTTTTGTACGCATTCCATTGCCGTTTACTCCAGTTCCTTTGACACTGCAGACTTTCTTTGTCCTTCTTTGTGCAGCCTGCCTGGGTATGAGGTGGTCTTTATTTGTTCAGTTGGTCTATTTATTCTTAGGTATAGCAGGGCTTCCGGTCTTTGCAGGAGCCAGTTCGGGGTTTTTGTATCTCTTAGGTCCTACTGCAGGGTACCTTCTGGGTTTTATCTTGGCAGCCGCTTTTATATCATTATTATCTAAATATTATTGTGACAGCTTTGTATCTACTTTAGTGTTATTTTTTCTGGCCGATATACTTCTCCTA
>CAZSQC010000053.1:0-5833 GCA_964608955.1 uncultured Planctomycetales bacterium | reverse complement strand
ATTGAACCTTCCTTGTTAAGAAATTTAAGCCAGCTCTTACGTTCCTCGGATTGGGAGATAACCGTTACTATCGCAGAAATATTCGGCTTAACGGAAATAATGGCGCTTGAGGCAGAAAACTCGCTTATTGGTAATTACGGCATTGCTTTCGATATCGGGACTACCAATGTTGGCGCTGAGCTACTGGATTTAAACAGCTTTGAGGTTTTAAGCTCAACAACTTCCCCTAATAATCAGGCTTTATTCGGGCCAGATATAATAACTCGCATCATTCATGCCGGAAAAAAAGACGGGCTCAAAGAACTTCAGGAATCAATTATCGAAACAATGAATGTCATTATTTCTGATATGGCGAATGAAAACAATATAAACCTAAACCAGATCTCCTGTATTGTATGCGCGGGGAATACCACAATGATGCATTTGTTGCTCGGAGTAAACCCGGCATATATAAGGCAAAGCCCTTATATCCCATGTGCCAATTCTTTTCCTCATATAAAAACTTACCAGATAAAGCTTATTGTTAACCCGAATTCTTTTTTATACTGTGTGCCCGGAGTTTCGTCATATGTAGGAGGAGATATCACCTGCGGAGTGCTTTCAAGCAGGCTCTATGCGCAGGAGGAACTTAGCCTTCTCATTGATATAGGCACAAACGGAGAGATTGCTCTTGGCTGCAAAGATTTTATCATAACCTGCGCTGCCTCTGCCGGCCCGGCATTTGAAGGAAGCGGAGTAAGCTGCGGAATGCGTGCTTTAAGCGGAGCAATAGAAAGCGTCTGCATATCAGAGGACTATTCTGTTAGTTTCCGGACAATTTCCGGAGTAAAACCAAAGGGAATTTGTGGTTCGGGATTTATAAGCCTGATTTCGCAAATGCTTGATAGAGGACTAATGGACAGGAACGGAAAAATAAATAAAGTTAACTGCAGCCGCATCCGTGTTACTGATTTAGGGAAAGAGTTTGTGGTTGTGCCCAAAGAAGAGGCGGATATAAATTCCGACATAGTTATAACGGAAGCGGATATAGACAATCTGAAAAGGGCAAAAGCTGCCATATATTCTGCAGTAGCTGCCCTCTTGAAACATACAGAAACTAATATCACAAAGATAGGAAAGATTTTTATAGCAGGAGGATTTGGGCTTTCGTTAGATATAGAAAATGCGATAAAAATAGGTTTATTGCCTGACACGGAGCGTTCAAGATATGTTTTTATAGGAAACAGCTCTTTAAAAGGGGCAAGACAGATATTACTATCAACAGATGCCTTTAATGAGGCCAAAGATATTTCGAATAAAATAACTTACTTTGAACTTTCTACGGATAGCAGTTATATGGATGAGTATGTGTCGGCTTTGTTCTTTCCGCATACTGATTTGTCAAAATTTCCGAGTCTAAGTAATTAAATGGAGATAACATGCCTATACAGACGTTAAAAGAAAATTATAGCGGTGAAATAAATACCATAACCATTGGGGCGACAAAAGAAGAAGGGGGAAGCTCATCTTTGGCCTTAAAAATAGGAGGGGAAAAGTCGCTTCCGTGCTTGTTTAAAGAAGGCCCTCTTCCAAACAGGCCGCAGGTTGCTTTTGAAATCTGGGATATTTACCCTAAAGAATGGCCGCAAGCCATCTTGAAGGAATTCGGCAGCGCTTTGGACGATCCTTTTGCCTGGGCAGAGAAGTGCATAAAAGATTACAATGCTAAGCTTTTATGTCTGAAGTTGCAGGGAGGGCATCCGGATTTCGGCGACAAAAGCCCTGAACAAGAAATTAAGCTGGCGAAAGAAATCTTCCAGCAATTTAAAATCCCCATGATAATCTTAGGATGCCAGGATGAAGAAAAAGACAGGAAGATACTGCCGGGTTGCGCTAAAGCATTAGAAAATGAAAGACTGCTTATAGGCAGCGCAGTGCAGGATAATTACAAAGACCTTGCCGCAGCTTTATCTTCTACCACGCACAGCTTAATAGCTGAATCCCCTATAGATGTAAATATCGCCAAGCAGCTCAATATCCTTATTGCCGACGAAGGTTTTCCGTTACAGAGGATAGTTATAAATCCGACAATCGGGGCATTAGGCTACGGGTTGGAATATGCTTATTCAATAATGGAACGCGCCAGGTTAGCCGCTCTTTCGGGAGATAAAACCTTGGCAAGCCCTTTTATATGTTTTGTCGGCCAGGAAGTTTCCAAGGCCAAGGAAGCAAAAACAGAAGATTTCAATCAAGCGATACTTTGGGAGGCTATTACTGCCGTAGCTCTAATACACTCCGGAGCTAACCTGCTGGTAATGCGCCATCCGGAAGCCGCTAACAGAGTTAACGGGTATATCGAAAAAATATTTAATTCTCTTTAACCTTAAAAAAGAGGTCTTTATGTATATTGTCGGAGAACTTATTAACGGAATGTACGGCATGATCGGGAAAGCGATAAAAAATAAAGAAAAATCTGTAATACAAAAATGCGCACTAGAGCAGGTAAGAGCGGGCGCTGATGCTCTCGATGTGAATTGCGGCCCGGCCTCCAAAGAACCTGTTTCCGATACAGAATGGCTAGTTGAAACAATCCAAGAGGTTACCGATAAGACTATCTGCATAGATTCAAGCAAAACACAGGTAATACAAAGCGCGTTAAAGAAAATAAAAGGGCAGGCAATTATAAATTCTACTACTGCGGATGAAGAAAAGTTAAAGGTACTTGTCCCGTTAGCAAAAGAATACAAAGCAAAACTGATAGGGCTTACCATTAGCTCAAAAGGCATACCTCAAAACAAAGACCAGCGAATGGAATTAGCGGCTTTCATTGTTTCATATTGCCTAGAGAACGGTTTTTCGCCTGATTCGCTTTTACTAGACCCCATAGCGATGCCGGTAAACGTAGCGCAGTCACAGCAAATAGACATCTTGGAATCGATAAGGGATTTTAAATTAATATCCGAGCCGTCCCCAAAAACAATAATCGGGCTAAGTAATGTCTCGCAAGGCTCTTCCAACAGGCCCCTTATAAACCGCACATTCCTGACGATGGCATTGTCTTACGGCTTAGATTGCGCCATACTTGATCCGTTGGATAAAGAGCTCTTAAACTCAACGCTAACATCGGAAATAATATTAAACAAGCAGATTTACTGCGATAAGTTTCTAGAGGCACGTAAATAAATTAACATGGCTAATAAGAGAATATTAAGGGACATTTTTAGGTTTGAAGGTTTTCTATCCAGCTTTAAGGTAGCGCTTAGGGGAATAGTTTATTTATTCCTATATCATCGCAATATGAGGATTATGCTGTTAATGGGAATTGCGGCGCTGCTTTTAGGTTTTTATCTTAACCTTAAGGGCATTGAACTGATTGCATTGTGCATAGCAGTAACTCTGGTTTTCATGGCAGAGATCTTTAACACCTCCGTTGAATTAATGATGGATGCAATTACCGAAAAATACCATACTAAAATAAGGTTAGTTAAGGATATCGCAGCGGGCATAGTCGTAATCGCCTGTATGAATGCCGCAGTAATCGGCTATATTCTCTTCATAAGAAGATTTTTTAAGTAACCACGACAAATTAAGTTGCACGTTGCAGTATAATACTATATAATATCACGACCTTGGCGGCGTAACTCAGCCTGATAGAGTAGTCGGCTCATACCCGATTTGTCACTGGTTTAAATCCAGTCGCCGCCACCAATTCCTAAAAATTACAGAACATCCTCGTAACTTCTAAGCAACTTTAAGGTAGCGATAAGCACTCCGGCTTCAATTAATACAGTTGAAATTGCAGCTCCCAGATAAGAGAAATAAAGGATAGAGGCGAAAATAAGAGGTAGGCCTATCAGAGCAGCCTTAATGTGGACTTTTGAATAAGCTTGGGTTTTCCCGCAGACTAAGAGAAACTGGACCCTAAAAACATTTATCGCTACAAAAAACACTCCGATAAGCAAGATCCTTAAAGCAGATATAACTTCCGGAAATTTCTGCCCGCAAATAGCCCTGACTATTAAAGGAGAACTTAAGATAGCCAAAGGAATTACCAGTATAAAAATAAACGTTACAGAATCCTGCAATTTATTCATTAATTTAAATGAACGCTTTTTATTCCGGGCAAAGATACTGCTTAATCTTGGGAAGATAGCCTGAGAAAAAGACTCTAAAGGGAATGTTTGAAAAGCATTCGCTATCCTTTCCGCTATAGCATAATAACCCGTTAGAACGTTATTTGTTAGAAGCCCGACAGCAAAAATTCTTGTCGTAGTATAAGCGTTTACCGAAACTACCGAGACAAAAATACTCCAGCCGGAAATCAACTCATCTTTAATACAGGAAAACCCTTTTATCGCGAATTTGAGCTTAAATTTCTTAAAAGCGGTACAAAGCCCGGCTAATCCGGTAGAAATAAAAAATAACGAGTTTAATGCCGGAACAAATATATAATCCGCCGGCTTTCTTATAAAGATAAAAATGGCAATAGCATAAAGCATTCCGGCAATAATATTGATTATAGAAATAAATTTCATTTTCTCCTCGCCCTGAAAAAACCAGGCAGGGAACAAGGCATTGCCTATTACGGCCCCAAAACTCAAAATATAAACAAGCCAATCTTTATTAAATTTTTCGACCATACTGACCAGTAAAATAATAACAAGCAGGCTTAATATGGTAAGCGTTATTTTTACTGCCATCACGTTGGAAAACACGCTGTTAACTTTTGCCTTATCCGAACGGCATAAGGATATCTTTCTGGTAGCGGATAAGTTAAAACCATAATCAGTAAAAATTATTAGATACTGTGTAAGGGCCTGCGCAAAAGCAATTAGTCCGAACTTTTCCGCTCCGATTATCCGGATTAAATAGGGAAGAACTAAAACAGGAAGGATATAATTAATGCTTTGCAGAGTCGAAAGGGAGAGAAAGTTCTCCAGAACTGTTTTTCTCTCCCTTTTTGTAATTGAAACGTTCTCCATTCTCAATAATTTACTATTTCTGGTCCTAAAAGTCAAGTCTTATTAAATAGGCAATTGAAAAATGAAAATATTATGTTAATATATTTTTAAGATGGATATTGTAAGTTTAGTACATAATACCTGTAAAAGAGAAGGGCTATTAAAATATAACGATAAAGTCCTTATCGCCGTATCCGGAGGAGCGGATTCCGTAGCCTTACTTCTTATTCTAAATAACTTAAAAGAAAAGTTTAATCTTACTCTGCATGTTGCACATTTGGACCATATGCTCAGAAAAGATTCTATCCGGGATGCGAATTTTGTAAAAAGGCTCTGCCGGCGCCTTAATATTCCCTTTACCGTAAGCAAAATTAATATCGGAAGAAAAAAATCAAAACTCTGCCTCGAAGAAACAGCGAGAAACTACAGGTTAGATTTTCTTTTTAAGACAGCTAAGCTGATAAAAGCTGAAAAAATAGCATTAGCCCACCATCTGGATGATCAGGCAGAAACTGTCTTGATGCGCATATTGAGAGGAACCGGTCTTTACGGATTAGCGGGAATCTCATTTGTAAGGAGAATGGGTAAAATTAAGATAATACGCCCTTTACTCAACCTTACAAGACGACAAATAGAAGAATTTCTTAAGGAGAGAAAAGAAAGCTTTTGTACTGATAAGAGTAATTCTAAAAATATTTACTTAAGAAATAAAGTACGAAACGAACTTCTTCCGTTGCTTGAGAAAAAATACAATAGGAATATTAAAGCCTTACTCTTTAATCTTGCCAGTTGCGCAAGCTCAGATTATGGGTATATCAAAGAAGCCTCAAAGGAATCTATTAAGTTATCCAGAGGCAGAATTCCCTTAAATAAGCTGACCCAGTTACATCCAG
>CAZSQC010000052.1:0-5879 GCA_964608955.1 uncultured Planctomycetales bacterium | reverse complement strand
ATTTTTACTGCCTTAAACAGTTTGAGCGCCTATTTGAAACAGAATACCATTCAGTGGTTAATAACAAAACTAAGAAATGCGAGTTCGCGGCTTTTTATGCCGAAGCCGTACAGGGAACAGGTGGTTATGTTGTGCCTCCGCAGGATTATTTCTCGGGGTTAAAGGGAATACTGGACCGTTATGGTATTCTTTTTGTTGACGATGAGATACAGATGGGTTTCTTTAGGACCGGTAAGTTCTGGGCTATCGAACACTTTAATATTACTCCGGATATCATCGTCTTTGGGAAGGCGTTAACTAACGGATTAAATCCTATATCAGGTATTTGGGCAAAAGAAAATCTTATCTCTCCGGATGTCTTTCCTCCCGGGTCAACGCATTCTACATTCTCTTCGAATCCTTTGGGTACTTCAGTAGGGCTTGAAGTCATGAAACTGATTGAAGATTCGAATTTTAAGGAGGAAGTCCCCAGGAAAGGACAGTATTTAAAAAACCGCTTTAGGAAGCTCCAGAAGAAATACCCACAAATTGGAGATGTAGATGGTTTAGGGCTTGCGATAAGAGTTGAAATGTGCCAGAAAGACGGATACACGCCTGACCGCGAACTGACCGACAGGATAGTTAATATCGGTTTAAGCGGAAAGTTGACGGCAGGGGGCAAGAGGCGCGGGCTTATTCTCGATGTAGGCGGGTATTACAAGAACGTTTTTACTATGGCACCGTCTTTCTATATAACCCAGCCTGAAATGGATCTAGGCTGTGACCTCTTCGAGGAAGCACTTTCCAAGGCCATCAGGAAGGGTTGATTTATAAGACCTTCTTTTCATGAATATCCGCATACTGGATTTTGACGGTAGCCTCACAAAGCAAAAATATCTCCTTGCAAAGTATAATCCTGAGATTATAAGCCTGCGTGATTTTTCTTCCTCTGCCAGGCTCTGGATGAGCAGGAAAATCGCTGCGTCAGTTAAAGAGCGCGTTAAAAATGCAAGCGGCCGCTATATTAATTTAATCGGCTCAGGGGATTTCCATCACCTTTCTTCAATAATCCTTGATGATTTCAAAGAACCGGTATCTCTTATTGTTTTTGATTTTCATCCGGACTGGGACATATTGCCTCCTTTTATCGGTTGCGGTTCGTGGGTTACCCGGGCGCTAAGAAATCCTTTTATTTTAAAGACGGTTTTATTGGGTCCTTCTTCGAACGACTTGTCGTTTCCTTTGATTCAGACCGCAAATTTTAATTCTTTAAGGGACAATAGAGTTGAAATCTATCCTTACGCGCTTAAAGATTCCCGTGTTTTTTTAAGGCAAGTACCGCTGAACCGTTCAATTAGGGCTGAGAGAACGCTGCTAATGAGTAAAATATTCTGGAAGAATATTCAAGGCTGTAATTTAAATGATTTTCTATCGGGAATAATAGAGAAGCTGCCTACTAAAAATGTTTATGTGTCCATAGATAAAGACTGCCTAAGAAACGAATATGCCTTGACCAACTGGGAAGAGGGCCTGTTTACGCTGGATGAGCTTTTGATGATGTTGAGTTTAATACGAGATAAAACAAATCTGATAGGTGTGGATATAACCGGTGAGTATTCGGCTTGTCCCCGGGGAAGCTTTTTTAAGGCCTGGGTTTCCGGGCTTGACCATCCGAAAGTTGTAAAAGCCAGTAATACTCCGGAGGAGGAGATTCTGGCAATAAACGAGAATACCAATATTAGGATTCTTTCTGTTTTGGCTGGTTGACCGGGCCTGCATTCTGCAGAAAGAAATCGATTGTTTCCTGCGCAACCCTTTCTCTTTCTTGATCCGCAATAATGATATGATAAGAATCCTCAAGTAGTAATACTTTCTTATCTTTCGATCCGATCCGATTGTATATAAAATATGAATTCTCGGGGCTGGTTATGTCATCTTCCTTTGCTTGGATTAATTGTATCGGAGTCTTTATTGCAGGCAGTATCTTTGATATATAACTGGTAAGCCGTAGGTTTTGGTGCATGTTTGATACCGGGATTACCGGATATCCGTAAAGATGTACCTTAGAATAATCAAAGAGGTCTGCCTGGGAGTAGAACCCTTCTATTTTCGCTCTTAACCTTTCGTTTTTTATTCCATAGGGAGATTCCTCTTTCAGGTAAAGGTAATATTTAAGAGGGGTTTTACAAATTAAAGGAAGCAGAAACTTAAGCTTTGGAGTATTCCATCCGTCGAAAAAGAGGGTGGGAGAGTAGCAGGTTATCGCGCGTACTTTGTTAGGGAATTCATAAGCCAGAAGCAGGCATAGCAGTGCTCCGAATGAGAGTCCTCCGAGAAATATATTGTCGTAATCCGCAGCATATTTTAGGAACTCGTTTTTAATCCCGGCGTAAAGCTCTTCCCAGCTTGCTCTTTTTAGTTCTGACAAAGAGCGGTTGTGTCTAGGCATCATAGGTGCTGTTACCGAGAAACGGGCAGTATTAAGTCGTTTGGCGATAGAGGCCATTTCCCTTGCGGTTCCGGTAAGGCCGTGAATGAGAAAGCAAAGATTAGGTGAATTTGCGTTCATAAAGAATCCGGAATCCGGGATTTCTTCTATTTGACGGTAGTCTTCTTTGAAAGATAAGATTATCATTACGTTTCTTTTATGGTCTTTATTATGTAATCCTGGTCAGCTTTTTTAATAAAAGTACTTGTACTTAAGGTGATATGCCTTTTGGCGATACTGCTTGCATTAGGACAGGAACCGGGGGAATAAATCTCTTTTAAATATCTGTAATCTGTTATGGCATTAAGATAAATCCTTGAGACACCTAGCCCCGAATTATTCAACTTTTGCAGGATTTTATCGCGTTTTCTGCTCTCTTGGAACAAGATGGTAAGGAAAGGGTAATTTGAACGGTGATTTTCACCCTCTGATATGACGTTTAAATCTTTTAATCCTTTAAGCCCATCTAAATAATAAAATGTCTTTTCTCTTTGTTTGTCTATTTCTTGCTCCAGCCTTTTAAGCTGCAAAGCACCTATATATTTTCTTTTCTCTGATACTTTATGCACGGGAAAATCAGAAGTAAAATACTCAATATTAGCTCGTTCAGTTTTCCCCTGTATCTCCCAAAATAGCTGCGGTAGCCTAAAGACAAACCAGAATAATGCAGGCCGATAGAAAATCCAATAACCCAGCAGTTCAACTAATTTTAAAGTTTCGGATAGCCGATCTTCTTTTGATATCCGGTTTAAATTCTTGTCGATTAAGTCTTTAAATTCACTTTTGCAGGCAATTGCTCCGCCTTCGTAGGTGGTTATTCCTTTCCCTCGGCAGAAGCTATAAAACGAAAAGTCTGCGGTTGTGCCTGTGAAAATTCCTTTGTTTTTTGAGCCCAAGGATTGCGCGCAGTCTTCGATAATTAAAATTCCCTTATTCTTGCAATCCGCAGCGTAAGATTTAATATCAATCGGTATGCCGGCAAGATGGGTTGGGATGACCGCAAGTACGTCGTTATTTTCTCGTGTTATTTTCTCCAGTTTTTCTCTCTGGAAATCAAAGCCCTTCGGTGATATGTCGCATACGGCTGGCTTAAGCCCTGCCCTTAATATCGCCAGGGGCACAAGAGGGCAGATGAAAGAGGGGATAACGACTGTTTTCTTATTGGAGATTTCTTTTAAGGATTCTAGGATTATATATAACGCAGCCGTCCCGGAATAGGTTATGCGGATATGAATAGCCCCTAAGTATTCCTGAAGTGACTCTTCTAATAGATAAGGCGCCGGTTTTTTAAATATAAGCTGCGCAACTTCTTTTGTTAAAATAGGCAGCCCTGCGGTTGGGGGTATTTCCCTGGTTAGGCTCATTTTATTAAGTATTTTTTATTCATTCTATGCTAAAATAATCGGGATTTCAAGGTTCTTGTTTTAAAGAAAGAGGTAGTATGGAATTTAAAATAGTTGATTCTATAAGTAAGATTGATAAGAAAGACTGGGATAAGGTCTTTGGTGTGATTCCGGAAGGCTATGAATTTTATAAAACGCTAGAGAGTTCAAGTCTGGAAGAGTTCTCTTTTTATTACCTTATTCTATGCGTTAAAGAAGAGCCGTTTTTAATCGCTCCTCTTTTTACAGCAGATTTTAATCTTGATATCGCAGTGGAAGGTAAACTGAAATCTCTTATTCTTTTTGTACGCCGTTTCTTTCCGCGTTTTCTTATCATCAGGTCTTTGTTTTGCGGTTCTCCTTTTGGGGAAAACGGTGTTATAGGCCTCTCGGATATTGATGGTTTTAGTAAGAACGAAGCATTGCTTAAGCTTACGGATGCGCTTAGAAAATTCTCCAGGGAGTGCAATTGTAAACTGGTTGTGTTTAAAGATTTTAAAGAAAAACTAGAGCTCCCTCTGGATTTATTGAAAAAAAGCGGCTTTTTTAAAGTACAAAGCTTTCCCTCGGCAGTAAATGAAATTAATTTCAGTTCCTTTGATGAATATTTAAACAGCTTAGGTAGTGCGACAAGAAAAAGCCTGCGCCGTAAGTTAAGGGAAATTGGTAATATGGGCGAGGTAGAGATTAAGGAGTTGACTCGGTTGGAAGAAGTTTCGGATAGGATATATGAACTTTACGCTAATACTTATAGGCAGGGAGGCACAAAGTTTGAGAAGCTTACGGAGAGATTCTTTACGAGTGCCAGTAGGAATATGCAACCTTTCTTGAAAACATTCCTTTATTATGTTAATGGCAGACTGGGTGCTTTTAACCTTTGTTTTGTTTACGGTGATTTATTCATTGATAAGTTCATCGGTTTCGATTATGATATCTCCAGTCGCTATAATTTGTATTTCTTAAGCTGGGTTCATAATATAAACTGGTGTATAAAAAGCTCCATGCGTTATTGTCAGAGCGGACAGACAGATTATCGCGCTAAGATAAGGCTTGGCAGCAAGCTTGTGCCGCTGTATGCTTATTTCAGGCATGCCAATAGTTTTGTTAATGGGCTTTTGAAGTTTTCCTCTCTTATTCTAAAACCCGACAATTACGATGAAGATATCAGGAGTAATAAGTTATGAATAACAAGAAGCTAACCCTAAAAATACTCATGCTTCTTATTTTTTCTGACGGGCTGGAGACCTTGACCCATTTTTGCTTTAAGAAGGGGGCGCTTACCCAGTCTGGCATAGAAATTAATTCCTTTTCGCAGGTGCCGGTGTTCCTTGCGGGTGTTTTTTCTTCTCCATTTTTATGGATGGGGCTTATTTCGGTTTTATTTACTTTTATAATATGGTCTACCGTATTGTCAAAAACAGATTTAAGCGTAGCTGTCCCGGTTGCCAGCTTTAGTTATATATTAATACCGCTGGCTTCGGCGATCTTCCTGGGAGAAAACGTCAGCTTATTGAGATGGTTGGGAGTATTTTTTATACTGGCAGGAGTATTTTTTGTTTCCTTAAGTGCAAGGGAGAAAGAAACCCCTTTAATATGAAAGAAGGTATTTTCTTAACTTTATTCCTGATTTCTTTAACCAGCGCCTGCGATACCATAAACCAGCTTTTTTTAAAATCCGCAGTAAATTCACTCTCTTCTCCTTCCGGGAATCTGTTCCATATTATAAAGTTTGTGTTTAGGCTCGTCTTAATCCCGCGCGTATGGCTTAGTTTTGTTTTTAGTATCATATCCCTATGTATATGGCTCATTGTTTTATCCAGGGCAGACTTAAGTTTCGCATTCTCAGCGGATAGCATGCATTATATATTTATTGCCCTGGCATCAAGGTTTATCTTAAAAGAGAGGTTTAGTTCTTTGCGTTGGCTAGGCACAGGTTTAATCGTTGTGGGAATAATTTTTGTAAGCTTGAATTAAGAGGAAAAATGGACGCAAGATTTGAAGCATCGGATCGTGTGCATCAAAATGAAGAA
>CAZSQC010000051.1:0-6178 GCA_964608955.1 uncultured Planctomycetales bacterium | reverse complement strand
GAAAATGCAGCCATCTGGTAACCTACAGTATAATCGAAGAAAAGTGCAAGCGCTGCGGTCTGTGTTTTACGAACTGCCCGGTAAACGCTATTGTCGGAGATAAAGAAAAGGGATATACGGTAATTCAGGAAAAATGCACAAAGTGCGGCAGATGTTTTGATGTCTGCAAATTTAAGGCGATACTTAAGAAATAACTATGGCAAAAGTAGTTAACGCAAAGATTAACGGCATTATGTTAAGGGTTGAAGAGGGTACGACTATCCTCGAAGCGGCAAAAAGGGTTCAGATAAAGATCCCTACCCTCTGTAAACATCCTGACCTTCCGGCTTCTGCTGCCTGCGGTATTTGTATCGTCAAGAATAAGGGTTCCAGTAAAATGTTGCGTTCCTGCTGTACGCCACTTGAAGATGGAATGGATATAACCACTCATGACCCTGAAATTGTCGAGATAAGAAGGACGGTTATTGAGCTAATATTATCAAATCATCCTAATGACTGCCTTAAGTGCGCCAGGAATAACGAGTGCGAATTACAGAAGTTAACCGCTGATTTTGGAATCAAGGAAGAGTCGTTTCCGCAGTCTTTAAGGGACCTTCCCATAGATAAATCCACTAAGGCAGTTGATTTAGATCCTAAAAAATGTATTCTCTGCGGCAGGTGCGTGCATGTATGCCAGGAGGCGCAGGATGTTTGGGCGTTATCCTTCCTGGAGAGAGGTATGCATACGCGTATTTCTCCGGCAGGTGATATACAGCTTTCTGACTCTCCCTGCGTTAAATGCGGACAGTGCTCGGCGCATTGCCCTACGGGAGCATTTGTAGAACAGGATCATACTGCGCAGGTCTGGAAGGCATTACAGGACCCGGATAAATATTGCGTAGTACAGATTGCTCCGGCAGTAAGGGTTTCCATCGGTGAGGCTTTTGGGTATGTTGGAAAGAACTTTACTAAGAAGCTTTATGCTTTATTGAGGCGTTTAGGATTTCACGCGGTTTTTGATACTTCTTTCGGGGCGGATGTTACCATTATGGAAGAAGCCAGTGAGTTTGAACAAAGGTTACTTAAAGGCACAAGGCCTCTTCCTCTGATTACCAGCTGCTGTCCTTCTTGGGTTGATTTCATGGAGAAATTTTACACGGATATGATAGATCATTTTTCCTCCTGCAAGTCTCCCCATGAAATACTAGGTGTTCTGTCAAAAACTTATTATGCTCAAAAGAATAAGATTGACCCTGCAAAAATCTTTATGACTTCGATTATGCCCTGTACTTCCAAAAAGTATGAGATAACCAGGGATGAAGAGATGTTTGCTTCAGGCCAGCAGGATATTGATGCTGTTTTGTGCACTAGAGAGTTAGTAAGAATGATTAAGCAGGCAGGTATAGATTTTGAGAGCCTTCCCGATGAAGAGTGCGATAGTATTCTGGGTGAATATGCGGGGGCCGGAGTAATTTTCGGTTCAACCGGCGGCGTAATGGAGGCAGCCTTAAGGACAGCGCATTATTTTGTAACGGGCAGGGAATTAAAAAATGTCGAATTTCAGAACGTACGCGGCATAAAAGGAGTAAAAGAGACCGAGATTGAAATCGACGGAAAGAAATTAAGAATAGCCGTTGCCCATGGGTTAGGTAACGTGGAATATATTTTAAATAAAGTGCGCGATGCAAAGCTTAATAATAAAGAGATGCCTTATCACTTTATTGAGGTTATGGCCTGCCCCGGCGGTTGCGTAGGCGGAGGCGGTCAGCCGTATATGGTTACGGATGAACTAAGGATTAAGAGGGCCCAGGCGATTTATCAGGATGACGACCAGAAGGAAGTGCGCTGCAGCCATCAGAATCCTTACGTAAAGAGGCTTTATAAGGAATTTCTAGGGAAACCCTTGAGCGAGAAGTCTGAAAAGATAGTTTCTAGAATACATTAATTTCCTGCGGTAAGGTATAACACTGATCCCAAGGGAGTAATATCAATCCCAATCTTTCTGCAGGAAAAGGCAGTTTAGGTTGGGATTTTTTATTTAAAAGGAGGGAGCATGGAAAGGCGTTTAGGTTTTGTAGGGGTGATTATTCATAACAGGAAGAAAGCAGCTCCGGTTGTAAACAGCATACTGACTGAGTTCGGAGAGTTAATATTCGGCAGGATGGGGATACCGCATGTAAAAAAAGATCTTAGCGTAATAGTTTTGATAGTAAATTCATCTACGGATGAACTTGGAGCTTTAACCGGTAAGCTGGGAAAGATTTCCGGAGTAGAAGTTAAATCCGGACTATGCAAGTGCGAATAAGTATATATGAAATATATAAGCGAAAGAAAAATAAATAATTTATTATCGAGCACAAAGAAGTTTAATTCCGCTGAACTGGATACTGTACTTAAAAAGGCTAAGTCCTTAAAGAGGCTTAGCCTTAAGGAATCCGCGGCGTTGATTAATGTTGAGAACTCTGCTTATATTTCAAGGATTTTTGAGGCCGCTAGCTTTGTTAAGGATAAAATTTACGGCAGGAGAGTTGTCCTTTTCGCGCCTCTTTATATAAGCAATTTTTGCGCGAATAGCTGTCTATATTGTGCTTTTAAATCTGATAATGTATCGGTTAAAAGGTGCGCGTTAACTTTTCCGGAGATTGTTGCGCAGACAGAGTTGCTTCTAAAACAAGGCCAGAAGAGGATACTTATGGTCTGCGGAGAGGCTGCCCCTTTTGGAATGTCAAATATTGATTATTACGTCGGGGCAGTGAAAGCTATTTATAGCGCGCAGGCAGACAAAAACAAAATTAAAAGGGTGAATGTTAATTGCGCTCCTTTAAGCGCGCGGGATTTTAAAAAGCTTAAGAAATCCGGAATCGGAACATACCAGCTTTTTCAGGAAACTTACCATCAGGATACTTATCTGCGTATGCATCCAAAAGGGCCTAAGAGCGATCCTGATAATAGAATAGACGCAATTGACCGCGCTTTTTCTGCGGGGATAGATGATATAGGAATAGGAGCTCTTTTCGGATTGTATGATTACAGGTTTGAAGTTTTAGGGCTGCTTTCGCATGTAGAGCATATGGAGAATAAGTTTAATGTCGGGCCGCATACTATCTCTGTTCCGCGTATAGAGCCTGCAGAAGGGGCAGACCTTTCCGCTAATCCACCTTATAAATTATCGGATGAGGAATTCAAAAAAGTCGTTGCGGTTTTAAGGCTATCCGTGCCGTATACCGGCATAATTCTTTCTACGCGCGAAAGCCCCCGGTTGCGCGATCTGCTTTTAGGCCTGGGAGTCTCGCAGATCAGCGCTGCTTCACGCACTGCGCCCGGAGGATATTGCGGTTCTAAAAAAGAAAATTCTACCGGGCAGTTTTCTTTAAATGACCACCGCAGCCTGGATGAAATTGTAGATACTCTTATCAGCCATGACTATATACCCAGTTTCTGCGCTGCGTGCTATCGTAAGAAAAGGACCGGGGAGGCTTTTATGTGTCTTGCTAAGCCCGGAACTATTAAGGGGAAATGCAGCATGAATGCTTTAGTTACCCTTAAGGAATATCTTGATGATTTTGCCTCGGGCAAGGTGAAAAAAGAAGGGTACCGGATGATTAAGCGTTATTTTAAGGAACTTGATAAGGCAGATAAGGAAAAGCTAAAGGTTTTTTTTAGCCATGTCGATTCCGGAATAAGGGATGAATATGTCTGATTTTAAGAAACTTTTAATCAGGATTTATGAGGATAAAACTCCAAAGGTATCAGAGCTAGCCAAGGTTTTATCAATAAGCGGGAAGAAAGAGTTGCATGAGCTCTTTGTATTTGCCGATGAAATAAGAGGCAATTTCTGCGGAGAGGGAATATTGCTGCGCGGTATTATCGAGTTTTCAAGTTTCTGCGCAAGAGAGTGTTTTTATTGCGGATTAAATAAGAGTAATTTGAAGATAAAGCGCTATCGAATGAATAAAGATGAAATATTAGATAGCGTAAAATTCCTGGCAGAGAAGAATATAAAAACCGTAGTTTTACAGTCAGGCGATGACCCCGGAATAGATGTTTTGTGGCTCAAAGACATAATAAAAGCGATAAAGGCCGGCTTTGATATAGCGGTTACTTTATCGATAGGCGAGAGAAGCTTTGAGGATTACCGGATTCTTAGAGAGGCAGGAGCTGACAGGTATCTTCTGAAAGTTGAGACTTCTAACGAGAGTCTTTATAATGCAATACATGAGAATATGAGTTTTAGTAATAGATTAAGATGTTTGGATGATTTAAGAAAGCTTAAATTTCAGGTTGGTTCCGGAAATATCATCGGGTTGCCAAGCCAGACATTGGAGATGATAGCACAAGACATTATTTTCTTTAATGAGAGAAAGCTTGATATGATCGGTATCGGGCCTTTTATACCGCATATTGACTCGAGGTTTAAGGGGCAGAAAAAAGGGGAGGCACCCCTTGTTTTAAAGACAATAGCGCTGACGCGTATTGTTACAAAAAGCGCTCATATACCCGCAACTACTGCTTTAGGGAGCCTGGATAAAGATTATCGTTTGGACGGCTTAAGGTGCGGGGCAAATGTACTAATGCCTAATTTTACACCGCAGCCTTTCCGTAAGCTATATGAGATATATCCGGGGAAGAGGTGCGTTGATGAGCCTGTGGGCGCGTGTAATTTCTGTATGGATAATATGGCAAATAGCCTTAATAGGTTTATAGATTACAGCAGAGGCGATTCATTATTAATGGATAAGGAGGAAAAGAGTGTATAGCACCCCTGTTAGCAATAGATTGCATATAGGTATATTCGGAAAGCGCAACACCGGCAAGTCCAGCCTGATTAACGCAATAACAGGCCAGGATGTTGCAATTGTCTCAAGTGTGGCAGGTACGACTACCGACCCCGTCTATAAGACCATGGAGATTCTTCCTATCGGCCCATGCGTGCTTATAGATACTGCCGGTATTGATGACGAAGGGCTTTTGGGCGAAGAAAGAGTCAGGCGCACACAGAAAATACTTCGTAAAACAGATGTCGGAATTATTGTAGTTGAGCCTGACACAAAGGTAAACAAGTTTGAGCAGGAGCTAGTTAGCGCGTTTAAAGATAAAAAAATTCCCTTTATTTTTGTTATCAATAAATGTGAACTTAAAAGAGAACTTGCCCGTAATTACCTGGAAGATAATAAACTTCCCTTTATCGAGGTAAGTGCAAAGTTAAATAGGGGGATAGAGGACTTAAAGAAAAAGATTATGGAATTAGCGCCGCTTCACTGGTCGCCAGTGCCTTTGGTTGCCGATATTATTGACGAAAAAGATGTTGTCATCTTGGTTTGCCCGATTGACAGCGCTATGCCGCAGGGAAGATTGATTTTACCGCAGGTTCAGGTGATGCGAGATATTTTAGACAGAAACGCAATTGCAATAGTTACTAAGGAGACAGAGCTTAAAAAGAGTATCAGTTCTTTAAAGAATGTTCCCCGTCTGGTAATAACCGACTCGCAGGTCTTTGAAACTGTAAGGGATATTTTGCCTGAAGGTTACCCGCTTACATCATTTTCAACTGTTTTTGCCAGGCATAAGGGAGACCTTAATGCATTTATTAAGGGTGTATACGCTATAGAGAAGTTAGAAGACAAAGACGAGATTCTGATAGCAGAAGCCTGCACTCATCATGTCCAGCCCGAAGATATGGGCCGCACAAATTACACTAAAAAGGACCTGCACTATGAGGTTGTTGCGGGAGGTGATTTTCCGCAGGATTTGAAACGTTTTAAACTTATTATCTCTTGCGGCGGGTGTATGGTTAATAGAAGAGAGATTATGCATAGGATAGAGACTTCAAAATCGCAAGGAGTCCCCATCACTAATTATGGAATTTTAATGGCCTATCTCTCGGGAATTTTAGAAAGAGTCATATCTCCTTTTAAGGGGGGTGTTGTTGATTTGGATATTAACGGTTAGTTTTTATGCTGTTTGTTTTGGTTTTTATGATAGAATGAAAACATGCATTTACAAGGAGGTAATGATGGCGAATGTAAAAAAAGCCGGTGAGGTATATAAGTGCAGTGTATGCGGAAATGTGGTTGAAGTAAAAGAGGTCGGAGGAGGGGAGTTGGTTTGCTGCGGTAAGCCTATGGAGAAAATAAAGGATTAAATCAACTATAAAGGAGAGGTAATGATTAGCTTAGCGTATATTTTAGTCGGGCTTATT
>CAZSQC010000050.1:0-6329 GCA_964608955.1 uncultured Planctomycetales bacterium | reverse complement strand
ATTCCATACCATTAATAAACTTGTCATCGGGATAAGAGACGACTCCCATGCTTAACTTTAATTTAAGCTTATGCTTTTCATTGCCAAAAGTATAGAGATTCAAAGACTCCAGGATTCTATGGGAAAGGTTTAGCGCCTGCTCTCTATTAATACCGGGAGAGATTACAATAAATTCTTCTCCTCCGAATCTGACAACAATATCGTACTTTCTCACGAGTTTCTTAAGCTTCGCGGCAAACTGCTTAAGCACTATATCGCCACACTGATAGCCGTAAACATCATTTATTGATTTAAAATAGTCGATATCCAGCATTATAATTGCAAGTGAATTGGCGTATCTCTTGGCGCGCTGAAATTCCGCCTCAATAACATTACCCAAATAGCGATGATTGTAAAGCCCTGTATGAGAATCTGTCAATGCCAATTGCTGAAGCTTTTTGTTGGACTTCGCTAAATTTTTGGCAAGCAATGAAGCGCGGTACTTTTCTTCCTTATGTTCCTTTATCTCCCTTAGCAGATCTTCGGTTCTTATTTTTACCATGTCCTCTAAATGCTGCCTGTAGTTATCGAGCTCCTTTTCGATTTTTTTTCTTTCGCTAATGTCAACATTGACTTCAGCCACCAACCAGTTTCCGTTTTCATCCTGATAAGGCATGGAAATAACCTGAATAGGCCTATTATTTTCGAATTTCAGCCGCTCTTCTGTTATCACAACTTTCTTGGTCTTTAAGGCTTTGGCCACCCCGCAAGCAACGCAAGGAGCTTTCTTTTTCATAAAATACTCGTAACATTTTTTATCATGGTAATCCCCGTAAACCTTAGCCCATTCAGAATCAACATAAAGCATATTAAAATCAGAATCAATGATATCAAGCCCGGTTTTTGTAACACCCAATATAAACTCAATCTGTTTCTTAAGCTTCATAGCTTCCTGCTCGATATCTTTCCTTAGGGTAAGTTCTTTATTTAATTCTTTGGTGCGTTCCTCTACCAGGCTTTCCAGTTTTGTCTGATATTTTAATATATCTTCTCTGGCTTTCTTTTCCTCGGTTATATCTCTTCCTACCCCCTGAATTTCAATAGTTATTCCTGAAGAATCCTTTATGGCAGAATCTTCCCAGCCAAACCACCTTAAGCCCTCTTTTGTTATTACACGCTGTTCTATGTAAGTACGAAACGGAGGTTTTTCAAGCTTTTTCATCTCTTCCAATGTAGCAGAGACATCCTCTTCATATACTAAGGGCATAAAAGTCTTGCCCAATAGCTCTTCTTTAGTCTTGCCGAATGTCCTGCAATAGGCATCATTGACATATGTAAATCTGTTCTGCATATCTACGCGTACGATTAACTCTTTTTGAGAATCAAGCAGGCCCTGATACCTTCTCTGGCTCTCTTCAAGATTAAGCTGAATACGAATTTTTTCGGTAATATCCTCCCCGGAACTTAAAGTCCCGGTAATTCCTTCCCCGTCTTGCAATATAGCGTTATGCCATGCAATAACGCGCTCCTCTCCGTTTTTCGTAAGTATTCTATTCTCAAAATATTCAAGTGGTTTAATTTGCCCGGACACTATCTTAAAGAATACATTCCTTACGCTTTCTCTCTCTGATTGTGGAATAAAATTATCGAACCAGTTTTTTCCTACTATTTCCTGCTTAGGATAGCCTAATATCTCGCATCCTTTTTCGTTGATAAGCTCAACCTTTTGCTCTGAATTAATAACCACGGTTATTATCTGAGCAACATTAAAATACTTATCGATTCTATCTTTTTCTTTTCTTACCCTACGTTCCTCATTTATACGTTCAGTTACATCTATAAAGAATCCTACATTAACCCTTTCGTTGTCAATCGCTGTCGTAGCTCCAGTGATATTCATATAAACAAGCGAACCATCTTTTTTCTTACATGGGATAACTTTAGATATATAATTTCCTTCCGTTATAAGATTGAAACTTTCTCTTGCTATTTTTTGGGAATCGTACGGATGAAGATCTTCAAACCTTAGCCTTAAAAACTCCGATTCTGAATATCCAAACAACTCGCAGGCTTTAGGGTTAGCGTATTTTATAAAGCCCTGAGTCGTAGATATAAGTATCCCGGCGGGATTTGCTTCAAATAATGTCCTGTATTTTCTTTCCGAGATATATAAAGACTCATCGAGCTTCTTTCTCTCAACTATCTCTTTTCTTAATTCTTCATTTGCCCTGCTTATCTCCGCGGTTCTTACCTTTACCCTGATTTCTAACTCAGCCTTGGCTTCTTTAAGCCTTTCTTCATAAGCCTTACGTTCGGTAATATCCCTTGCTATTCCTACGGTGCCTATTATCTTACCCTGCTCGTCAAAAACAGGCGTTTTAATAGTTTCGATTACTTTTATTTTACCTTCTTTATCGGCTAATGGCTCTTCAATTACTTTACGTGCCTTACTGTCCATTACTTCTTTGTCATCATCGCGGTATCTTTGAGCCAAATCAGAAGGCCAGATATCAAAATCTGTTTTTCCAATAAGCTCTTCGGGTTTAAAACCGCAGGCTTTTCCGAAAGCTTCATTAACCACAATAAATTTGCTTTCAGTATCTTTTAACCAGGCTATATCAGGAATGGTGTTCAGTATTGCTCTTTGCTGCAGCTCTGTTTTATGAAGGAGCTCATCGGCTAGTTTATAGCGGCTCTGGGATTTCTCCAGCTCGGTAATCCTTATCTGAAGAAATTTAATATCATCGTTTAGTTTTTCATCAGAGTGTTGATGAAAAGAGTCCTCTTTCATTTAAGAAATTAGTACTCCCTTTGATGCGCCAGGGTCATATCCAAGAACGTACGCAGCCTCCTGGAACGCGTAGGATGGCGCAGTTTTTTTAAAGCCTTTGCTTCAATCTGACGCACTCTTTCTCTGGTTACCTTAAATACGTTTCCAACCTCTTCCAGTGTTTTTGCTGCTCCGTCAGAGATTCCGAATCTTAAAACAAGTATCTTTTTCTCCCTCTCGGTTAAAGTCTCTAAGGCAGAATTCATCTCGTCTTTTAACATTGACCTTACCGTCTCATTCGCCGGAGAAACAGCTTTTTTATCCTGTATAAAATCCCCAAAATGCGTATCTCCCTCATCCCCTATGGGCATCTGAAGAGAAATAGGCTCCTGGGCTATTTTTAGTATGGATTTCACTTTTTCTTGGGGCAGGCGCATCTTATAAGCTATTTCTTCAGGCGTAGGTTCACGGCCGTTTTCCTGCACAAAAACCCTGGAATACCTAATAATCTTATTTATGGTCTCAGTCATATGTACCGGGATACGGATAGTGCGCGCCTGATCAGCAATAGAACGGGTGATAGCCTGCCTTATCCACCAGGTAGCATAAGTAGAAAATTTATACCCCCTTTTGTATTCAAACTTTTCCACAGCACGCATCAATCCTATATTGCCTTCCTGAATAAGATCCAGAAAAGAAAGCCCGCGATTAGTGTATTTCTTTGCTATACTTACAACCAGCCTTAAGTTAGCTTCTACCAGTTTCTTTTTAGTACGGTTAAATTTAAGATGAGCAGATTTTATCAGCTTTATCTGTTCTCTAAGCTTTTTCTGCGGCTCGCCAAGATTTTTTAACAGTTCTTTTCTTCTCGCTAAGCCTTTTCTTCCTTGACGCTCTGTCTGCTCAAGCTCCCTGACCATCCGGCTTAAGCTCCTGACTGCGGTCTCTACAACAGAGGTTACGAAATTAAGGTCCAGTAACGAATTAACCAGAACAGTTTCGCTGCGTGTACTTTTAATCTTTTTCAGGATTCTTTTAATTCTAGGTATAATTTGATTTGCCTTAACCTTGATGTCTTCCTTAACCACTTCTTCCAGGTTGACCTTTTCTTCCAATATGTCATTGGCAACTGAAATAGTATGATTACGTACAAACTTCGTGTTTAAGGCAGCGCGTTTAAACTTCTCCTCTGCATCCTCAATTTTTTTCGCAAGCTCAATTTCATGTTCTCTTGATAAAAGCGAAATAGACCCCATTTGCTTTAAATACATTTTAACCGGGTCATCTAGCGGTATAAAGCGCTCTTCAGACTTTGCCTGGTCCGCGAGCATCTCTTCTTTTAGCATATCAGATGATTTTTCAACAGGCCTTTCTTCCTGTCTCTCAACTACCTGAATATCTTCATTACCGAGCAACTCAAACAAACGATCAATGTCTTCCGAAGAAGAGATATCTTCAGGTAAAAGATCGTTTACTTCGTCATAAGTCAAAAAACCTTTTTGTTTACCCAGCGCGACAATTTTGTCGAGATCTCTTGAACTTTCCAGCTTTTTCTTCATAACCTTCACCCCTCTTTTATTAAGCAATTAAACTCCTCTATTAACTTATTAAGCCTTACCTCATCCCCTGCGTGTTGAGCTATCCTGATCTCCTCATGCAGCTGTTCTCTTCTAATTTTCTTTCTTTCTTTTTTCATTCTTTTTAAACAATCATCTACCATCTTTTCCTTATGCTCTAAAGTTAAATCCTGCTGCAGAAAATCAAAAGAACCCATCAGCTCGCAGAGGTCATCACCTAAATGGCTAGTTAAAACCTGCGGTCTTACCTCTTTTCCTTCCCTGACTAAGTCCAGCATTTTACTGACAATAGACCCCATTTTCTTGTCTGCGAAATCCTGAGGGTCAAAGTTATCACGGATACGGTTTATCAGGCTATTTTCTTCAATAAATAATGAAACCAAAAGCTTCTCTGTTGGGCTTGTTTTTAAGTAACTTTTATTTTTTACTACTAGTGGTTCAATCTTGGGTACACCGGAACCGGTTATTTTAATTTTCTTAAGCTCCTCAAGCAAAGCCTCTTCTTTTACAGAAAGTTCAAAACTCAACTTCTTTAAGTATTCTGATTTTATTATTTCGTTCTTAAAGCGCGCGATAGTCTCCAGCATCATCATAGAAACCTTTGTTTTGTTATTTGCATCTTTAATATCATATCTGGACTTTAGAAGTTTCAACTTATAATCAAAAATTCCGGGTGCCTTCTCAACTTCATCACGGAATGCATTAATACCGTTTTTACGGACGAATGAATCCGGATCAAAGCCTTTAGGCAGCGTAACAACTTTAAGATTAACCTCTTCGTCAATGAAAATATCCAGGCTCCTTAAAGAAGCCAGCTCTCCTGCAGTATCTCCGTCATATATAATAACCGCATTTCCCGTGTACCTCTTAATAAGCCTTACCTGTTCGCAGGTTAAGGCTGTGCCTTGCGAGGCTACAATATTCTTAAAACCCTCCTGATAAGGAAGCAGAAAATCCATATACCCCTCTACAACAGCAACATAATCCTTTTCCCTGATATCATTTTTTACGAAATTTAACCCGTAAAGATTCCTTCCTTTTATATATACAGGCGTCTCCGGAGAATTAATGTATTTCGGTGTGCTGCCGTCTAAGACTCTCGCCCCAAACCCCAGGACTCTTCCCTTAATATCAAAAATCGGAAACATTATCCTATTTCTGAAACGGTCATAATAACCGGAACCATCCCTGCTTAGAATTAAACCTGCCTTCTCAAGTATTGCAAGGCTTATTCCCTTTGCGCGCAGATGGTTTATAAGCGCATCCCATTTGTCCGGCGCAAAACCTATACACAGAAGATTCAAGGTTTGCGGAGCTATCCCTCTTTTTAGCAGATATTCCTTTGCTTTACTATTTTCGGGGGACTCCAAGCTGGCTTGGTAAAATTTTGACGCCAGCTCATTGGCTTTAAAGATTTGCGTGGCCATACTCTGAGATTTACTCTCAGCAGATATAGACTTGTCTATCCTTACCCCGGCTTTCTGTGCTAAGACTTCTGCTGCCTCGGGAAAATCCATACCCTCATAACGCATCAGAAATTTAAAAGCATTTCCTGATTCACCGCAGCCAAAACAATTGTATATCTGTTTATCGGGAGACACTATAAAAGAAGGAGTCTTTTCGTGGTGAAAAGGACAACAGGCCTTAAGATTGCGCCCGGCGCGTTTTAAAGGGATATAGCTACCGATAACTTCTACTATATCAATTTTGGATAGTATGTCCTCAAGAACCTGATCGGGGATCAATCCTGCCATTATATTCTTCGTACCCTCTTAAAACCGGAACAACCGATAATCTCCAGTTTTTGTATCTTTTCAATCCTATCCAACAAAAGATTCAGGCCCAAAGTATCGCTTGAAATATGCCCGGCTATAATAACATTAAGATTTGTTTCTCTGGCTTTTTTAAGATGCTCTTCGCTCAAATGCATTGAAACTAATGTCCTTACGCCCGCCTTATAGAGCTTTCCAAAGACCTCTTTAGGGCCTTCGGTTCCTCCGGTC
>CAZSQC010000049.1:0-6538 GCA_964608955.1 uncultured Planctomycetales bacterium | reverse complement strand
CTCTGGTCCGAAGAAAACTCTTTAATCGTAAAGGATATTTCAACCGATGGCCTCTCTTTTATATCGCATACTATCCTGGCTAAAGGTGAGGTGTTGGACCTTAGTATTAATACCTGTAGCGAAATAAGCCCTATAAAATGCCTGGGCGAAGTTACCTGGGTTAAGAGTTTTGAGATCGGCGGAATAAGCAGTAAGGTCAGATATGAGGTAGGCCTTAAATTTATGAATCCAAGCGTTGAGGAAAAGCAAAAGATCGATAATTTAGTTACATATATGGGGAAGAATAAAAAATGAATATAGTAGTTTGCATAAAACAGGTGCCTGAAACAACCGAAGTAAGAATCAACCCGGAAACAAATACTTTAATGCGCGAGGGAGTAAAATCCATAATAAACCCTTTTGATATGTATGCGATTGAAGAGGGAGTACGTTTGAAAGAGAGGTTTGGGGGTAAGGTTAGCGTTATTACTATGGGTCCTCCTCAGGCTGATGCTGCATTGCGCGAAGCTATTGCCATGGGCGCGGATGAAGGTTATTTAGTGTGTGACAGGGCTTTTGCCGGTTCTGATACCTGGGCAACCAGTTATACCCTGGCAGGCGCTATAAAGAAGATAGGCCCATTCGATATTATTATTTGCGGAAAACAGGCCTCTGACGGAGATACTGCGCAGGTTGGTCCCGGTATTTCAACTCATCTTGATGTACCGCAGGTAACCTACGTTAAAAAAGTAGAAGAAGCCTCTGATAAATTGATGAAAGTTGAGCGTATGCTTGAAGAGGGGTATGAGGTTATTGAATCACCGTTGCCTCTTTTGATGACTGTGGTTAAAGAGATTAATGAGCCTAGAATTCCTTCTTTAAAAGGCCTGATGCGTGCAAAAGCAGCTAAGATAACCACTTTTACGCAGAAAGATCTTAATCTTGACCCGCAGCAGATAGGGTTATGCGGTTCGCCTACGCAGGTCGTGAAAATTTTCACGCCTCCTCAAAGACAGGGAGGCCAGATGTTAAAAGGAGAGGTTGTTGATGTTGTCAGTCAGTTGGTTGACTTGGTAAAGGGAGAGGTAAATTAAGATGGCAATTCAGATCATCGTTGAGAAATGTACCGGTTGTACTTTGTGCGTTAAGGTTTGTCCGTTTGATGCCATACGCATTATAGAAAAGAAGGCGGTAATTGATTTAAATAAATGTACTCTTTGCGGTGCCTGTAAAGATGCCTGTAAATTTAAGGCTATTCTACTGGAAAAAACACCTGCTAAGTGCGAACTTCCCGACATAAGCGGATATAAAGATATCTGGGTTTTCTTGGAACAGAAGAACGGTAAGGTACAGTCTGTTTCCTATGAACTTCTGGGTAAGGCGCAGGAACTCTCTCAAAAGCTTAATTGTAAAGTTAGCGGAGTTTTAATAGGCAACAAGTTGGATGATCAACTGGATGAGTTAATCTTTTGCGGAGCGGACAATATTTATCTTGTGGAGGCGCCTGAACTGGCTAATTTTCAAGACGAACCCTACACAAATATCTTAGTGGAGTTGATAAAAAAATATAAGCCGGAAATATTTCTTTGCGGGGCAACTAATATCGGAAGGTCCCTTATCTCACGGGTGGCGATTAAAGTAAAAGCAGGGTTAACCGCAGATTGTACGGGTTTGGATATTGATCCGGATAAAAAGATACTTTTGCAGACCAGGCCTGCTTTCGGGGGGAATATTATGGCAACCATTATTTCTCCTAATTACCGGCCTCAGATGGCTACGGTAAGGCATAAAGTTTTTATACCGATGCAGCCCGATAAGAAACGTAAGGGAAAGGTTATTAGGGAGAGTTTTGATAGTTCTCTTTATTTCTCACGCACAAAGCTTCTTGATATCGTTGAAGAAGTTGAATCGTTAATTAATCTAGCTGAAGCTGATATTATTGTTTCGGGAGGGCGCGGAATGGGAGGCCCCGAGAACTTTAAAATCTTAGAAGAACTGGCCCACGTCTTAGGAGCTGCAGTCGGTTCTTCCCGTGCTGCGGTAGATGCCGGCTGGATGCCTTATTCTCATCAGGTTGGGCAGACCGGCAGGACAGTTGCTCCTAAAATTTATATTGCCTGCGGAATTTCCGGCCAAATACAGCATTTGGTAGGGATGCAATCTTCAAAAATTATAATTGCCATTAATAAAGATCCCGAAGCCCCGATATTCAAGGTAGCAACTTATGGGATAGTTGGAGATCTTTTTCAGGTAGTTCCAGCCTTAACCAAAAAATTCAAAGAAGCTCTCGGTAAATAGAATCTCAACTTTTAAATAAAAAATTGGAATAAAACCGGTTTTCTTTGCGTCTTATCTATGGAAGAAGAAAATGGATGACGATCTAATCCTAATTGAAAGATTTAGAGCGGGTGACCTGGGGGGCTTTGAGATGCTGGTAAAGAAGTATCAGGGTAAAGCGGTTAATATCGCATATAAACTTAACCCCAATGTTGCCAATGCCCAGGATATTGCTCAGGAGGCCTTTATCAAAGTATATGAAGGGCTTCAATATTTTCGGGCCGAATCGAAGTTTTCCAGCTGGTTTTACAGGATTGTAATAAATTGCGCTTATGATTTTATCAGAAAGAACAAGCGTAAACTCGTGCAGTTAGAAGATTGTCCATCTTCGGAGCTTTTGTATAACCAGGAGTCAGGAGATTGCCTTGCAAAAGAGCTCATTTCCTGGGCCATACAGAAAGTACCCTTTAAATACAGGGCTGCTCTTGTCTTAAGGGAATTGGAACTCTTATCTTATGAAGATATCTCCGTATCTTTGGGTATCAGCAGGGGAACCGTAGAATCAAGGATTTTTAGAGGCAGGCAGATTTTGAAAGATATCCTTGAAAGAAAAGGGGTTTTTAAAGATGAGCTGCGATAAATTTATTTTTGTGAGTAAGTATCTCGATAACGAGCTTTCCGAGGGCCAGAAGGAGAAGACTGCTTTGCATATCAAAGAATGCATTTATTGCAGAAATGAGATGGAGAAGATCAGGATTATAAGAAAAGGTATTTCTGCCGTAACAATTCAATCCGATCCCGACGAATTCTGGAGCACTCTAAAAGGAAAGCTTGATTTAGAATCCTGCGTTGTTTCTCTTCGTGAAACATTGCTTTTTGGGATAAGCAAATGGTCTAAGAGGCTTATTCCGGTTCCGATTATGCTAGCTTTAATGATTGCGGTAATTTCCAGCGTAAACTTTAAAAGAACGAATCTGGTGGACGAATATATCTTTGGAGCAAGCTTTAATGGGGTAGATAATGTAATAACACAGGAAAGCTATTCTGTGTTGGCGGGCAGTTTAATATACTAAACAAGGAGGAATTTATGAAAAAGGAGATAGTTTATCCCGTGCTTTTAGTAGTTGTTTCTCTTGTGGCTGGATTAGCAATAGGGTTAACAATCGTAAGGAAGCCTCGGCATGAATTCAGGCCGCGTGTTGAAGGAAGAAGTAAGATGGATTATCGGATAAAAGAAAGCAGGATGCCAAGGAGAGATGAGATATTTGATAAAATTAGCGACAGGCTTAAATTGAGCTCGGAGCAGGAAGGCCAGATAAAGAAGATACTTACTGATTCACGCGAGGAAGCTAAAACAACGATTGAGAAATCTAAGGACGCATTATTGAAGTTAAAGGAAAAAACCAATGCGCAGATAAAGGGGGTCCTTACTAAAGAACAGCAGGTTGAATTTGACAGAATGACCGCAGAGATTAAAGACCGCATACAGACCTTTAAGAATAAAATGAGGGGATTAAGGCCTGGACCATTAGGAGGGCAAGGCCCAAGGGAAGGTTTTGAGCAAGATTTTCCTAAGGAGTAAATTTATTCCGATATCCTCAAAATAAAGGCGCTATTTTTAAAATAGCGCCTTTTCTTATGTAAATTAATCACTATTTCTCACTTTTATTCATTAAAATATCATATTAATCAGCCTTATGTAAAAGAATGTAAAGATTTTCCTTGACAAAATACCTGTTTTCTTGTATATTATTTTTAAATATTAATGAACAATTTTCTAAGAGGAGTTATAAAAATTAAATTTTGTGGAAGAGTTCTTAGGAGAAGAAATGATAAATAGCGGATTGATGACAATAGAAGATTTAGCAGATTACCTGAAAGTTACCCGCAGGACTATTTATGATTGGCTAAAGCACAATAAAATTCCTGCAGTTAAATTAGTCGGACAGTGGCGCTTTAAGAAAGATAAAATTGATGCTTGGCTAGAGAATCAATCGCAGCCTCATTAAGCCTGCAATAGCAGGGTAAGGAGAAATCATGTATTTTAAAAAGCTCGAGATTTCAGGGTTTAAATCATTTTGCGATAAAACAGTTCTTCATTTTGAGCCTGGAATAACTGCTGTGGTAGGGCCTAATGGTTGCGGAAAGTCAAATATATTTGACAGTATCCGCTGGGTCTTAGGAGAGCAATCGGCAAAGTCTTTACGCGGTTCGGAGATGCTTGATGTTATATTTAACGGTACGGATAACCGGGAGCCTTTGGGGATGGCTGAGGTAACCCTTACCTTTGATAACAAAGCGCGTTTTTTTAATCTTGATAATGATGAAGTTGCGATTACCCGTAGGCTCTTTCGATCCGGAGAAAGCGAGTATCTTTTAAATAAGAGCCAGGTTAGGTTGAAAGATATTCTGGATATTTTGCTTGGAACAGGGATAGGAGCAGAAAGTTATTCGATTATTGCCCAGGGAAAGATAGACCTAGTTTTAAGCTCCAAGCCTGAAGAGAGGCGGCAAGTATTTGATGAGGCCTCTGGAATAACTAAATATAAAGCGCAAAAAAGGGAAGCAACAAGAAAATTAGAGGAGACACAGCAGAATCTTCTGCGCGTTAATGATATAGTTACCGAGGTAAAAAGGCAAATCGGAAGCCTGGAGCGTCAGGCCAACAAAGCACGTAGGTATAGAGAGGTATTTGATGAGTTAAGGAATAAAGAAATTTCGAAAGCCGGAATTGAGAAAGTTGAGCTTTTAACGAAAAAGGAAAAGGTGATTAATAGCCTTAAGGATTTAAAGATAAGCGAGGAAGCACTTTTGGCTTCTATCAGGCAGGAAGAGGAAAGAGTAGCTTCCCGTTCAGCTAAGCTTAAGCTTCTTGAGGAAGAATTGATGCAAGCGAAAAATGATCTTTTTTCCCTGGAAAACGAAGTATTAAGGAGTACTGAAAGGATAAGCTTTAACCAGGAGAAAATACAAGAACTAAAGATTTCCATAGAAAAACTTAAAGAACAAAGCGTTAACCTGGAGGGGAAATTAAAGATTGAGGAGGAGAAGTTAAGAAACGTTAGAGAAGAATACTTAGGTTTAAAAGGAAATATGGAGAATAAATCTAAGGAGCTTGCAGCTAAGGATATTGACATAAACGAGCTTGCGGCAAAGATTAAAAGCTCGTTAGAAAAAATATCTTCCAGTAAGAAGGAGATAATTGAGCTGGTTAATTCATTAGCCCAGGTTAGAAATCAGATTTCGGAATTTACTTCCCAGCAGCAGGTTTTTCTTGCCCGCAAAAAAAGGCTTGAACTTGAGAAGGCCAAGGTTTACGAGGAAAAGGTTATAGCCCAGGATAACTTGAATAGAATTTCTGAAGAGGTCCTTCAGGCGAAAAATACGGTTGAGGAATGCCTAAAAGAGATTAATGCTTCCAAGATTTCCCTTGAAAGCGAAGGTACGGCCCTGGGAACGATAAACTATGATATCGAGGGGCTTGAACGGCAAAAACTTACCCTTCAGTCGCACAAAGAATTCTTAGAAGAACTTAAAGCAAAGTATCTGGATAAGGCCCAGTCTGTAAATGCCGTTGTATATCTGGATAATATGCCTAAGGAAAATAGTGACGGGTTAGTAATAAAAATAAACAGCTCTTCGGCTTTGAGTGATGAGGATAGGTCTTATTTTGGGCCGGCTAACTTTAAGCTCTCGGGAGAAGCAAAACCTATTGAGCTTGATACCGAAAAAATAGCTCTTAAGATAAATAAGATTGAGGAAGAACTTGGCACTTTAAGGATCTCCAAACAGGTTAAAGAGTCCAGCATAGCGCAGATTAATAAAACGATGGTTTCCTTGGAGCAAAGGTTGCGTTCAAACGAGATTAATCTTGCGAATAAAGAAACTTCACGTAATACCATGTTGGAGCAGTTTAATAAAATAAAGGAAGAAGAGGATATAATAGTTTTAGACTTAGTCGATGTTCAAAAGGAGCTTTCTGTCCTGGAGGCTAATATTAATTCGTCTAATCTTCAGCTTGCAGACTTGGCAAACAGGCAAAGAAACGCCGAAGATTCAATTTCCATGGAAGAAGAGAATATATCGGTTAATAACAGGCTAAGGGAGGAGCTCTTAGTTTCCATTACTCAAATTAAAACAGAGTTAGAGGCTTTAAGTAAGCGTCTGGTATCGGATGAAAATACTCTTAAGCTTTTAGAGGAAACATACAACAGTGATAAGCAGAGTTTTTCTGCGATCGAGGACCAGCTAATAGATTCTTCTCTAAACGTTAAAGGTTTAG
>CAZSQC010000048.1:0-6693 GCA_964608955.1 uncultured Planctomycetales bacterium | reverse complement strand
CCCAGGACGCAAAAGCCTTTAAGCGACAGGACCGTTATCATCTGCAATACCAGCTCCATGCCGGTTGCAGCGAGGGAATCCAGCGTTTACACCGCGGTTACTATTGCCGAGTATTACAGGCAAATGGGGCTCGATGTTTTATTGCTTGCGGATTCAACTTCGCGCTGGGCGCAGGCAATGCGTGAAATGTCAGGCAGGCTTGAAGAGATACCCGGAGAAGAGGCTTTTCCTGCCTACTTAGAATCGCGCATAGCTTCTTTTTATGAGCGCGCCGGTATCGTGCATTTGCATGATGGAAGTGTTGGTTCTGTTACTATCGGAGGAACTGTAAGCCCTGCAGGAGGAAATTTCGAGGAGCCTGTAACCCAGGCCACCCTAAAAGTGGTAGGTGCTTTTCACGGACTATCGCGTGAACGTTCGGATGCGAGAAAATACCCGGCAATCGATCCTTTAATAAGCTGGAGTAAATATAAGAGTTTTATCCGCGACGAAGATAAGACATTCGGGCAGGAGGTTTTAATAAGAAGCAATAATGTTTTTCAGATGATGAAAGTTATCGGCGAAGAGGGGACTTCGCTGGATGATTATGCGGATTATCTTAAGGGAGAATTCCTGGATGCGGTTTATCTGCAGCAGAACGCATTCGATAAGGTGGATGAGGCAACCGATAAGGAAAGGCAGCTTTATGCCTTCGGGGTTATCTGTGAAATATTAAAGCTCGAATTTAATTTTTCAGACAAGCCGTCCGCGCTTAATTTCTTCCAGAAGCTTAGGCAGTTGTTTAAAGGGCTTAACAGCGCGGAGCTTAATTCCCCGGAGTTTAAAAAGCTTGAAGAAGAGATAGATTTGTTTGTGCAGAGCCACAAGAAAGAAAAACAAGAAAATGCATAAAGTTTACACTAATATAAGCCAGATCTCCGGAGATGTCATTACCGTGGAAGCAGAAGGCGTAGGCTATTCTGATATCGCCGAGGTTTCAACCAGCAGAGGGGCTTCTCTGGCGCAGGTAATCCGGCTGGAAGGCAAGAAGGTATTCTTGCAGATATTCGCAGGGAGTAAGGGGGTATCTACTAAAGACAGGGTGCGTTTCCTGAATCACCCTATGCGCGTAGCCAGCGGAGAAGATTTACTGGGCCGTATTTTTAACGGAAGCGGAGTGCCACTTGATAAAGGCCCCAACCTTCATGATAATTTAATTGAAACAGGAGGCCCTTCGGTAAACCCGGTAAAAAGGGTTATCCCCGAGAAGATGATTCGTACGGGTATTCCTATGATTGATCTTTTTAATTCGCTTGTTGAGTCGCAGAAGCTTCCGGTTTTCTCCATCGCCGGAGAGCCGTACAATGATCTTTTGGCGCGTATCGCTACCCAGGCCGAGGTCGATATTATTATCTTAGGCGGGATGGGTTTAAAGTATGATGATTTTCTTTTCTTCCGCGATACCCTGAAAGAAAACGGCGCTTTGTCGCGTTCTATATTCTTTATCCATACAGCTGCTGACCCGGTGGTAGAATGCCTTTTGGTTCCGGATATAAGCCTTGCCGTAGCAGAAGATTTTGCTTTAAAGGGTAAGCGCGTATTGGTTTTATTAACTGATATGACTAACTTTTGCGATGCATTAAAAGAAATCGCAATTACCATGGAACAGGTTCCTTCCAACAGGGGCTATCCCGGAGACCTTTACAGCCAGCTGGCAATGCGGTATGAAAAGGCAATTGATTTTGAGGGCGCCGGGTCAATTACGATCCTCTCGGCTACTACTATGCCGGGGGATGATGTTACCCATCCGGTTCCCGATAACACAGGTTATATTACCGAAGGACAGTTTTATTTGAAAGGCGGAGTGATTGAGCCGTTCGGTTCTCTCTCGCGCCTTAAACAGCAGGTTAACGGCAAGACCAGGCCAGACCACCGCGTGCTTATGGATACCATGATTCAGTTATTCGCAAACTATCGGCTTACCATTGAAAAGCAGGCAATGGGTTTTAAAATGAGCGCCTGGGATGAAAAGCTCCTTAAATACGGCAGGATTTTTGAAGATAAGATGATGTCCTTAAAAGTAAATATCCCCCTTGAAAAAGCTTTGGATTTAGGATGGAAGATACTCGCAGATTGCTTTAGCCCCGAAGAAACCGGCATCAAGCGTTCAGTTATAGAAGAATTTTGGCCTAAATAATTAAAATAAGGGCTACCCACTTTTAAATCAGCGGATCATTTATCATATGGGAAAAATCAAGTTTACCAAAGGCGAGCTAAAGAGGCAGCGCGATTCTTTAAAGCAGTTTGAACGCTATCTCCCTACTCTGCAACTTAAGAAACAGCAGATTCAGCTTGAAATTCTGCATCAGGTAGCCATCCTCGAAGAAAAAAATAAAATTTTAGAAAGAAAGTTATTTGAAGAGCAAAGCTGGGCCGGGCTTCTTAGCGACCCCGAGGTAAAGATAGGCAGCTTTTTACGTATCTTTAAAATCAATACGCATACCGTTAATATTGCGGGAGCAGATATCGAAGTTTTTGAAAACGCGGCTTTTGAGAATATGGAGTACGACTTATTCTCCTCGCCGTTATGGCTTGATTTAGGCATAATAGCCTTAAGGGAGATTATTGCGCTTGAAAAAGAAGTCGGCTACATTAAAAAAGGCATTGCGATCTTACGCCAAGAGCTTAGTATCACAACTCAAAGGGTCAATCTCTTTGAGAAGGTAAAAATCCCCCAGGCCCTTGAGAACATACGCTTGATAAAAATTTACATGGCAGACCAGATGGCAAATGCAGTCGGCCGCAGCAAGATAGCAAAACACAAGATTGAAGAATTGTCTTTAGAGGAGGCCTTACTGTGATTGTGGCAATGAAGAAAATATTTCTGGTGACCGAAAGAAAAGATGCCAGGGATACAATTGCAGCTATAAGAAAGCTCGGGGTTCTGCATGTTGAGCACTCCAACACCCCAAAGGGCCAGGAGCTGGGGCTTTTAAATGACGAACTAGCTATTTTAAACCAGGCAATCTTATTGTTAGAAAATGTAGACAGGAATCTCGCCCCTAAACAACCGTCGGAGATTAAGTCTGACTGGCGCGTGCTGGCAAAGCATCTCATTGACCTTAATAAACGCTATGAACAGCTAAGGGAATTTTCCGTAACCTTAAAGTCCAGGATAGACCATTTAAAGCCCTGGGGGGATTTTGATTATCATGACCTGTTAAGATTAAGCACCCAAGGGGTAGTATTAAGGTTTTACAGCCTTTCGCAGGAAGATATAAAAAGCCTGCCGCAGGATTTATATATAAAGAAGATAAGCAGGACAGGCAAGTTTTATAATTGCGTCATTATTTCCAGGGGCGCTGTTGAAATTCCTTTTAAGGAGATAGAGCTTCCCAGGGATTCTTTATCCAGGATGCAAAAACGCCTTGCGGAAGATTCTAAAACCGCGCTTTCCATAAGAAATGAAATCATAAATCATTTTACTTACCTCAAGTCTTTAAAGGCGATAAAAGAACGGATGCTCAAAGAGAGCGAGTTTTATGAAGCGTTCCTTGGTATGGGCAAAGAGGGGGAACTTAGTTTTATCAAAGGGTATATCCCTTTTGACGTTGAGCGGCAGGTTAAAAAGTCTGCGCATCTTCAGGGGTGGGGAGTTTTAATAACCGAACCTTCCCCCGAAGACATTGTCCCTACTTTAGTGCGTAATCCCGCATGGATAAGAATAATCGAGCCTGTTTTTAAGATGATTGAGGTTGTCCCGGGATACGGAGAGCTTGATATCAGCTTCTGGTTTCTAATATTCTTCTCGATATTCTTCGGCATCCTGATCGGAGATGCGGGATATGGCGCTGTTTATTTTCTTTTGACTCTCTGGGCACAGAAGAAGTTTTCCAAGAAGGTAAAGGATAAAGCTTTTTTCGTGCTTTTTTATATTTTGAGTTCCTGTGCCATTATCTGGGGGGTTCTGACCGCAAGCTTCTTCGGCCAGGAATGGGTCTCTTCCTGGTTTAAGCCGCTTTTGCCGTCTTTGCGCAATGATAAATCCATGCAGGCAATATGCTTTTTTCTCGGCGCACTGCACCTGAGCATCGCGCACTGTTGGAAAGCGTTGCTTAAGTTTCCGAATTTAGTATTCCTTAGCGATATAGGCTGGATTTTCATATTATGGCTGGGGTTCTTCTTTGCGAAATTTCTCATCTTGGGAGATAACCTTCCGGCGTATTACCTTTACCTTTTATACATAGGAGCTTTTCTGGTAATATTCTTTAGCAACCCGAATAAAAATATTTTTAAAGCCTTTGGCAGCGGCATAGGCGCATTTATTCTTAATCTTATGAATAATTTTACGGATATAGTTTCTTATGTCAGGCTTTTTGCGGTCGGGCTTGCAAGCGTTGCTGTTGCGGATACCTTTAATAAAATGGCTTTAGGTTTGGGTTTTAATAATTTCTTTACCGGGCTCCTTACTTCAGTCATACTTTTGTCCGGGCATCTTTTGAATATCGTGCTGGGGACTCTGTCAATCGTAGTCCACGGGATAAGATTAAATGTCCTTGAATTCTGCTCGCATCTTGATATAAAATGGTTAGGGTTTAATTATAAGCCTCTATCAGAGGAGAAGACTTTTTAAAAAAGGAGAATAAAAAATGGAAGCTTTTCTTGCGCAGTTTAAAGATTTAGGAATCGGTGCTGTTTTGGGGCTTTCAGCCGTAGGCTCTGGCCTGGGCACGGGAGTGGCTGGCATGGCTGCTATCGGAGCCTGGAAAAAGGCATTTATGCAAAATAAGGCAGCTTCTTTTATGCTGATTGCTTTTGTCGGAGCCCCTATGACCCAGACGATATACGGGATGATTGTCATGAACAAGATAGCAGAGCTTGCTAACAGAGGCGTTTACGCCTGGGGAGTCGGTTTATTCTGCGGCCTTGCAATCGGTGTTTCTGCCTGGATGCAGGGTAAGGCAGCTGCCTGTGCTGCAGATGCCATGGGGGAGACAGGCAAGGGTTTCGGTAATTACATAGTTGTTATAGGAATTATAGAAACAGTCGCGCTTTTTGTAATGGCATTTTCATTAGGCCTTTTAGGAAGGCTTTAATTTATTCCAACCAAAAGGGAGGATTTATGAAGAAAATCATTATCCTTATTGTATGCACATTCTTTCTTGCAGGATGCGCATCGGCTGCAAAACATAAAAAACTGGTACAGGATGATAGCGGGGACAGAATTACCGTAGGTAAGGTCCAAAAAGAAATAAAGATCGGCATGGCTTCTGCGGATGTAGTGCAGGCGTTAGGCTCTCCTAATATAGTAAGCACTGATGAAGAGCGCCGGGAGGTCTGGGTTTATGATAAAGTAGCTACGGATGTAAGTTATTCCAATAGCGAAGCCGGAGCATCTTTGATATTATTCGGAGGCTTTGGTTCATCAGGTGCTGCATCAACTACCCAAAGAACGCTCACCATTATTATCAAATTTGATAATGCGGGGAAGGTAAGAGATTTTAGCTATCATTCATCGAAGTTTTAATTTATGGCTAAAAGATTCATTATTATTTTCTGCGGTTTAGTTTTATTGCTTTCCGGTTGCGCTACGCCTTACAATGCAGCTTTAAAGTCTCCCGGAACATCACTTCAGGCGCGGCAGATTGAGATGCGCCAGTTTGATACTAAGGATGAGAAGAGGGTGCTTTCTGCAACTGCAGCGGTGCTGCAGGATATGGGATTTACCTTAACCGAAGTTGAGAGCAGGCTCGGTTTAATCGTCGGCTCGAAGGAAAGGGATGCTACAGTGCCGGGGCAGGTTGCCATGGCAGCTTTTATCGATATGCTGGGAGCTGCCGGAGGCTCGTCTTCAAATGCTTTATCGCAGGTAGACGCTGTGCAGACAATACTCGTCTCCTGCGTTACCCGGCTTAATCTGGAAGGAAATAAGGTTGCGGTAAGGGTGACTTTTCAGAGAGTTGTCTTTAACAGGATGAATCAGGTTTCAAGGCTGGAGACAGTAAAAGACCCCGAAGTATATACAGGTTTTTTTGACAAGCTTTCAAAGTCTATCTTCCTGGAGGCGGATAAAATATGAGCAGATTAAAAAAAGGATTTTTTTATTTAGTTCTTCCGGTATTTTTCTTAATTTCCGGCTGCGCTACCATGCCCGAAGAGCATATCCTGGATTTAAGCGAGAACCAGCTAAAGCTGCGTAGCATGCAGACCAGGAGTTTTGACACCAACGATAAAGAGAAGATGATGCGCAGCATCATGGCAACCTTGCAAGACCTGGATTTTGTAGTTAATAAAGCGGATTATGACTTAGGGATTGTCACCGGTACAAAGTTTGCGCAGAATCAGGTCCTTAAAATGACGGTCATTGTAAGGGAGAAAGACAAGAGCTCTCTTTTAGTCAGGGCAAATGCGCAGTATGGCATCAAAGCCATTAATACCCCGGAGCCCTATCAGGATTTCTTCGATGCTTTAGGCAAAGCGGTTTTCTTAACAGCTAACCAGATAGATTAAATCCTTTCTTGCAAAGCAGCCTCTTTTAAGTTAAAATATGATAAATTTTGGGCGATTAGCTCAGCTGGTTAGAGCGTCTGACTTACATTCAGAAGGTCAGGGGTTCAAGTCCTCTATCGCCCACCATTTTTACTTTATCCATCCTGAATATAGGGCTTGCAGATTTATTTTTAGGGTAGTGTAATATTATTATTGACCTTAGAA
>CAZSQC010000047.1:4817-6761 GCA_964608955.1 uncultured Planctomycetales bacterium | reverse complement strand
AATCATTCGATTATGTTATTCTCAATCAGAGTTTGCAACAGGTAATCCACGCAGATAAAGTTCTGGAAGATGCCCTTAGGGTCGGAAAGAATGTTATCGTGGGGTTCCCCAATTTTGCTTATTACAAAGCCAGATTCCAATTGTTTTTTCTAGGTAAAGCTCCAGTTACTCCTTCGCTTCCTTATCAGTGGTTTCAAACCCCGAATTTACATTTTTTAAGCATTACGGATTTTAAAGACTATTGTGGGTCTAAAAAAATTAAAGTTATCAATATAGTTTACATCGGGGCTAAGCGTGAGGTTAATTTCTTACCTAATTTGTTAGCTCAAATAGGGGTTTTCCTTATACAAGATAATCATTACGGTTAGTTTATTATGTTAAATAATAAATACGCATATTCGATAAAAATGATCAAAGTTATTCTAGTCTGCTTAATGGTTGTATTAACTTTTGATATTTCGGGCAAGGTAATATCTTTTTCCTCTGCGCATCAGGATTGTTCTTGTTGTGGCGACCATTGCGCCAAGAATTCTGGAAGTTGCCATAACTGTAACTCGGTTTGTTCGTGCAATCGTATGCTACCTTTAAGGTTGTCAGTAAAGAGAGTAGATTTGTTTGAAGGAGTATTTTTAACAGGGCGTTTACCCGAAAAGAAAAATTCTCTATTCCAAAGAGTTTTTGCTGAAGATATATTTCACCCACCAAGACAGGCCCATTCCTGATCTTTATTCAATAAAAATAAAATTAACAATCAAGGAGTAGAATATGAAAAACAAATTATTCATTGCTCTTATGTTGTGTCTTTTTCTGACAGGAGGATCCGTTTTAGCAGGAGGATCATGCTGTCCTAAAAAGGCCTGCGTGTGCACAAGGGGAGGCTGTTGCTCACAGGGCAAATGTGCTTGTAAAGGAGGTTGCTGTGCAGAAAATGTATGTAAGTGCAGCGAAGGAAACTGCAATTTGAAGTGTAATTGCTAATAGTTCTGCAATGCGCAGGGGCGATTCTATAGCCCCTGCGCCATTATTTGAATCAGTTGACAAAGTTATTAATAAGTGTTTTAATATAAAAAAATGGGGAGGTCGCTGAAAGCGGCCTGAGAGTTCCGTGAGATGACCGGATTACCCTAAAATAAACCTGATCTGGATAATGCCAGCGGAGGGAAAGGAGGTAAGAAGATATACCCTTATGCGGTTGGCATGAGGGTTTTTTGTTTTAAAGGTGATAATAAATAAATAAGATGAATAAGGAGGTCTAAATGTTTAAAAGGGTTACAGAAGCGCAGGTTTCCAAGGCAATCGTAGGAGAATTTAACCGCTGGTTCACGGATTATATTATTTCCGACGTGATAATAATAGGCGCAGGCCCCAGCGGATTAATTACGGCAAGAGATTTATCATTAGGAGGTTTAAAGGTTTTGGTTGTAGAAAGCAATAACTATCTGGGAGGCGGGTTTTGGATCGGAGGGTACCTAATGAATCCTCTTACATTCCGTTTTCCTTCGCAGGAAATATTGGATGAGCTGAAAATACCCTATAGGGAGGTGGAAGACGGTTTATTTGTTGCTGACGGCCCGAATGCGTGCTCTAAACTTATTTCAGCTGCTTGCGATGCCGGAGTAAGGGTATTAAATATGACTAAGTTTGACGATGTCGTTTTACGAAACGGCAGGGTTGAGGGAGCGGTGATTAATTGGACACCTGTTTCAGCTCTACCCAGGGCAATTACCTGTGTTGACCCAATTTCAATCGAGTCAAAGGTAGTAATTGATGCAACAGGCCATGATGCCTGGGTTTGCAAGTCTTTAGAAAAAAGAAGACTTATTACTATGTCTACTTACGGCCCTATGGATATAAACTCTTCGGAAGATTTGGTAGTTGAAAAAACAGGGGAGATATTCCCCGGGCTTATTGTCTGCGGCATGGCAGCTTCTACTGTCTTTGGCA
>CAZSQC010000047.1:0-4807 GCA_964608955.1 uncultured Planctomycetales bacterium | reverse complement strand
TCGGCGGAATGCTCCTTTCCGGTAAAAAGGCTGCACAGGCAGCTATAGAACTGATATCAAAAGAGCCGGCAATGGCAGGCTAAATTTGACTGTTATTTTTACATAAAGAATACTATAATTAAAACCATGAACAAAAAAGTGTTTAAAGCAGGAGAACTTCTTAAAAGGGTGAGAAAAAGTTCGCCTGTGGTGCATCATATCACTAATTGGGTTACGATTTACGATTGCGCAAACATAGTAAAGGTCCTCGGAGCATCGCCGGTAATGGCGCATGCTCCGGAGGAGTCCGGCCAGATGTGTTCAATTGCCTCTAGTTTAGTATTGAATATCGGAACGCTTACCCCGGAATTAATTGAATCAATGAAAATTGCTGCCAAAGCTGCTAATAAAAAAGGCATTCCTGTAGTCCTCGATGTTTGCGGAGCCGGGGCAACAGCCTTGCGAGATCAAAAGTCATTTGAGCTTTTGGATGAAACAAAAATAGATGTAATCAAAGGGAATAGTTCGGAGATAGCAAGGATTGCCGGAGAAAAAGTGTCTACGCGCGGGGTTGACGCAGGTGAGATTGACAAGGATCTTGTTAAGATATCAAGAGACCTAAGTTTACGGCGCAAAGCAGTGGTTGTTGTTACCGGCAAGACCGATATTGTAACCGACGGAACCGTAGATTTTTTTTGTTAAAAACGGCGTTCCTTTAATGTCAAAGGTAGTTGGCACGGGGTGCATGGCATCTTCGGTAATTGGTGCTTTTGCTGCAGTTGAGAAAGATTTAACAAAAGCCTGTGCAGGGGCGCTGGCGTGTTTTGAAGTAGCCTCGGAAATAGCCTCTTTTAAATCAAAAGGCCCGGGCAGTTTTAAAGAAAATTTATTTGATGCAATTTATCTTCTTACGCCCGGGATCTTGAATAAAAGACAGAAGATTATATGTTAAAAGGGTTTTATTTTGTTACTGACTGCGTTTTAAGCAGGAATGGAATTTTTAACGATGTCAGGGAAGCTGTTAAAGCCGGCGTCTGCGCAGTGCAATACCGCGAAAAGAACGCCGCTACAGCTACAATGATCCAAGAGGCCTCTAAGTTAAAAATCCTATGCAAGAAAACCCCTTTTATTATTAATGATCGTCTTGATATTGCTATGGGAATTAATGCGGATGGAGTGCATTTGGGCCAGTGCGATATGCCGTTAAGTATTGCACGAAAGCTCTTAGGAAGCAGGAAAATTATCGGGGTTACGGTACACTCCCTTTCGCAGGCAGAAAGAGCGGTTAAGCTAAAGGCGGATTATCTTGGGGTTTCGCCCATATTTAAAACCGCTACAAAGTCCGATGCCGGAGAGCCGGTGGGATTAGGGCTTATAGCCGAAATTAGAAAGAAATTCAAGAAGGTGCCTATTGTTGCCATCGGCGGCATAAATCTTTTGAATGCCAGTAAAGTTATAGTATCCGGAGCAGATGCGCTTTGCGCAATTTCGGCAGTAGTTAAAAGAGGAAACGTTAAAAATATCATCCAAAGGTTCCTTAAGGAAATAAATAGTGGCTTAGCCCTCCGAGGCATGTTATAATTAAACAATAAAATCAGTTAAGTTAAAAAGGAGACTGCGATGAAAGAAAAGGTTGAGAAGGCGCTTGAAAAGGTACGCCCTATGCTTCAGGCTGACGGGGGGAATGTTGAATTGGTTGAAGTAACAGCTGATGGAATAGTAAAGTTAAGGCTAAAGGGAAGCTGCGGATGCTGCCCGATGAGCTCCATGACTTTAAAGATGGGTATTGAAAAGATAATAAAAGAGGATGTCCCGGAGGTAAAAGAGGTAATCGCCATATAAAAGTTTTACAAATGAGAACGATTAAAGAAATAAACGAAAAAATAAGAAAAGGCGAAGTCGTTGCCGTTACCGCCGAAGAAGTGATCGGTTTGGTGCATAAAAAGGGCGTAAAAAAAGTCGCTCAGGAGGTTGATGTAGTTACCTGCGGGACTTTTGGCCCGATGTGTTCTTCGGGAGCCTACTTTAATATCGGGCACTCCAAACCCCGCATTAAAATAGGAGGAGGTACGTGCAAGCTTAATGATATACCGTGTTACACTGGCTTTGCCGCAGTTGATATTTATCTCGGCGCAACCGCCTTGCCAGATGATGACCCGCGCAATAAGGTTTATCCCGGTGAGTTTAAATACGGAGGGGCGCATGTTATCCAGGAACTTGTATCGGGTAAAGACATCCGGCTGGAAGCTACTGCTTACGGTACAGATTGCTACCCGCGTAAAAAAATTGAGACTTGGATAAATTTAGCGGATATGAATGAAGCGGTGCTTTTTAATATGCGCAACTGCTATCAAAACTATAATGTGGCAGTTAATCTTTCCGACCGGCCCATATATACTTATATGGGCATGCTTAAGCCGAATCTGGGTAATGCTAATTACTGTTCAGCCGGGCAGCTTTCTCCATTGCTAAAGGATCCTTTATACCGCACTATTGGAATAGGTACCAAGATATTTCTTGGAGGCGGAACTGGTTATGTAGCGTGGCAGGGTACGCAGCATAATCCCGAAATACCGCGCAAGGAGAATAAAATACCGCAGGCTCCCGCAGGGACCTTAGCCGTAATAGGCGATTTAAAACAGATGGATCAGAAATGGCTGGTGGGAGTAAGTATGTTAGGTTACGGGGTTACCCTTGTAGTAGGGATCGGTGTTCCTATCCCTGTTCTGGACGAAGAAGTATTAGCATACGTTGCTGCCGAAGATAAAGATATGTACGCCCAGGTGGTAGATTACAGCGTTAATTATCCTAATTGTGTGCCGGGATCATTGGGAGAGGTGAATTATCAACAGTTAAAATCAGGAAAAATAACTGTTCAAGGCAAAGAAGTACCCACGGGTAACTTATCAAGCTATTTAAGGGCAAAGGAGATTTCCGAAGAGTTAAAGAGCTGGATAAAGAAAGGTAGCTTTACTTTAAGCGAGGCAGTGGCGCCTTTACCCGGTCCTGGAACAGGCTACGGTTTTAAGATGCTCAAGGAAAGGCCTGTTATAGAAAAAGAGGAATAGCAGTATGGTTTCAAAAAGAATAGTCCTGCATTTTCCGCACCGTCTTGTTAACCAGCCGATAGTTTATAAGCTGGTTAAAGACTTTGATTTGAAATTCAATATACTCAAGGCTTTTGTGACTCCGGAAGAGGAAGGCCTTATGGTTTTGGAGCTTAACGGCAAGAGAGAAAGTTTTGACAAAGGCATAGAATATATTAAGAGTTGCGGCGTGAAGATCCAACCCTTAAGCCAGGATATAGTCAGAAACGAGCAAAAATGCACTAATTGTGGCGTGTGTGTTCCGATTTGCCCCACGGAGGCTCTTTATATTGAGAAGGAAACCCGCAAAATAAATTTTGATAGTAAAAAATGCATTGCTTGCGAACTTTGTGTTAAAATCTGCCCTCCGCGCGCTATGGAAGTGCATTTCTAGTAATGAGTTCTTCCGATAAACTTAGAAAATTAGAAAAGATAATCCGTAAATCACAATCTGCTGTTATTGCTTTTTCCGGCGGGCTAGACAGTTCTTTTCTTTTGTATACCGCTGCTAAAATCTTACCTAAGGATAAAATCCTTGCGGTTACCGCAGATTCAAAGACTTATCCAAGGCAGGAATTGAAAGAGGCAAAGAAAATAGCCGCTTACTTCAAGGTCAGGCATAAGATTATAAAAACAAAAGAATTAAATGACGTTAAATTTTCCGTTAATTCCGTTAACCGCTGCTATTTTTGCAAAAAGCATCTTTTCAGTGACCTGAAAAAAGAAGCGAGAAAAAATAAGTTAAGCGCGGTTTTTGATGCAAGCAATACCAGCGATAAAATTGATTTTCGTCCTGGCTCCAGGGCTAAAAATGAATTGGGAGTGCGTTCTCCGTTGCAGGAGGCAGGTATAAGCAAGAAAGAGATCATAGAGTTAAGCAGAAGATTTAATCTTCCTACGCAAGATAAGCCTTCACAGGCTTGTTTGGCATCAAGATTGCCCTATGGTAGCCCTATTAAACCTGTTGTATTGCGCAGGATAGAGAAATCCGAGTCTTTTATGAGGAAAGCAGGATTTAGGACGGTGCGGTTAAGGGATTACGGCAGTTTATGCAGAATTGAGGTAGGGATAAAAGACTTTCCTAAAGTGCTTTTAAAAAGAAGTCTTGTAGTCGACAAATTAAGGCAATTAGGTTATAATTATATAACGCTGGATTTGAAAGGCTTTCGCAGCGGAAGTATGAATGAGGTGATAAAAAGATGAGAAAAGTTTATTTGGATTATGCCGCAACAACACCCTGTGACCCGGAAGTATTAAAGGCCATGGAGTCTTTCTTTTTTGAGAAGCCAGGAAACGCTTCAAGTATACATTCATTCGGTCAGGATGCTAAAAAAGGCATAGAGGACAGCCGTGAGGCGCTCAGCGATTTTATAGGCGCAGATCCGCAGGAGATAGTGTTTACTTCCGGGGGAACAGAATCAAATAATAATGTTATTTTTGGTGTGGCGGAGAGCCTGAAAGAAAAGGGTAACCATATAATAACTTCTGCTATTGAGCATCACGCGATATCCGAGCCCTGCAATTATCTGGAAAAGAAAGGTTTTAAGGTTACTTACCTTCCGGTGGAGTCTGATGGTCTCGTCGACCCTGAAAAACTTAAAAAAGAAATTTCAGATCAAACGATTCTTGTTTCGATTATGGCGGCCAACAACGAAATTGGCGTGATTCAGCCTTTGGCCGAAATCGGAAAAATAACCAAAGTTCGAAATATTCTTTTTCATGTGGATGCGGCTCAGGCGTGC
>CAZSQC010000046.1:411-6773 GCA_964608955.1 uncultured Planctomycetales bacterium | reverse complement strand
AGCTTCAAAAGAGGATAGGTTCTGAGATGGGCAAGGATGAAGCGCAGATATTTGATGCCCACCTTCTGGTATTGGAAGACCGCATGCTCATCGAAGAGGTTATTTCGCGCCTTAAGAAAGACAGGCTTAATGTAGCTTTTATTTTTCAGGAGGTAATGAAAAAGTACGTTTCGGTATTTTCCAAGATTGAAGATGAATATTTAAAAGAGCGTATTGCGGATATTAATGATGTCGGCAGGAGGATCTTAAGAAACCTGCTGGGTAAAGAAAAGAAGAGCCTAAGCGACCTTAAAGAAAAAGTAATTATAGTCGCGCATGACTTGTCACCTTCGGATACGGCAGCAATGCATAAGGATCATGTTGCTGCGTTCGTAACCGACGTAGGCGGTAAAACTTCGCATACCGCAATTATGGCAAAATCTCTTGAAATCCCGGCAGTAGTAGGAGTTGAAAATGCCACTACTGTTGTTAATTCTGGTGATACTTTGATAGTTGACGGAGCCTTAGGGATTATTATAGTTGATCCTGATCAGGAAACCCTGGATTCTTATCATAGCCAGGAGCAAAAACTAAAGGGCATCGCTGAAAAGTTTCTTTCTGCTAAAGACCTGCCTGCAGTAACAAAAGACGGCGTTAAGGTAGAAATAAATGCCAACATAGAATTTCCGGATGAAGTGCCGGCGGTAAAATTGCACGGAGGAGAAGGCATAGGCCTTTACCGGACTGAATTTTTTTATATGAACCGTAAGGATTCACCTACCGAAGATGAGCATTATTTGGCATATAAATATGTGGCAGAGACTATGAACCCTTATCCTGTAATTATCCGTACGCTTGATTTAGGCGGAGATAAATTTCTATCGCAGTTTAAGATTCCTTATGAGATGCAGCCGTTTTTAGGATGGAGGGCTATAAGGTTCTGTCTTGCCAGGCCTGAGATATTTAAATTGCAGCTTAGGGCAATATTAAGGGCTTCGGCGCATGGAAATCTTAAACTCATGTACCCCATGATTTCAGGTGTTGAAGAATTAAGACAGGCCAATAAACTACTCAACGAGGCTAAGGAGGAGTTAAGGTTAAAAAATATTCCTTTTGACGATGATATACAGGTGGGTGCAATGATTGAAGTGCCTTCTGCCGCATTAACCGCGGATATACTGGCTCAGGAAGCGGATTTTTTCAGTATCGGCAGCAATGATCTTATTCAGTATTCTTTGGCAGTTGACCGCGCAAATGAAAAAGTGGCCTATCTTTATGAGCCGTCTCACCCGGCGATCCTGCGTTTGATAAATAATATTATAGAATCCGCCCACAAAGCAGATATAAATGTAGGTATGTGCGGAGAAATGGCAGGAGAGCCCAGTCTTGCGCTTATACTTTTAGGATTAGGGTTAGATGAATTTAGTATGCCTCCTCAGGTCATACCGGAATTAAAGTTCTTAATTCGTTCAATAACTATGGATCAGGCTAGAGAAATAGCGCAGGGAGCTTTAAAGCTTTCCACTTCCAGAGAAGTTGAAGATTATGCCCAGCTTAAGCTTAAGGAGATACTGGGGTGAAAGCGCTTATTCTTGCTGCCGGATATGCTACAAGGCTCTACCCTTTAACAAAGGATTTCCCGAAGCCCTTGTTAAAGATTAAGAATAAGCCTATTATCGATTATATTCTGGAGAAAATTACTTCAATCAGGGAAATAAACGAGATTTTTGTAGTCACCAATAGTAAGTTCTTTCCCGTCTTTAAAATCTGGAGCAGGAAGGTAAAAGCTCGCAGGAAAATAACCCTGATAAACGATCTTACAAAAAGTAATGAGGACAGATTGGGGGCGATGGGTGATATAGGTTTTGTTTTGGATAAAAAACATATCAAGGAAGACCTTTTAATTGTAGGAGGGGATAATCTTTTTGACGGCAGCCTTAATGATTTTATCAAATTTGCAAAGTCAAAAACCCCCAGCGTAACAATAGGGGTTTACAGGCTAAAGAACATTAAAGACGCAACAAGGTACGGTGTGGTAAAGATAAGCAAAGAAAGCAAGATAATCGATTTTCATGAGAAGCCCGAAAAGCCGAATTCTTCTCTTGTTGCAATGTGTCTTTATTATCTGCCTTACAGTGGATTGAAATTCATAAAAGATTATATGCGTATTGCCAAAAAGAATGATGCCACGGGAAGATATATTGATTGGATTAAGGATAGGGTGGATACTTATTCTTTTGTTTTTAGCGGCAAGTGGTATGATATCGGAGATTACAAATATTTAAATTCTGCAAAGAAAAGCTTTGCTTAAAACATAATAAGGAGGATTCATGAGCGCTTCTAAATATTTTTTCACTTCAGAGTCAGTAGGAGAGGGGCATCCGGATAAAGTTTGCGACCAGATAAGCGATGCGGTTTTAGACCAGGTTTTATCGCAGGATAAGGATCCGCAAAGGAGCAGGGTTGCCTGCGAGACCTATGTAACCATGGGCCTTTTAATCGTAGGCGGTGAGATTACCACCAATGCCTATATCGACATACAAAAGCTCGCCCGCGGGGTTGTCAAGGATATCGGTTATACCCATCCTAAATACGGCTTCGATTATAATACCTGCGCCATAGTAAATACCATTAATGCGCAGTCTCCGGATATTGCCCAGGGAGTTAATGCCGGAGGAGCGGGTGACCAGGGTATTATGTTCGGGTTTGCCTGTAATGAGACAAAGGAGCTGATGCCTTTACCTATTATGTTAGCGCATAAGCTTGTAAAGCGTATGGCTGATGTAAGAAGAAGTAATACCTTAAAATACTTAGGCCCTGACTGCAAATCACAGGTTACCGTAGAATATGAAGACGGTGAGCCTAGGCGCGTTGATTCCGTGGTTATCGCCTGCCAGCATACCGATGATATACTTGATGCTTCGGGAAAGAACATTACCTCTAAGGCGCGTAGGGAGATGATTAAGGTTATAGCAGATCCTGTTCTAAAAGGTTTTTCAGATAAAGATACTAAGTATTTTGTTAACCAGACGGGTAAGTTTGTAGTAGGAGGTCCGCAGTCAGATACCGGCATGACCGGCAGAAAGATAGTTGTGGATACTTACGGCGGAAGCATTGCCCATGGAGGAGGAGCTTTTTCCGGGAAGGACCCTACTAAAGTAGACCGTTCTGCCGCTTATATGTGCAGGTATATTGCCAAGAATATGGTAGCCGCAGGCCTGGCAGATAAATTCATGGTGCAATTATCCTATGTTATAGGATATGCCGATCCTCTTTCTATATTTGTCGAGACTTACGGGACCGGAAGGCTCTCTGATGAGAAATTGGTAAAGCTTATCCGTCAGAACTTCGAACTTACGCCCAGAGGAATAATTTCTTCCTTAAAGCTTTTAACCCCCATTTACAAAAAGACTGCCTGTTACGGGCATTTTGGCAGGGATAGCTTTGCCTGGGAAAGAACCGATAAAGCTGCAGAGCTTAAAAATAAGGCAGGCAGATTATAATTTATTTATTAGCATACAGGAGAAGAGATGAAATATGATATTAGAGATGAAAAATTAGCAAAAAAAGGCACCCTAAGGATAGAGTGGGCCGGTAATAATATGCCTGTTTTAGCTTTAATTAAGAAGAGATTTCAGGAAGAAAAACCTTTAAAAGGCCTTAAAATAGCCGCATGCCTACATGTTACCACCGAAACCGGAGTACTGGCAGGGGTCCTTAAGGCAGGCGGAGCAGAAGTTTTTGTCTGTGCATCAAATCCGCTTTCTACCCAGGATGATGTTGCAGCTTCTCTGGTAAAGGATCTTAAGGTAAGCGTATTTGCTATTAAGGGAGAGGATACTAAGACCTATTACAGCCATATAAAGTCAGCTTTAGCAGTAAAACCCGATATCACCATGGACGACGGAGCTGACCTGGTAAGTACAATTCATCAGAGAGATTTTGCAGCGCATAGTAATATTATAGGAGGGACCGAAGAAACAACTACCGGAGTTATAAGATTAAAGGCATTAGCCCTACAGAATAGACTTCGTTATCCTATTATCGCAGTTAACGACGCGTTAACGAAGCATCTTTTTGATAACCGTTATGGTACCGGGCAATCAACGATAGACGGTATTGTCAGGGCTACTAATAAACTTATAGCAGGAAGTAATTTTGTGGTTGCCGGTTACGGCTGGTGCGGTAAAGGAACCGCCATGCGCGCAAAAGGCTTGGGAGCGAAAGTTATTGTTGTGGAAGTTGACCCTTTACGCGCACTGGAAGCTGTAATGGACGGTTTTGAGGTTATGCCGATAATGAATGCCGCGAAGATAGGCGATGTGTTTGTAACAGTTACCGGTGATATTAACGTAATACGCAAAGAGCATTTTAAGGTTATGAAAGACGGGGCAATAGTCTCTAATTCCGGGCATTTTAATGTTGAGCTGGATATTGACGGTTTAAAGAGTTTATCTAAGAGAAGAAGAATTATCCGTGATTTTGTGGAAGAGTATGTCTTAAATGACGGCCGCAGGGTATACCTTCTTGGCGAGGGAAGATTAATAAACTTAGCAGCTGCAGAGGGTCATCCTGCTTCTGTAATGGATATGTCTTTTGCGAATCAGGCGCTTTCAGCAGAGTTTATGGCAAGAAATTACCGGAAGTTAAAGAAGCAGGTTTATAGCGTTCCGGAGGACATCGATAAGAAGATCGCAGGCTTGAAATTAAAATCATTAGGGGTTAAAATAGATACCTTAACTGCCGAACAAAAGAAGTATCTGGCAAGCTGGGAGATGGGCACTTAATCAAGATAAGGAGGCTAAGAATGCTTAAGGTAAAACCATTTTTGTTTCTTTTTCTTTGTTTTTTAGCGGCCCCGCTTATTGTTTATGCGCAGGATATTAAGGCAGACTCAAAGATTTCGGCGGTAACAATATATTCAGGCGATGCTTTGATTAAGAGGGTAGCGCAGTTAAAAATTCCGGACGGAGAGAATAGGATTATTTTTTCCGATATTATTCCTGAGATTGACGAGAATTCTTTAAGGGTTTCCGGAGAGGGAAGCGCCAGCGTAAAAATATTAGGAGCTTCGGTTAAAAAAGAGTTCTTAAAAGAAGAGCCGGTTGATAAGGTTAAAGAAATTCAGGAGGAGATTCAGAAACTCGAGGATCAGATACGCCGCCTCGATGATGCTAAAAGAAGGCTGGCAGATGAAAAGTCGTTCTTAGATTCCATAAGGTTTTTTTCAAAAGAACAATTACCTAAAGATTTGGCTACTAAAATGCCTGCTGCCAAGGAATTAAGCGATATGCTTTTATTTCTGGACTCTAAACTTAAAGATAACTATTCGCAGGTAATTGATTCGGAGTTGAATATACGTGAGATTAGAAAGCAAATAGAACTTCTACGCCGTCAGCTCTCCGAGATATCCGGTCCGACTCAGAAGATGAAGAGGTCGGTTATTGTAGAATTAGAGGCGCTTAAGCCCGGCAACTTCAATATGGAAATATCCTATAGGGTAAACGGAGCTTACTGGTATCCTATTTATGATGCCAGGGTAAATTTTGCCAAGCAGGAAACAGAGCTTGTTTCTTTTGCGGCGGTAAAGCAGAATACCGGCGAGGACTGGCAGGATGTAGAAGTAACTCTATCTACTGCCAGAGTAAATGTTTCAGGTACGCTTCCTGATATTGAGACTTGGTTTTTAAGGCCGTTTAAGCCTCAAAAGCAAGCTAGATATGATAGGGTCAGAATGAAAGAGACTGATTCAATTTCAAGGAGTGAAATGGTTGGTGGTGAGGGTTCGTTTGCTCTTTATGCTTCGGAGGCTAAAGATGTTCCTATGGAAATGGAAAAGGCGCAATACAGCTATGCGCAGCAGGAGGAAAAGGGCATTTCTTTAGTATATAAAATCTCCAGGTTAGCTTCGATAAAGTCAGGCGGGGAAGAATACAAGCTTCCTGTTTCTTCGCAGGTTTTGTCTTCTAATTTCGCTTATTCTGCGTACCCGAGAATATCTACTTTTGCCTATTTAGGCAGTAAGGTGGCTAATGCAAAAGACCTGCAGCTTTTAGGCGGCAGGGTTAATATTTTCTTAGATGGCGACTTCGTGGGTGCCTCACAGATTAAGAATATTGCGCCTAATGAAGAGTTTGATCTTTATCTCGGTGTGGATGAAAATGTGAAAGTGAAGAGGGAATTACTTGAGAAAAAGGTGGATGAAACCCTCATAGCAGGAATTCCTGCTACAACCAAGAAAACCATCTACAGGTATAAAGTTACTATTGAAAATTACAAACTAAAGGATATAAGCGCAAAGATATTCGAAGCAATTCCTGTCTCTGCCGATGATAGAATAAAAGTAAGGATGGAGCAGAGAAGACAATCCAAAAGACCGAGCG
>CAZSQC010000046.1:0-401 GCA_964608955.1 uncultured Planctomycetales bacterium | reverse complement strand
GGATAAGAAAGGTATTTGGGTGTGGGAATTTACCTTAAAGCCTCAGGAGAAGAAAGAGATATTCTATAACTACATTATTGAGCATCCGCGCGATATGGAGATAGAAGGATTATGAAAAGAATCGCAGTATTAACAACCGGAGGAGATGCGCCTGGGATGAACCCGGCAATCCGTTCCGTGGTGCGTTGTGGCATAGCTAAGGGCTTAAAGGTTTTCTATCTCTATTTTCATCAAAATTAGGAATTTCTCCCGGCATATAGCTCAGTTAAATCCCTAAATTATAGCACATTTTCACAAATATTTCTCCATATAAGTACCCTCCAACTCATATCCCCGCTTCTTGTAAGACTCACGAGTACCAATTCCTGCAATCACAGCCATTTTTTTATAACCCGCAGCCC
>CAZSQC010000045.1:4270-7606 GCA_964608955.1 uncultured Planctomycetales bacterium | reverse complement strand
AACCGGCAAAATCAAACATCCCCTTTGCCTGCAACCATCCCCCTCCCCATATCCAATGCCCAACTATCGGATAAATAAACATCGCCATAAGAAAAGAGAAAACAATAAAGGTGCTGTATTTGATTCTTTCGGCTACCGCACCGGAGACAATGGTAGCTGCGGTACCGCAAAAAACGAGCTGAAAGAAAAACTTTGCCCACATCGGAACGCCTGTCCACGACAAAGCAGAATAAACACCCCTGTAAGCTTCTCCTGTTGCAGGGGAATTATCAAGTCCAGAAGCAAAAAATAGCCCTTTTAAACCGATAAAGGCATTACCATCTCCGAACATAAAGCCCCAACCTAGAAATAAAAAACCCAAAGAGGACACTGCAAAAACAACAAAGTTTTTTGAAAGTATATTTACGCAATTCTTTGAACGCGCAAAACCGGATTCGACCATGGCAAACCCTAAATTCATAAAAAAAACCATTTTTGCCGTAATAAGAACCCAAATGGTATCTATTATAACCTTCATATCCATAGCCTTCTTCTCCTTTCTAAAAACAAAAAGAGCGCCTTTTCTTTAAAAAGAACGCTCTTTCTTAATTTAAACACTACAACGTGTTTTGCTTTACAAGAATACAAGTAAAGATTACCTTATCCTGGTAACCTCATCAATCGCAAAAATTAGAAAATCTTTTCCTGATCTTTCCTATAATTTTAACAACCATTACATGTGAAATACCTAACTTCTTTCCTATCTCTCTGGTGGTTAAGCCGTCTTTAAGATATAAAATTATCTTTTTCTCCTTCTCTCTGGATACTTCATCGGCTATATCATCAGCGCTAAGCCTATTATCCAATTCATCCCTTATGCTATCACCACCGGAATTACCAAAGATTAACTCTTCTTCTAAAAAAGAATACCCGCCGGATTCAAAGATATCCTCGATACTTACAACATTTGTCTTTTCATTAACTTTACGGATATAGTTCTTAAGGTGAAAATAACACCCCTGCAGGATATAACTATCGGTTTTATCATCTATCTTCCCGGCACCGAAGCTCTTCCAGAGATGCAAGAGGGCTTCCTGAAAAAGATCCTCATGCCCGAAAGAACGGTATCTTCCGTTTAATTTATAAGCTATCCTCTTTATAGTCGGTGAAAACTTTCTTACTAATTCTTCAAAAACCATACTATCTCCTTAAATAAGGCAAAAAGGCGCCCTTTTCTTCTTTTTAAAAAGAAAATGGACGCCTTAGTCCTAAAAACAAAAAAGTCTTCCGTTTAAAAATTAACAGAAGACTCCAACGTCTTTTTGCTACAACTATGTAACACTAAAAGTCTAACACAATCACAACACTTGTCAAGATTTTTTATTTCTTATATCATTAGCCATGATTATGGCCTCGGAAACCTCACGCATAGACTTACGGCAGTCCATACTCTGTTTCTGGATAAGACGATAAGCCTGCGAAGGCAAGATATTGGCCTCCTGGGCTAAGATTTCCTTTGCCCTTTCAACCAATTTTCTTGTAGTTAATGCCTCTTCCGCCGAACGCGCGCGCAAATCAAGCTCGGCATTCTCTATTGCTATCGCAGCCTGATTGGCTAATGCAGTAAGAAGATTTAATTCAGGCCTGGTAAACTCGTGTTTCTTAGAAGTATAGCAGTTGAGCACCCCGATAACCTTACCTTTAACTGACAACGGTATGCTCGCTAAAGAACAAAGCCCCTCTTTTTTTGCGATATCAAGATTGATATACCGGCTGTCTTTTTTGATATCCGGGATAATAATGATTTCATTATTCAAAGCCACCCTGCCGGCTACCCCCTCTCCAAGCTTAAGGTTAGGTTTCTTATTATAATCCTCTGATATGGACTGGGTAGCTTTAACCACAAGCTCTTTTCTCTCCTGGTCTAAAAGCATAAGAGAAGATATTTTGGAATTCATGATGTCCGCTGTTACATTAACTATAAGGCGTAGCAACTCTTCTAAATACATCCCTGAATTTATAAGGTTTGCCACTTTAGAGAGGACTTCTATCTGTTTTATATAAATCTGATAATTTTCCTTACCCGCTTTTGGCATTTTCTAAAGTTTACTTCAAGAATCTCTCAATCCTGATTAAAGCCTCTTTCAAATCATCAAAGCTGGAAGCATACGATATCCTTACATAATCCCTAAAATTATCCCCGAAAGCAGAACCCGGAACAACTGCCACTTTTTCTTCTTTTAAGAGCTTTTTGGCAAATTCCAGTGAATCAAGCTTTGTATTCTTAATGCTCGGAAATGCATAAAAAGCCCCTTGCGGCATATGGCACTTAAGGCCTATCCTGTTTAATCCGTTGACTATAAATTCCCTGCGCCTTCTGTATTCGCGCTTCATCCCCTCAACCGAATTTTTTCCTATATGTAAAGCTTCGCAGGCTGCCATTTGCGAAGTAATGGAAACACACATTATTGTATACTGGTGTATTTTAGTCATCCCTGCAATAATTTCTTTAGGGCCGCAGACGTATCCTACCCGCCATCCTGTCATTGCATAAGACTTGGAAAACCCGTTAAAATAAATCGTCCTTTCAATAGCGCCGGGCAGCGAAGAAAATGACACATGGTTAAAATCATAAGTTAAATCTCCGTAGATCTCATCTGACAAGCAGATAATATTGTGTTTAGAGAGTATCTTATTAATCTGTAAAAGTTCTCCCCTACTATAAGATACACCCGTAGGGTTACAAGGATAATTAAATATTATCCCCTTTACCCTATTATCTATATTTTTCTCGAGATTCCGCACGGTTAGCTTGAAATTGTCCTTTTGAGTGTCCATATAAACCGGGACGCCGCCGGCAAGGCTCGTTAAAGGCCCGTAAGAAACGTAAGCAGGAGTAGGTATTAATATTTTATCACCCGGATTTATGATGGTACGCAGCGCTAAATCCATAGCTTCGCTTACTCCCACAGTGATTAAAATCTCTTCATCCGGAGAATACTCCAGTTTAAACCTGTTATTCAAATACCGGCTTACGCTAAGGCGTAATTTATAAAGCCCCTTATTAGAGGTATAGGACGTAAAACCCTGTTCAAGCGAGGTAATGCCTGCCTCCCTGATTGCCCAGGGAGTTACAAAATCCGGCTCTCCTACACCTAAGGATATGACATCTTTCATCCCGAGCACTAAATCAAAGAATGCTCGGATACCCGAGGGCGGCATCTGTTCTACTTTCTTAGAGATTATATTCTTCATCGGTTTTTCTTATTGCCATAACTTATCTTGCCGCAGGACACCCCCCCAGAGAGGGACGCCTACTGGCAAAACTAGCTTAATATATTAATACGATATAGCTAT
>CAZSQC010000045.1:0-4260 GCA_964608955.1 uncultured Planctomycetales bacterium | reverse complement strand
AAAAAAGCCCGGATACCGGAAGGCTGCATTATTTCGACTTTATGAGAAACGAAATTCTTCATTTTACTAATAAGATATCGCTATCCTTTTATCTTCCTCTTTTTGTTTAAGCATTACCCCGTCTTCCTTGTATTTTTTTAGCAGAAAATGGGTAGTTGTACCCCTGACGTTCTCGAGGCATGAAAGTTTCTCCGCGACAAAATTTGATACTGTATGTATATTCTTGCCCTCCACCACCACCAGAAGATCATAAGTACCCGAGATAAGGTAGCAGCTGGATACTTCGGGAAAAGAATAGATACGCTCGGCTATCTTATCGAAACCGACGTCTTTTTGTGGCACTATACTTACCTCAATAAGAGCACGCAACCTAGACTCCTCCTCGCGAACCAGATCTTTGTTAAGAACAGCCTTATACCTTAATATCACCCCTTCTTTTTCATATTTTTTTACTGCCTCTTTTACCGCTTTCGGACTTTTTTTAAGCATCTTGGCAATTTCTTCAGGAGTAGTACGCGCGTCCTTTTCTAAAATCTCCAAAATTTCATCCATCCTAGCCTCCGTTTATACGCGGCATATGCCGGCACACCTTCTTTTATGTTCGGACATTCTTATCATTGTGTTAACCTTCCTGCCAACACGTGAATTTAATGCACTGCCGCTTTTTTTCTTTAAATCTCTTAAAGCATTATCTAGTTCGCTATACTTTAAGCCCATTTCGCCTTCATCGGTCTGCCCTTCCCAAAGACCGGCAGTTGGCGGCTTATCAATTATCCTTTGCGGCAGCTTCAATTCTTTTGCTAATTCTCTAACCTGACTTTTAAGAAGATCTCCGATCGGAAGCATATCGACGCCGCCGTCTCCGTATTTTGTGAAATAACCGACCATAAGCTCTGATTTATTTCCCGTGCCGCAGACAAGATAATTTAATTTATTGGCAAAATAATAAAGTGTTACCATACGCAACCTGGGCTTTAAGTTATTTTTAGCAAGGCCTGCTGCCCCGGGCAAAATACTCAAGAAAATTCTGTATACCTTAGATAGCTCTACCAGGTTAGTTTTAAGCTTAAGCACCCTTGCTACCAACCTGGCATCTTTCAGGTCTTGCGGGCTGCTCTCGCAAGGCAAATAAAGTCCCAGGACATTTTTTCTACCTACCGCCTTAATACACAGAGCAGCAACTACCGCAGAATCTATACCTCCGGATAATCCTAAGACTATCCCCTTTGCGCCTGATTTCTTTACCTCTTTATTTATCCACGAAACAATTTTCTTCTGCATATTGAAAGGATTATATACCAGCTAGAAGCGGCAAGTCAAGGGGTATTAAGGCTAATCGCGGGAAATCTTAAGTATTTGATACTTTAACAGTCCGGCCGGGATTTTAATTTCAACTATTTCATCAAGTTTATGGTTTAGCAACCCCTGTCCGATGGGAGAGCTAACAGAGATCTTACCGCTTTCGTAATCGGCTTCCATTTCAGAAACAAGCGTATATTCTAATTCTTCGGAAGTATCCAAATCCCTCAACCTTACTGTTGCGCCTATTAAAACTTCATCTTTTGGTATATTTTCATCATCCAGTATCTTTGCGCCAGCCAATTTTTCTTCTAACTCTGCAATTTTCTTCTCGTTGAGCCCCTGCGCTTCTTTCGCTGCGTCGTATTCGGCATTTTCGGATATGTCACCGTGGCTACGCGCCTCCCCCACGGCCCTGGCAAGTTCACGGCGCTTAACCGTTTTAAGATACTCTAACTCCTCCATTAATTTCTTGTGCCCCTGTCTCGTAAGATACGCCTCATTCATATTTTATTCTTTCCTTTGCAAATATTAACGCAAACCCCGCAAATATACTGATCGACTAACCTGTTTTTCTGGAATTCTTTTAGCTTCTCAAAACACTTGACGTGTTCAAAATCCACTGGAAGATCTTTTATTGCACCGGCTGGGCATATCTTAACACACAAACGGCAACTTCCACAATCTTTTTTAAGGGGCTTATCTACCTTAAGCGGGATATCAGTCAATATAGTTGCTAAACGGAATTGACTACCTAATTTTTCGTTGACCAATAAGTTATTCCTGCCAATCCAGCCCAACCCCGCAAGTATTCCTATGGCTTTGTGAGAAAGATGGCCCTTCTGGTTTTCCCAGTCCAAGATTATAGAAGCCGGAATAGGCAAAGCCGCATATCCTTTTTGCTGAATAAAATTTGATAATTTTAATGCAGCCTGGTCTAAGGCAGCATTTACCGTACGGTAATGGTGAAAATATAGCCGCGTAGGCACATCTGATATTTCGCTTAAGATGCCCTGCGAAAGCCTAATCCCTAAACACACTGCTCTGTCGAACTTCTCAAGCAACGTCCTTGAAAGATTAAACTTGTTTTTTATCTTTTTTATATCGGCAACGCCGAACAAATCAGCCCCCTGGAAAAGAGCAAAATCCTTCAGAATAATATAATTCTTGTCTTTATCCATTTATCTTCCTAAGGTAAACCATAAGAATAGAAACAGCCGCAGGAGTTACCCCAGATATGCGGGAAGCCTGCCCCAAACTTAATGGCCTAAACTTCGTAAGTTTCTCTTTTATCTCCCTGGAGAGGCCCCGGACATCATCGTAGTCAATAGACACAGGCAACTTTATCTTCTCCAGGTTCTTAAACTTCTCAACTTCTTTTAGCTGTCTTTCAATAAACCCGCTATATTTTACCTCCGCCTCTACGGTTTTGGCAACATTTACTTTAAGGACTTTTAGCTCACGATAACCTAAATCTTTAAAATGTTTTAAAGACACCTCGGGCCTACGCAACAAACTCTCTAAAGTTGTTTCTTTATTAAACCTGACTCCGTTAAAATGTTTAATGCGAGTCTCTTTTAAAAATTTCTTACTCTTCTCAACACCTGACTGCTTCTCCTGCACCTTCCTGTATTGCGAACTGCTCAATAAACCTAAAGCATGTCCTATCCTACTTAATCTCAAATCAGCATTATCCTCCCTCAATAGCAAACGGTATTCCACCCTGGAAGTAAACATCCGATAAGGCTCATTAGTTCCTTTAGAAGTAAGATCGTCTATCAAAACCCCAATATAACTAGAAGAACGATCCAGTATAAGAGGATCTCTGTCTTTTGCCTTTAGAGCAGCGTTAATACCGGCAATCAAGCCCTGGGCTGCCGCTTCCTCATAACCGGTAGTTCCGTTAATCTGTCCGGAGGAATAAAGGCCACTTATATTCTTTAACTCTAGAGTAGGGTATAAATCCAACGGGTTAATAACAGTATGCTCAATTCCGTAGCCGAAACGAATCACCTTGGCTTCTTTTAGCCCTTCAATAGAATGAATGACTTTAAGCTGCACATCTTCAGGGAGACTTGTAGATATTCCGTTAGGGTATACTTCATACGTATTTAAACCCTGGGGCTCCAGAAAAATCTGGTGCCTTTCCCTGTCCTTAAACTTTACTATTTTATCCTCTACCGAAGGACAATAACGCACCCCAGTAGATTTTATAATCCCGGAGTAAAGCGGGGACTTATCAAGATTATCTAAAATTATCTTATGCGTTTCCTTATTGGTATAAGTAATATAGCAGGGAATCTGCCTGCTCTTGATTTTATTCGTAAAAAAAGAAAACGGTTCAGGCTCAAGATCACCTTTTTGAATAATTAATTTTGAATAATCAATAGAATTCTTATCGAGCCTGGGGCAAGTTCCGGTTTTAAAACGCAGCAAGTTGATCCCCAATGATTTTAAGCTCTTTACAAGCTCTTCCGATGACGGCTCGTCAATTCTACCGGCAGAAAAATGTTTTAGCCCTATATGTATTAACCCCCCTAAGAATGTTCCAGAACAAATTATAACGGCCTTAGCAGAAATATTTACGCCTTCTTTAGTTTTTATCCCTTCTATTTTACCCTTATTAATCATTAAGCTAGTAACTTCTCCTTCCGCGACCTTTAGATTAGGGGTATTTCTTACGACTTTTATCATGTACCTGTTATACATATCCATATCTATCTGGGCCCGGGAAGACTGCACTGCCGGTCCCTTTGAAGCGTTCAATTTGCGAAACTGTATGCCGCACAGGTCAGCAGCTTTTCCCATTTCTCCGCCTAAGGCATCTATCTCTTTTACCAACTGCCCCTTGCCAACCCCTCCTATTGCCGGATTACAGCTCATTCTTCCGATAGAATTGATATTAAAGGTCAACATCAAGGTCTTGCATCCCATGCGAGAAGCTGCAAGGGCAGCCTCAAT
>CAZSQC010000044.1:0-7650 GCA_964608955.1 uncultured Planctomycetales bacterium | reverse complement strand
TGATAATTATGCGCTAATATCACGGCGTCGCGCTTTTTCTTAAGTTCTGCTATCCTTTCTTCCAGTAAATCTTTCTTTTTAACCATTTTAGTTTACAGATACCTCGTTAATTGTCCCGCCTCCGATAATCTTACCTTCCGAATAGAATACTGCTGCCTGGCCGGGGGTTACGGCAAACTGCGGTTTTCTAAATTTAACGCTGATTTTATCCGCGGACGGGAATACCTCTGCTTTACTTTCTTTATGATTATAGCGTATTTTAACCTTAAGAGCAATCTTCTTTTTTAACGGACCTGCCGTAAAACGTACTTCGCTTACAGTAAAATTCCGCGCAAGGACATCTTCTCTCCCCCCTAAAACTAAAGCATTAGATCTCTTATCTATCTTAACTATATAAGCAGGATAGCCCATGGCTATCCCCAGCCCTTCTCGCTGGCCTATCGTATAATAAGCAATCCCTTTGTGTTTTCCTATTATTTTACCGTTTTTATCCTTAATAGAACCCGGCTTGATTTTATCACCCAATGTACTCTTAAGGAACTTCCGATAATCATCCTGCGGCAGAAAACAGATCTCTTGACTGTCTTTTTTCTCCGCTACAGGAAGAGAAAACCTCCTGGCAAGTCCTCTTATCTCATCCTTGGTGTAATTACCAACCGGAAATAATACTGACTTAAGCTCTTTTTGTCCGAGACGGTAAAGGAAATAAGACTGGTCCTTCTTCAAATCTCTGGATTTTTTAATCCAGTAGAAACCTTTTTCTTTTACTATTCTCGCATAATGCCCGGTTGCAAGAAAATCGCCCCCCAAAGAAAATACTTTCTCAAGAAGTGCCCCAAACTTAACATGCTGATTGCAGATAATACAGGGATTAGGGGTCCTGCCTGAAAGGTATTGCATGCAGAAATCTTTAATAACATATTCTTCGAGGTATTTCTGCATATTTAAGACATAATGCTTTATGCCAAGTTTATGCGCAACCCTACGCGCATCGTCTATGCTGCTGATGCTGCAGCAACTCGGTCTTCTACGGCCCTCTATTTGAGAAGAATCCTTCAAACCGGAAAAGCACATGGTAACGCCTATAACATCATAGCCCTTTTCTTTTAAAAGCGCAGCAGCTACGGAAGAATCCACCCCACCGCTCATTGCTACGAATACTTTTTTAACAGTCATATTAGTTAGAAAACAGGGCACTTTTAAAATCCTAATAAAAAGTGCCCGTTATGTCCTACAGAAAATTTATTTCTTAGCGAATATTTTTAAAATAATAGCGAGCAGAAAAAGAGTATTGGAAATTGTAATAAGGCTCAACGCCCTCACTCCAATAAGTGAATAAGGACGTCCGAGCGGCAACCTGATTAAAACCGCAAAAACCAGCACTAAAATACCAAGTATGATTAAAATTTTAGATGTTTTCTCCATCATGCCTCCTTTTTTTATTATTATAGCATAAAAACAAAGGGCCGGAACCATTTTTCAATGATTCCGGCCTTAACCTTTGCGGGTCTTATAACTTGACTACTTTCGTAGCCTGTTCACCCTTGGGACCTTTTTCGATATCAAACTCGACTTCCTGGCCCTCTTCTAAAGTTTTATAGCCATCACCCTGGATAGCGGTATGATGCACGAATACATCAGCGCCATTCTCAGGAGTAATAAATCCATAACCCTTCTGATTGGAAAACCACTTTACTTTACCTTTTGCCATTGCTGCAAACTCCTCCTTCCTTCTGAAATTTAGCAAATTTAAGGAGTAACAAAAAAAACCGTAAGGCTTAGTCATTCTTTCCCCTTACGGTTCTAAAAACTACTACTCCTTCAACTGCTGATTATATTATACCCATTTTTCCGGATTTGTCAACCAGATTTTTCAAATTATCAAGCGTTTTAAGGTTATAGTAAGCTAAAGGCATTACCTTTGCCCTGGACTTTAAGACGAGATAATCATGATATTTTTTCATAAACCGGTCATGATAAGATTTACTTTTCCATTCATAAACCGAAACATACTCTCCATTATACCCGTAGCGCTTCATTGTAAAATAAGCGATAAAGCCCCCTGCCTTCCTGGCATATTGAGCCCACATCAGACTGTCTTTACGGTATTTTGCTACCTGCGAAGAAGCAATTTTAAATATTACCGCGTGTATAAACATTTTCTTAATTTTACCTCTGTTAGCCCCCGCACGGAATTGCAAAGAAATATTTTATCCGCTCCCGCAATATCCTTCCAAAATATTCTTTTCTCTTCTGCCAGTCTTTTCCTTAACAAATCCCCCCTGTAAATTCCCGGCAGGATCCCGGAAGATAAAGGAGGCGTAAAAAACTTCCCTTTTTTCTGAATGATTATATTGGATATCGCCCCTTCTGTAAACTCATTTCTTGTATTAAGAAATAAGACATCAAAATACCCAAGCGCATTGTAGCGGGCGTATTCGGAATCATAAACAAGGCGGTTCGTTGTCTTATAATAAATAAATTCGTCTTTAGGATCCATGCGATATCTTGACACGGCAACATAATTTATGCTCCGTGCGCAAGGGCTGATCCTATTATATCCAGACTTTAAGTTACCTTCCCTGTCAAGAAGCAGCCTGATTCTGTATTTATTATTCTCAACAAATCTACTTTCTAGTGTTTTCAGGCGCTCAAAAATCTTTTTTTTCATAAAAACAAATCCGAAATGCTGCGCTGCCTGTTTCAATCTCGCAATATGTTCATCGATAAAACAATATTCTTTATCCCAGCCGATCGTTTCAATAAGCTTAAAATCGCAGGCCGCATCGCTAAAAAACTTTGCCTTTAAGCAACACTCTCTAAACTCTTCCTGCCAGCGGGAATCCTGAACAATACCGCTGCCTACCCCCATCTCACCTTTCCCCCCGTTTATATGAACAGTGCGTATCGGCAGGTTAAAAACAGCCTCTTTGGCAGGAGAGATAAAACCCAACGCTCCGCAATAAACCCCTCTTGGCCCTTTCTCTAATTTTCTAATAATCTGCATTGTGCTTAGTTTTGGGGCTCCGGTAACAGAACCCCCGGGGAATATATTCTTGAATATTTCAAAATACGAAATATTCTTCTTAAGTTTTCCGTTTATCCCGGAAATCATTTGGAAAAGTGTTTTGTACTTACGTATTCTAAAGGCCTGCGAAACTCTTACGCTCCCGGTACGGCTGATTCTACCTAAATCATTTCTTATCAAGTCAACAATCATAAGGTTTTCCGCTTTATTTTTAAGGCTTCTTTTTAGCCTCATCAGATTAGCTTTATCTTCCTGCGGAGTATTACCGCGCGAAATGGTCCCTTTCATAGGTTCACTATAGAAATCATCATTCTTCCTTCTGAAGAATAATTCGGGGGAAAGAGAAAGAATCTTTTCGTCTCCTATTTTTATAAAAGCGCTATACTGAACCTGCTGACGGGAACAAAGCTTCCTATAAAGATCAAAAGCGGATCCCGAGAAATTAAAATTGTATTTGGAGGTGAAATTAACCTGATAGGTCTGTCCTTCTTTTATAAACTCTTTAATCTGCGTTATTTTCTTGCGGTAATCCTGCGGATTAATATTTAATTCAAGGTTGTCTACAGAGAAATTAACCCCGGCGTAATTCTTTAAGAATATCCCGGGTATATCTATGTTATTCTTACCCGATTGGTGGTTAAAATAAAATCTTTTTCTGAAGATTCCTACCTTTAAAAGAGTTCTCCCCTGATTCTTTTGTTGTGCAAATATTTCATTCTCAAAACAGTATCCTAACTCATAGGAAAAATAACCGGCAATATAAAAACGCTCTGCATATTCCTTGATTTCGCTAAAAGCATTGCGCACTTGCTTTGGGTTTTCTGCCGTGATAACCCTTACAGGGTCGGTAAAAATATAACTCATAAAGTTATTTTTATCGAAAGACCTGGTTTCAAAGAGCATAAAAACCTTATGTCTTTCCAAAGCTGAACTGTTTATTTGCGGTAAATTTACCATTCTAGCCTCAAGCCACCCTCAACCCATCTGCCCGGTGAAGGTATTCCGGGAATCTCCTGGTATTCTACATTAAAAATGTTGGCAGCCAAAACAAAAATTTTATAATTCTTTTTTAAGTTAAAATTTAACCTCGCATTCACAATAAGCCAGCCGTTACGTGCTGGAGGTTTTTTATAAGTAAACCCTAACTCCTGCTCTGCAAACCCTAAGTTAAACTTCGATATAACACCTGCTAAATGCCGAACATAATTTTCTCCGTACTTATAGCTATACCCGTTATCTTCCCTTTTCCTATTGGTATAAGCATAATTCGCACTTAAGTTGACAACTTTATTTAGCCTGTATTCTAACTGTTCTTCTACGCCGAATACTTTTGAAGAAGCGATGTTCTTTGCTTGCCACTTTGCCTGCGTAGGGCTTTCCTTAACCCAGTCCACAAAATTATCCTCCCTGCGAACAAACGCTACGGAGCTAAAGGAAAACCTTCCTGAATTATAAGCATGCCCTGCTTCACAGGATAAGGATTTTTCATAAGACAAATTCGGGCTACCTAATGTAGTAGGGTCATTATAATAAAGTTCCGTAAAGGTAGGAATGCGTATTGCCCTTGATATGCCGAGGCTAAATGAGTGGCCTTCGAGAAAATTATAGGTAGCTTTAATGGCGCCGGTTATGGCTGTATCGATATTTTCGTAGTCATCAACCCTAATCCTAGACTGCAAAGAAATATTTTTATTAACCCGCAACTCATCATCTATAAAAATACTCTCCTGCTGACGGCTATGCTTACCTAAAGTGGTGGAATTTATCTTTTCATGCGAATATTCAACCCCCAATCCAATATTCCCTAAAGCCGTATTGTCTTTGCTTAGATAAATTCCGGGCGAGTAGACATCTGTGCGATGATGCGATAAAAAGTTGCTTTTGATATTATCCTTATCCAGCATGAATTTATCAAAATGCCTACGCCATAAAAAACCGGGGCGTAAGCTAATATTATCATTCTTAAGTTTAAAACCGAGATCAGTCAGAAACGTTTTTGTCCATTCTTTGGAAGGATATCCTTTGCCCGGAGTATAAAAATCATAAGCACCGAATTCCTTCTCCTGGTATCCGAAGTCCATATCAAATGAACCCAGCGGTAAATCAAGGGTAGCAGAGGTCGAAGCAGTTATTTTCTTGAAATCAGTATCTTCGCTAAATCCTTTTGATTCTTTATTTTCAAATGAAACCCTGACACCTAAGGCGTTAATCTTTTCGCTTATGCTGAGGAGCTGGGCAAAAGTATTGTGTTCTCCTGCAGAAAGCTCGAAAACCATTTTGTTCTTATCGGGCCTCTTAACGACAAAGTTTACTGCCCCGCCTATAGAGGCAGGCCCGAGATATTCGGGGGAAACACCAGAGATGAGCTCCACCTGGGATAGGTCCTCTTTCGTAAAAGGTATATCACTGTTATGGTGGCCTGTTTGAGGGTCATTTATATATTTACCGTCAAGGAGAAGACGTATGCCCTCGTAATTGGAACCGCGCAGAAGAAAATCTGATTGTATTGAACCGTTAAAAGACCTGCTCTGTAAATTAAGTAAAGTTGTGCTTAAATTTTCTACGGGCGAAGAAAAAAGAAGGGTATCTGCATCATTAAATGATAAACAGGAGTAACCGGGAGCTACCTCTTTTGTTTTCTTGACAATTATCCGTTCAAACCCCTTTTCTCCATTATCAGCAAAACTTACAGAGAGAACATATAGGAAAATAATAATAAAAAAACCTCTTCTTATTTTAAGCATTGCCCTATTATAAGAAAAGGCTGTTTAATTGTCAACCTTAAGGTATTAAATAGTTGACAATAAACTTTATCTGCATAGAAGAATATCGCCTGCCATTACCTTTTGTGTTACACCGGAATCTTTTCTGATAAGAAGACCCCCGTCAGAATCAACATCAAAAGCCTCGCCTTCTATATGCTCCTTATGCGAAGAAATTCTTACCCTATGCCCTAAAGTAACAGAAAGATGCCTCCATTTCTCGAGCATGGACTTCGGGCCTTTTTGCTGTAAATGATAGTAATTTGATTCAAACTCCTTGAGTATATTACGCAGGATTAGAGCTCGGTTTAACTCCTGAGAACCGCTTGCTTCTTTTAGACTAACAGCGCCTTCAACCAGTGTCTTCCTGTCATTGTTAATATTTAAGCCGATGCCGATAATCATGAAATTCACCTCGTCCACCTCTGCCTGGATTTCGGTGAGTATCCCACCCAGCTTTTTATTATTAAATATTATATCGTTCGGCCACTTAATCTGAGTTTCTATCAAAGAACTTTCTCTTATGGCTTCTGAAATACTAACCCCGGCAAGGAGCGTAATGAGGGCTGCTTTATTAACCGGGATCTTAGGCTTTAGAATCAGCGAAAAATACAATCCTTTGTATTTGGGAGAATGCCAAAGTCTACCCAGCCTTCCTCTTCCCTTAGTTTGAGTCTCTGCTATTACAATTGTCCCTTCCGGTAAACCCTTTAAGGCGAGTTGAGAAGCCATATCCATAGTAGAGCTCAATGAATCAAAATATAGTATTTTCCTGCCGAAGCTTTTTGTCTTTAGCCCCTGATAAATCTGAAAATCATATAATCTATCAGGTATGGAAACCAAGCGGTACCCTAGATGCGGAACGGCGGCGATATCATAACCTAAATCTTTTAAGGTATGGATATGCTTCCAAAGGGCCTGTCTGCTTACCTTAAGTTCACGGCTTAATTCCTCTCCGGAAAAATATCCGTCTTTGCCGCTAAGTATTTCTATTATTTTTTCTTCCATTATTTTTTCTGATACAAAGGAGACATAGAGCGCAGTCTTTCTACAACTTTAGGTAAGTTATCAAGAAGATAGTCTATATCTCCTTTATTAGTCCAACGACCTATAGTAATTCTTAACGAACCGTGGGCTGTAGCGTGGTCCAACCCTATTGCCAAGAGCACATGAGAAGGCTCTAGAGAACTTGAAGTGCAGGCAGAGCCTGTTGACAAAGCAATACCCAGCATATCTAGGCTCAAGAGAATAGATTCTCCCTCAATATATTTTACCGAGAAATTAACGTTATTAGGGAGCCTCTTTGACGGATGCCCGTTAAGTTTTACCTCGGGAATTAATTCCGGAATGGACTTTATCATGCCATCCCTTAATGCCGATTGGGATTTTATTTCTTCTTTCATGTTCTTGCGGCATAAATCTATAGCCTTGCCTAGCCCCACAATGCCGGTAGTATTATATGTAGAAGCCCTCCTGCCTTTTTCCTGATCTCCGCCGTAGAAAAATCTGCTCAAGCGCCTGCCTTTCCTTACGTATAAGGCGCCTACGCCTTTAGGCCCGTAGAATTTGTGCGCCGAAAGGGAAAGAAAATCTACATTCAAATCATTTACATCCACCGGTATATGCCCGACAGTTTGAACCGCATCGGTATGAAAATATACATCTTTTTCCCTGGCAATAAGCCCGATTTCTTTAATAGGCTGGACTGTCCCGATTTCATTATTAGCATGCATAATGCTGATGAGTATTGTTTTGTCATTTATCGCTTTTTTCACGTCTTCCGGAGAAACCAATCCGTCTTTATCAACACCGACATAAGTAACCTTAAAACCCTTCTTTTCCAGATAATTGCAGGGCTCG
>CAZSQC010000043.1:0-7655 GCA_964608955.1 uncultured Planctomycetales bacterium | reverse complement strand
GCATCGCAAAAACTCATTCCCGCTTCGATATCCTGCCGCACAATCATTACCACCTGTTTAAGCGCAGGATTTTCCACCTGCTCGCTAAGTATGCTTAAAGCATTTACCAGCGGAATGCCGGAATCTATCATTGTTGCCAGCTGGCGCGTAAAAATAACAAGATCATCAAGCTTTACCTTATGGTTTCTGGCTTTATTATTACCTTTGTTTCCGCGGGCCTTAGCCATCTCTATAGAAATTACGATAAATTCCTTTTTATGCAAAGAATCCGCTGCCTCTGTTTCCGAGTTAGCCTCGATATTCCCTGTTACGGTATACCCGTTTCTATCCTTAGCCGTATAAGTATAATTCATTATAGTTTATCCTTTATCCTCAGGAAGACTTCCACAATCTTAGGATCAAACTGCGTACCGCTATTCTTCTTAATTTCTTCTATTGCCGCTTCCTTGGTAAGGGGTATTTTCCTGTAAGAACGCGCCGAACGCATTGCCTCATAAGAATCAGCAAGATTAATTATCCTAGCACCCAACAGTATGTCTTCCCCTTTTCTGCCCTCCGGATAACCGGAACCATCGTAACGCTCGTGATGCTGCCTCACCAATTCTATCACATCGTTTAAAAAAGTCAAAGGCTGTAAGATTGAAGCTCCGATAGCCGGATGCTTGCGTATCTGCTCCCACTCATCTTTTGTTAAGGCATCCGGCTTCATAAGGATTCCATCTTCTATCCCTATCTTACCTAAATCATGCAACTCGCAGGCCTGCCTTATAACCTCTATCTCCTTGGTAGAAAGCCCCATTTCTGAAGCAATAATAGTTGCGTAACGGGATACATTTTCTGAATGGCTGTGGGTATAGTGGTCTCTAGCATCGATTGCCTGGGCCAAGACCTTAATTGTACGCATATATGTTGAGCGTAAATCTTCGTAGAGCCTCGTAAGATTGCGGGTTGAATCTTCAATTCTCTTAGCAAGAAGAATATTCTGCTTCTCAAGTGCAATGTTATTTTCCTTAAGCCCCTGATTAACCTTACGGTTGGAAATAAGGGCAACGTGTAACTCAATGCCTTTCTTTATAAGAAAAAGGAATCTTTCGAGATTTATAGGTTTGGTAACAAAATCATACATCCCTAAGCTAAAAAGGTACTCTAGAATATCAGGCCTGCTATCATCCAAGATTACAATAATTATGCAATCCCGGTCAATATTCTTGAATTCTTTTATTACCCCGAGTGATGCGGCATCCAAAGAAAATGGTTTTATAACTACCAAATCAAAAATATCTTTCCGGAATGTTTCCAGACCGGCGGAAGAATTTTCCTCGAACACAACGGAATATCCTCCTTCTACCATAAGCTGCTCCCTTAAATAACGGGATATCTCGTTCTCTTCAGAAATAAATAACACCCTGTTATTCGCCATTAAAACTACTCCTCCGTCGTTATTCTTATCGCCTCATCAAGAGTGGTAAGCTCCTGCTGAACTTTTAAAAATGCATCATCCCTTAACGTCTTCATTCCCTTCTCCTGCGCATATTTCTTTATGAAATCAATAGGTTTTTTCTCGATTATCATCTCCCTTATATCGTCGTTAACAATCACGGCTTCTAATATTGCTACTCTTCCATAAAAACCGGTATTGTTGCAATATTTACACCCAGTAGCAGTATAAAAATTAGCTTTCCCCGTGAAACCAATTTTTTTAAGAAACTCTTCCGGTATCTCTATGGGTTTACGGCACTTTAAACATATTTTTCTTGCCAAACGCTGAGCACAAAGCATAACCACGCTAGAGGCAACCAAGAAAGGCTCCACCCCCATATCAATGAGACGGGTTATACTTGATATCGCATCATTGGTATGCAATGTTGACAAAACTAACTGGCCGGTAAGAGCGGCCTTAACAGCGATATCTGCTGTTTCCGGATCGCGTATTTCTCCGATCATAATAATATCAGGACTTTGTCTTAACAACGAACGCAGACCCGTAGCAAAATCAAGCCCGATTTCAGGTTTAACCTGAATCTGGGTAATTCCTTCAACCTGATATTCAACCGGGTCTTCAATAGTTATAATATTCTTTTCCGGAGTATTAAGCTGGTTCAAAACAGAGTAAAGGGTAGTAGACTTACCGGAACCGGTAGGACCGGTAACCAGAATCATGCCAAAAGGTTTAGCAACAGCCTCCTTAAACACTTTTTCAGGCTGCTCTGAAAAACCTAACTTATCAAGACCCACAGAAAGATTACTCTTATCAAGCGCCCTTAAGACAAACTTCTGGCCGAAAGTAGTAGGTAGCCCTGAAACACGAAAATCCACCTCTTTACCCTCGAATTTAACTTTAAATCTGCCGTCCTGGGGAAGACGGTTTTCGGTAATATCAAGATTAGATATAATTTTAAGGCGAGCGATAATGGCATTCTGCTTTGCTTTCGGAATCTTAAATACATCATGCAACGCTCCGTCGATGCGGTAACGTATACGCAAGCATCCTTGCTCAGGTTCAATATGAATATCGGAGGCACGTTTTTTAAGGGCCTGGTTTAACATAAGGTCTACGAGCTTTACTATAGGAGCTAGCTCACTCTCCTCCAAAGCGCTGGAGAGCTCAATCTCCTGCTGCTTTACTAATTCGATGTCGCTTTTCTCCAGAGAGCCCTGTTCTAAAGCCGCCTCATCTATAATATGCTCCAGATCTTTGCCTCCGGCATTATACTGCTCCTCTATCGAATGCAAAACCTCATCCTCCGGGCTTAATACCGTATCTATATTGCATCCGGTGCATGTTTTCAGATCATCAAGGGCGAAAATATTCAAGGGATCCGACATCGCAACGGTAATAGTGCTTCCAAAACGGGAGATAGGAATCAAACCATAGAGCTTAGCCATACGTTCCGGGACAAGCCCGATCACTTCAGGAGTAAATTTATATTTCGAAAGATTAAGGGTAGGCATATACAGCTGCTTGGACAAGAGAGAAAGCAAAGTATCCTCGGAAATCATCCCTTCATCCACAAGTACTTTTCTTAACGGTATGCCGTTTTCTTTCTGAAGAGCCAAAGCCTTTTCAAGCTGCTGCCTATTGATATGGCCGTCTCTTAATAATATCTCAATTATCTTATCCCTTAGAGTTTGCATTATTATTCATCCGGTGCCGTTACGCGTAAAACTTCTTCTAGCGTAGTTACGCCTTTTAGGGCCTGGGAAATACCGTCTTCCCTTAATGTCCTCATTCCTTCTTGACGCGCCTTATTTTTTATATTATGCTCCTGCGCCCTTTTAAGTATTAAATCCCTGATAGAGCTCGAAAGCAGCAAAACCTCGGCAATTCCTATTCTGCCGGCATATCCCATATTAAAACAAGCCGGGCAACCTTTACCCCGGAAAAATTTCGCCTCTTTAACATCCCCCAGGTTTATCTTAAGCGTATCAAACATATCTTTTTTTACGATATATTCTTCTTTACAATGAGAACAGATTTTACGCACTAATCTTTGGGCTACCACGCAAACCAATGATGAATTTATTAAATAAGGCTCTACCCCCATATTAACCAAGCGCACTACCGCGCCAGGAGCAGTGGTAGTATGTAGAGTGGATAAAACCAGATGCCCGGTAAGAGCAGATTTGATAGCGATATCAACGGTTTCATAGTCCCTTATTTCCCCTATCATTATAATATTGGGGTCCTGCCTTAAAATAGAACGCAAAGCAGAGGCAAACGTAAGCCCGATTTCAGGCCTCGCAGTTACCTGATTAATCCCCTCCAATTGAAACTCAACCGGGTCTTCGACCGTAACAATATTCTTATCCGGGCTATCAACAAGCTTAAGTATGGAATAAAGAGTGGTGGTCTTGCCGCTTCCGGTCGGCCCGCAAATAAGCATCATACCATGGGGTAGTTTAGATATCTTCTGCAAAGATGTAATTATCTCCTTGTTGAACCCGAGTTTCTCCAGGTTCAAAGTAGCCTGTGACTTATCCAGAATGCGAATAGCAACTTTCTCACCCAGGCTTGAAGGCAGGATAGAAACACGGAAATCAACTTCTTTACCGGAAATCTTCATTTTAAACCTGCCATCCTGCGGAAGCCTATGCTCAGCGATATTCAATACCGACATAACCTTAATACGCGAAACTATCGAAGCATAAATATTTTTTGGAGGAGATTTTTGTTCATGTAAAATACCGTCAATACGGAATCTTACGCGCAGCTTCTTGCTGAATGGCTCAATCAAAATATCGGAAGCCTTCTTTTTAACTCCGTCTTCAAGTATCATATTGGTTACCTGTATAATAGGTGCCTGCCTGCTTAAAGCATCCAGTTCCTGATCGGATGGCAGTACCTCTTTTTCCTCCCTTATCAATTCAATAGAGGAAGCAGACATCTCTTTTACAAGGTCATCAATTACACCCTTGGTAGTATCCGGATAAACTAAATCAATAGTCTGAGAAATATCCTGGCTGCTTGAAATAATGGGATTTATCTTGTACCCCGTTAAAGAGGCGACATGATCAATCGCAAAGATATTTAAGGGATCTGCCATTGCCAAAGTAACGGTATTACCCATTTTAGAAACCGGAATAATCTGATAGTGACGGGCGATATTAACGGGAATAATCTTTACAACTTCGGGGTCAATCTTGAAACGTTTTAAGTCAATAAGCGGTAAACCTAATCCTTCGCTTAAAGTAGAAGCCAACTCGTTTTCCTTAATAAACTTTAAAGCAACAATTATTTCACTTAGCTTACCGCCTTTTTCACTCTGCACTGAAAGAGCCTGCTCCAGCTGTTCCTGGGTAATCAACTTATTATTAATCAGGATTTCAGTAAGGCGATCTTTTAATGAAACCATCGTTTTCTAGTTATTCTTTATCCTTATAATATTTTTCTATAGCCTTCTTGATATCCGACGATGTAGAAACAAAAGTCTGAACACTGCATCCGGAGAGCAGCTCAATATCCTCAATTGCCTGAACATTAAGGGGGTTTGACATTGCCAGCGTAAGGTTATTTCCGATTTTATCTATCGGAACAAGAAGATACTGCCTGGCAACTCTACCCGGGACAATATTGATGATTTCGGGGTTTACATCATAATTACTTAAAGGTAAATAAGGAAACCCGTACTGCGCCGTTAAGGACTGGGCGATATCTTCTTCCTTTACAAAACCAAGATCAACCAACACTTCACCTATAAGCCCGCCCTTCTCCTTCTGGACATTTAAAGCTTTTTCAAGCTGTTGGTCGTTAATAATACCTCTTTCAACCAATAATTCCCCTAGTTGTTTATTTAAAATCTTTCTTAAAGGCATATTTATCTTTCTTTAAAGATTACTACTCGATTGCGCCCGTTCTTCTTGGCAATTTCCAGCAATTCCTTAGCCTTGGAAATTAATTGCTCCGAGTTTATTCCGTCAAGCGGGTTCTCGCTAACTCCTGCGCTGATAGTAACCCTTTTTGATGCGTCAGTGTTCTCTCCAAAGCTAAATTCGATCTTCTTACGTATGTCCTCGGCGACATCCTGAGCATTACGCTTATTCTTTTCAGGGAGTATCACGGCGAATTCATCGTCGCCAATCCTACCTACCCGATCTACCTCGCTTACCGAATCCCTGATTAAAGACGCAATTGTTTTTATAACTCCTTCGGACTGCAAGGAACCAAAACGATTACTATAGTCTTTAAAGTTGTCAATATCCAAGAGAATAAAAGAACAAGGCCTCTGATAAACTATTGCTCTTTTTATTTCCTCTTGTAATCTCACGCTCATGAAGTTTCCATTATATAAGCCCGTAAGCGTATCCTTGATTTCGAGCTTCTTAACACTATGACTAAGGATATCATTTTCAATAGCGATAGCTATTTGCCTTACAAAAATATCCAATAGTTCAATGTCTTCTTTGGCATAAGCATAATTATCTTTTTTACTGGCAATTCCAAGCATTGCAACAACGCGCTTACGCAAGAATATCGGCAAGATTAGCGCATTGTTAACTTTTAGCTTATTGCGGATCAATTCAACTAGTTCGCGGTCCAGTAACTCCTGCTTATCAAGTATTAAAGGTTTATTAGAATTAACAAAAGCATAGAAAGCATCCTCCTGAGGACTTATTTTAATATCATTGAGGTAATCTGAACTGGCCCCCTGGGTTATCCGGATTGAAAAAGTCTCCTGCCCCTCATCCCTAAAGAACAAAAATGCCAGGTCTGAATTTGCCAATAACCTGGCTTTCTCAACAGCAGTTCTTAAAACATCATCAAGTTTATCTGCAGAAGAAATCTGCGAGCTTATCTGCAAAAGGCTTGAAAGTACAATTACCCTTTTTTGAATTGCCAGGTTTATCTCCGTAGTCCTCTCGCTATAAGTCTTAAGCTCCTCCATATTGTTGCGGATACGTTCGGTAAGCCTGTTCAGTGCTTCACCAAGGTCTCCGACCTCATCTTCGCTGGACACCTCGAGCCTATGCATAATATCACCCGCCGCAATCATCTTAGCATCAGTAGTAACCGTAAGGATACGATCAAAAACCTCCTTAGTCACAAAGAAACCTATCAAGGCGATAAAGAAACTGATAGCTAAAGAAAAAAGGATGTCTATTTTAAAACCAACCTTAGGCAAGATATGCTGCGAAACAAGATAGACGCTCACTAAGAGCGGCAAAACAGACATAAGCGAAACGGAGATCATTAACTTATGTTTTAGTCCGCGCGAAGACAATGATAATAACTTAAAGTTCTTCGCCATCTTTAACCTCCTGAAATATTATTAGTTGGAAGCTATATTTTTAACCTAAATTATACATCTTATTGAACTACATAGCAATAGAATTATAAAATTCCTTAATCAGGATGTCTTTGTTTATCCCCACATCTATTAAATCCCACGGCAGAGAACCGGAAGGCTCCTTATTTTTAAGATATTCTTTCCAATCTATACCGCAAGCACTGAAAGCAGAAACCCATAAATCAAAATTAAAATTATCGCTCCATGCGTCAAACTTAGCTCCGGACTTAAAAGCTTTCAATATAACCTCCGAAAGCCTTCTGTCCCCTCTGGATAAGATACACTCTAATGCAGTCATCTTAGGATTATGAAAACTTATTTTGATACGCTTATACTTAGAAAATTTATCCCTTAAATAACGCTGCTTATCTGTTATGGAATCAACGCTATCCATAGCAAGCCATTGCAAAGCAGTATGAGGCTTAGGGATAAAATTACTGACACTGACATTTACCTGAGCCGCAGGGAAACCTACCTCTTTTCTTAAGTTAGAAACTTTCAGCGCAAAATCTATTATAGCATCAAGGTCTTTGGTAGTTTCATTGGGTAATCCGATCATAAAGTAAAGCTTCACGTGCTGATAACCGCAGGAGTAAGCGCTTTTAAGAACCTCGAAGAACTCTTCGCACTTAAAATCCTTTGCCAAAAGATTACGCATTCTCTCGGAACCTGCTTCCGGAGCAAAGGTAAGTCCGGTCTTTTTAATCTCCCCTATTAACGAAGATATTTCACCTAATACTGACTTAGATTTTAAGGATGGGAGAGAAACTGCTACTCCTCTAACCTTGAAAAACATTATTAAATCTGTAAGTAACTCCTTGAGTTTTGTATATTCCCCTACTGCAAGCCCCAAAATCGATAACTCTTCAT
>CAZSQC010000042.1:0-7769 GCA_964608955.1 uncultured Planctomycetales bacterium | reverse complement strand
GCCTGGGCCGAATCGAACGGCCAACCTACTGCTTAGAAGGCAGTTGCTCTATCCATTTGAGCTACAGGCGCAAATCTAAATTATCAAATCAATTGTCCCGCTCCTAAACGCTGCGCGGATTTCTTTTAAAATCCTCTTGCAGTCGCGGGATTAGTTCGGCCAAGCAGCTTAGCTTCGTTTCCACTCGCTAAGTTGCGGCCTCACTAAAGCTACAGGCGCAGTCTTAAAAAATCACTTACCGGTGCTGCTTTCCGGTTCAGGCTCGCCTAAAACAAAACCTTTAGGTTTAACATCATCAAGGTTAATCTGAAGCACCTTTAACCAGTATGTTATAGACTCTAACTCGCTGCGGCGTGCCTCATATATAAAACCTAAGTTTAGTTTAGCAGGAAGATAATTAGGATCTATCTTAAGAGACTCAAGCAAGCTCTCTTCAGCTTCATCAAGAAAACCCTGCTGGGCTAACATTACCCCGCGGTTATTAAGGATATTTCTTTTCCATTTCAGGTTAGAGGGGTCAACCAGTAAAGTCTTCTGATAAAAAGTATCTGCTTGAATAAAATTATCCCCCTTTTGCTGCTTTACGCCCTGCGCATAATAATTAGCGGCCTCTTTGGAAACCACCTCACCTGATAAAGCGTAAGTAAACGAAAAAAGAGTGAAGAATAAAACAAAAATACCTTTTATCATTATCCCTCCTTTTTATCCTGCCTTAAATATATTCGGGGCGACAGGACTTGAACCTGTGACCTCTTGCTCCCAAAGCAAGCGCTCTAGCCAAACTGAGCCACGCCCCGTGAAAAAATTATTATATCAACCAATCAGCCTTTCTCAATATATTTCTGAATAATTTTCTGCGCTTTCTTTAACGCGTTGTAACGATGGCTGATCTTATGCTTGATGCTTTCCCCTAATTCACCGAACGTTTTGTTATGCTTTGGGACGATAAAAAGCGGGTCATAACCAAACCCGCGGGTACCTCTTAATTTATAACCTATCAGGCCAAAACATTTTCCTTCCACTACGCCTATTAAGCCTTTTTTATCTGCGAGCGCTACCGCACAGGCATAATGAGCTTTGCGCTTTGACAAAGTAAGATCTCCCAACAATTTAAGAAGTTTTAAGTTGTTCTGGCTATCGCTCTTATTCTTACCCGAGAAGCGGGAAGAATATATTCCGGGAGCGCCTTTTAAAGCATTTACGCAAAGACCTGAATCCTCTCCCAACGAAAGCATCCCGGTAACCTTAGCTACTTTAACCGCTTTTTTAACGGCATTCTCCTTAAAGGTTCTGCCGTTTTCTACGATTCTTACCTTTTTAGGATACTCTAACAAAGAACTAATGCAAAGATTAAGCCCCTTAAGAATCTCTTTTATCTCTTCTAATTTCTTTTTGTTCTTAGTTGCTACTATTAATTCCATACCTTTATTAGGGACACCCTTTAAGCCAAAGCTAAGGGTGTCCCCGGATCCGGTTAATGCTCCTTAAAACTCCTTAAAAGGGACAGGCTTACGATTAGACCAGAGAGCGACTCCCGATTGGGTTAAAGGGTGTCCCCTAAAGAAGGTCGCCGACTAATTTACGCTGGATACTAAATAAATCCTCAATGCCCTTCTTGGCAAAATCCAGCATCTTATCCATCTTATCTTTTGAAAATGGATTTCTCTCTGCCGTTCCCTGTATTTCAATAAATTCGCCGCTGCCGGTCATTACCACATTCATATCAACTTCCGCTTTAGAATCCTCTTCATAACATAAATCCAGCATAAGCGTATCATTAAGGATACCTACGCTAGTAGCGGCAACATAATCCCTAACCGGTATTTTGCTGATTTTGCCCTCTTTCTTCATCTTTGCCAATGCATCAACCAAAGCAACAAAACTTCCGGTGATAGCGGCAGTACGCGTGCCTCCGTCTCCCTGAATCACATCGCAATCTAGCCAGATAGTACGCTCCCCTAAATCTTTCATCTGGGTTACCGAACGCAAAGACCTCCCTACCAGCCGCTGTATTTCATACGTGCGCCCCGAATCTTTTCCCCTCGGTATACGCGTATTGCAGGACCTTGGCAACATCCCGTATTCAGCAGTAACCCATCCCGTACCAGTGCCCCTTAAAAAAGGAGGCACAACCTCTTCTACAGAAGCAGTACAGATAACTCTGGTATTGCCTAATTCTATAAGACAGGAACCTTCCGGATATTTTATATAATTTCTGGTAATAGTAACTTTTCTGATCTTATCAAAACCTCTTGCGTCAATTCTGGTCATAAATACTCCTCCCTTTAGAATCAATAGCTACTACCAGCGGCAAATCCTCAACCTTAAGCTTTAATATCTGCTCCGGACCGAGGTCAGCATAAGCAACCGGTTCTTTCCTTTTGATGTATTTTGAAACAAGCGCTCCGCATCCTGCCGGAGCAAGTAAATATACGGCCTTATGTTTTTTTATCGCTCCAACTACTTCTTTCGAACGCCTCCCTTTACCGATCATGGCGCTTACGCCTTTTCCTAACAAAAAGGGAGTAAATGCGTCCATGCGCGAACTGGTAGTGGGGCCGCACGAACCGATAATCTTTCCCTTGGGAGTATTTGTAGGGCCACAATAATAAAAAATAGCTCCTTTTACACAAAAGGGTATTTTCTTCTTCCTTACAATATCATTAACAAGTCTCTTATGCGCCTGATCCCGGCAGGTATAAATGATCCCTGAAAAAGCAAGCTGATCTCCGGCATTTAATTTATTAAGCTCTAAAGTACCTTCATTAAGTTTTCTTTTCATACGTCTTAAAGTATTGCCGTTGCGCTGCGCAGAGCGTGACAGCTTATATTAACCGCAACAGGCAGCCCTGCGATATGGGTGGGATAAGTTTCAATATTTACCGCCAGGCAGGTATGACTCCCGCCTAAGCCCATAGGCCCGATTTTTAATTTATTAATCTCCCTTAACAGAAAATTCTCCAGACCCGAATTCTTCATTTCACATTTTCTCAACAACGCTTCTTTTGCTAAAAACGAAGCATAATCCGCAGTGCCGCCAATACCTACTCCGACTACATAAGGAGGACAGGCATCCGGACCGGCTGACTTTACCGCATCTACAATAAACTTGCCAATCTCTTTTATCCCTGCTGTCGGAAGAAACATTTTAAGAACAGACTTATTCTCGCAACCGAATCCTTTAGGCCTTACGGTTATCTTCAGCTTATCGCCTATTACAAGGCGGCTATGGATAACCGCTCCTTCATAAGAAGACCTGCCTCTTAATAGCGGATTACAAACAATCGATTCCCTGAAAGAACCTTTCTTATACCCTAAAGCAATGCCCTTCTTTACCGCATTAGCTAGATCGCCTTTTATCTGAATGTTTTGCCCTATCTCTATGAAGACAACCGGCAAACCCGTATCCTGACAGATAGCAAGCTTCTCGCGGGAAGCAATCTGAGCGTTCTTAATAATCATCCCCAAAGCCTCTTTTGCCTTCTTTACTTTCTCGTTTTTATAGGCTGACTTTAGCCGGCGCAAAATATAAGGAGTTAAATTAAAATTAGCCTTAAGACTTAGTTCTGATACTATCCTTGTAATCTGCTCTGCTTTTATAGTACGCATTATTTTCTATACTCCGCCGAGACTGTTGTGGTTATTCCGCCCCTGGAATTAAACTGGGATACTATTCTCGCCCAACGCGGCTTACAGGCCCTTACAAAATCATCAAGCATTCTATTAGTAAGATGCTCATGAAAAATACCGACGTTCCGGTAAAATATCGTATACATCTTGAACGACTTTAATTCCACGCATAGATTATAAGGTGAATACTCTATTTTTATCGTCGCAAAATCAGGCAGGCCGGTTTTAGGGCAGATACAGGTAAATTCCGGAATATCCAGGTGTATCACATATTCCTTATCCGGATACTGATTCTCCCAGGCTTCTATCTGCGGCGTATTCATTTTTCTTACATTCTTCTGCAGGCCTTCATAACTTGACTTCTTCATTTATCTTACCCCCGCGCTCTTATGTACCTGCGGTATAACGCAGGCAGTTATCTTTTCTTTTCTGCATATTTCTTTAAAATTATCGAGCTTGCCGTTAATCAATTCGCTTTCGACCGTAGAATCCGGCTGTAAAACTAAAATAGCGCTTCTTAAAACGTCTCTTATTAATTTCAATCCGTCCAGCAGGTCACCTTCATGCGTATGCTCGCTTATTACCGCTTTTATAAAAACTTCTCTTCTGGAAGCTATTTCAAGAAAATTACGGTGCGCGTTAAAATAATTTCCCAATCCGGTAGAGCTCGGCAGCTTTAAATCCATAGCCACAATATGCACGTAATCTATCACATCTTTAAGTTCATCCGCAAGGGTACCATTAGTCTCCAGATAGTTTTTCAAATTATCCCTGTGCGTAAGCTTAAGAACATCTTTAAGAAAATCCTTCTGCAAAAGAGGCTCTCCTCCGGTAAAGGAAACCGAATGAAAACCTTTCCTGTACATTTTTATCTCTTTATAAAGCTCCTGCGGGTCATACTCCATAAAACTCTCAGGCTTCGTGTCGCAAAAACGGCAGCTTAGGTTACAGCCGAAAAAACGGACAAATACCTGCCTCTCCCCCAAATAAAGCCCTTCCCCCTGGATGCTTTCAAAAACTTCCGAAATTTTACCTTTCATAATGCCGGATCCTTTACTCCTGCCTCTTTAAAACCTTTGGCGCGGTAATGACAGCTATCGCATTCTCCGCAAGGAACTTTACCTCCACGATAACAAGACCATGTAAGCTGATAAGGGGTTTTAAGCCTCTGCCCAATCTTTATAATATCCGATTTACCCTTATTTATTAACGGCGCAATTATCCTGATCCCGCGATGCGCTACTCCCGAAGCCGTGCCAGCCTGCGCAGCCTTCCTGAAAGCTTTTATAAATTCAGGGCGGCAATCCGGGTATCCCGAATGATCCTGAGCGTGCGCTCCGATAAAGACTGCTTTTGCCTTAACAGCTTCCGCGAGAGAAAGAGCAAAGCTTAAAAATATTATATTTCTCGCCGGGACATAGGTCGAAGGGATCTTTCCCTGCGAAATTCGACTGTACCGGGGGATTCTTTTGCCTATTCCCAGCAAACTTGAGCCTCCCCAGGAAAGCCTGATTTTTTCCACCAGATAACGGCATCCTGCCTGCTGCGCAATTTTCTTTGCGGCGTTAATTTCTTTTTTGTGGCGCTGGCCGTAATCAAAGATCAAGCATAAAGCTTCATAACCTTCTTTTTTTGCAATATGCAAAACCGTCGCGGAATCAAGCCCTCCGGATAACAGGACTACGCACCTCTTATTCCTCATATGTAGCTCTTGCCTTATCGGATTCCCAGACAGTAACGCTTAAAATGCCGCGGATATCTTTTTTAAGCGCATCATAAATATACTTTGCGATATTCTCCGATGTAGGATTGACTCTCTTAAAATAAGGTATTTCGTTTAAGTACTTGTGGTCTAATTTATCCAGCACGCTATTAAGCCTCCCCTTTAAAAACTTAAAATCAAGCACCATGCCAAGCTTATCAAGCCTGGAGCTTGAAACAGCGAGCTCCACTTTCCAATTATGGCCGTGAAGCTCTTCGCATTTTCCGCGATACCCTCTTAAATTATGCGCCGAACTGAAATCAGACTCCACTTTTAACTTATACATTTTCCACCTTTTTAACGTTATTAACCGTGCGACCTAAGAAGCTCTGCGCCAGGCCTTTAAACCATTCCGGGTTATCGCTCACAAAGAATTCCTTCTTTCCCAAATAACTGTCCTTCCCGCTTTTTAAAAGGCTATTCTCCATCAATATTTTATTTACCTCCACGGCAACCTGTTTTGCGGAATCAATCAGTACCACATCATCACTCATAACCTCTTTTATAACAGGCTTAAGCAAAGGATAATGCGTGCAACCTAAGATAACGGTATCTACTTTTGCGTCTTTTAAAGGTTTTAAATATGTCTTTGCCACCGTAAGGACCACATCGCCCTTAAGCCACCCCTCTTCCACAAAAGGCACAAACAAAGGGCAGGAAACTGCGGTAACTTTTACTTTAGGATCAAGCTGATTGATCTCAAGCTCGTAAGCGCGGCTCTTAATAGTTCCCTTTGTGCCGATGACACCCACCTTTTTATTCTTTGTGGCATAGACTGCTTCCCTTGCCCCAGGGTTAATTACACCAACAATTGGAACCTTAAAATGGTTTTTAATCTCGGGTAGGGCATAACTTGATACCGTATTGCAGGCCACGCAGATTAACTTAACATTGTACTTTAAAAGGAAAAGGATATTTTCAATCGAGAAGCGTATTACCGTCTCTTTTGATTTTATGCCATAAGGCACGCGGGCTGTATCGCCGAAATAAACAATATCCTCGCGCGGAAGCTGGCGTATCAGCTCCTTTACTACCGTTAACCCACCTACTCCTGAATCAAATACTCCTATCGGGCTCATTTCTTTAAATACTCCTTTGATTTAACATTTTTTACATAACACTCTATGCCTTCCATAATACTCTCCGAGAGTTTCTCCCGGTAAAAACCTTCCCTTAAAAGCTGCTCCTCTTTAGAATTAGAAAGAAAACCTACTTCAATTAAAATTGCCGGCATGCGCGTGCCGCGTAAAACCTCAAAACGCGCCTCTTTTATTCCGATTATCCTTGTGTTTAAGTTATTCCCGGCAAACCTGCAAATGTCACCTGCTAAATATGCCGATTCTGCCCTGTTGTAGTTAAAAATAGAATCCCACAAAATGGCTTTTAGATTCAGCGAACTTCCCGAAAAACAGGAACTGTTTAAATTAAGATTATAATTCCTGGCGGCATAGGAAGCGCGCGTTGAATCGTTAACAGTAGGAGAAACATAATATATCTCAAAACCGCTTACATTCCTGGACTTACTGGCATTCGCATGAATGCTTATAAAAAGTTCCGCCCTGGCGTCATTTGCGATATGGACTCTTGAGCCAAGGGGTATAAATTTATCCGTTGTGCGGGTCATAACTACTTCCACTCCCTGCGCCCTTAGTCTATTAGCGAGCCTTTTGGCAATGTCAAGATTTACGTCTTTTTCTTTTAAGCCAGTCCTCCCGATAGCTCCCGGATCATGCCCTCCGTGCCCGGGATCAACAACTACCCTTTTAAGATAAGCGTTTATCTGCGAAGGCTTCGGGTATATCTTTTCTGCTCTCACAGGCTTGAATAAAGGATCAAAGACCTGCTCTTTAAACTGCGCCGGCACGACTAACGCACCGTTAAGGATATCAATCCGATGATTAAGGATTATCGCACGGCTATCAGCTAAGACAAGGTTATCTCCGGCCATAACCACCGCAGCATGACTGTCTTTAAACAGGCTCGCCTTACGCGTGTAAATGTCATAGTCTAAAGATACATTCCTTAAACGGCACAACTCATGAAGCGAATAATAAGTAGCTCCGTTAAGGCTGTAGGTTTCAAGAGATTCTCTCTCAGGTAGAGTTGCGCAACCGCAGGCAAATAAAAATACCAGAGAAAAACCCGCGAGTATCAAATGCCTTATTTTTTTATCTATCATAAATAAAAACTATTGGTGGAGGTGCGGGGAATCGAACCCCGGTCCTTAAGTCAACGAATAAAAGCCGCTACATGCTTAGTCCCGCATTCAAGCATAAGCCTATGGAACCCTGCGGAACGGGATTCCATAAACCTCAGCCCTTTTTAGTCTCACCTAAGGCACAAGGACTAACTTGCCTTAGGCTATCCTACTAATGCT
>CAZSQC010000041.1:0-7868 GCA_964608955.1 uncultured Planctomycetales bacterium | reverse complement strand
TTACGCGACGGGGAACAGGCTCCGGGAGGTTCATTAACCGACCAGGAAAAGCTGGAGGTGGCTTTTCAGCTTGAGAAGCTCGGCGTTGATGTAATTGAGGCAGGTTTTCCTATTGCTTCCCCGGGAGATTTTAAGGCCGTTGCTAAAATATCAAAATCTATCAGGAGCTGCGGAGTTTGCGCTTTAGCACGTTGTTTAAAACCGGATATTGAAGCTGCATATAAGGCGACGAAAAACGCAAAGAGGCCCAGGCTTCATATCTTTCTGGCTACCTCAAAGATTCACCTTAAATATAAATTCAAGAAGGCAGAGGATGAAATATTAAAGATTGCGCTGGAGGCAACGAGGTTAGGGAGAAAACTCTGTTCTGATATAGAATTTTCTCCTGAAGACGCAACCCGTTCAGAAAGGGATTTTCTGTATCGGGTTATAGAGGGCGTTATAAAAGAAGGGGCCAGGACAATTAATATTCCGGATACTACAGGGTATACTTATCCACAGGAGATGTATTCTTTGATAGATGATATTAAAAACAACGTACCTAATATCAATAAGGCGGTTATCGCAGTGCATTGTCATGATGATTTAGGCATGGCAGTAGCAAATTCGCTTTCAGGTGTATTAGCCGGAGCGCGCCAGGTACATTGCACCATAAACGGTATAGGCGAACGCGCCGGTAACGCCTCTTTGGAAGAAATTGTCATGGCGATAAGAACGCGTAAGGATGTTTTTAAAACGTTTTATACGCATATAAATACCAAGGAAATCTTTAGGACCTCGCGCATGATAAACAACCTTACGGATTTTGTTGTTCCTCCCAATAAGGCAATCGTAGGCAGGAATGCTTTTTCTCATGAATCAGGGATTCATCAGGATGCGGTATTAAAAAAGCGCATCACATATGAAATAATGGACCCTAAGGATGTCGGGATATCTTCAAGCCAGCTTATCCTGGGCAAGCATTCAGGAAGGCACGCTTTCAGGGAGAGGTTAAAATCTTTAGGCTACCACCTTAACGAAGAAAAGCTTAATAAGGCTTTTCTTCGTTTTAAGGAGATTGCTGATAAGAAAAAAGACATCTTTGATGATGATTTAAGGATTATCGTAGAAGATGAAATCCGGGTTATAAAACCACTCTGGCAGTTAATAAGTTTTGAAGTAACCTCCGGGACCAATGTCAACCCCAAGGCTGGAGTTTTCTTAAGCAAAAAAGGTAAAAGGGTTTCAGGGGTTTCCTGCGGTGACGGCCCGGTAGACGCTGTTTTTAAGGCAATAGATAAGGTTACCGGATATAATGCCAGGCTTGATGATTTCAGGCTTGAGGCTGTTACCTCTGGTAAAGACGCCTTGGGGCAGGTTAGCCTTAAGCTTAAAATAAAAGGCAAGATATTCAGTGGCCGCGGCGCAAGTACTGATATTATCGAGGCGGCAATCAGGGCGTATCTGGATGCTATTAACAGGCTTGAGGGCAAATGAAAGTAAAAAAGGTTTTTGGCTTGGTAGGGGATCCGATATCTAAAAGCCTCTCTCCGGTAATGCATAACGCCGCATTATCCCACCTTAAGATAAAAGCAGAGTACAGGTTATTTCCTTTGAAAGAAAAGGATTTAAAGTCTTTTTTCTTAAATCTCGAAAAGAAGAATATACGCGGTTTAAATATAACTATACCCTACAAGGAAGTCTTGCTTAAGCATGTTAAGGGTATGCCCAATAGCGCTGTCAGTTCCATCGGAGCGACTAATACCGTTGTCGCGGATAAAAAAGGGTTAAGGTTTTTTAATACGGATTACCTCGGTTTCTTAAAACATATTAAGGAACTAAGGTTAAGGCCTCAAAGAGTTGCTATTATCGGAGCAGGGGGCGCATCTAAGGCAATTTGTTTTGCCTTAGGTAAGATTAAAGCCCGGGAAGTGGCGATATTCGATATCGATCACTACCGTAGTCTTTCTTTAATGAAGAAGTTTAATGATATTTTTCCTGCTACCCAATTTAAAGCTGTTGGTAGCATTGAAGAATTAAGCCTTAAAAGTAAGGATCTTTTAATTAATGCTTCCTGTGTGGGGATGGACCCGAAAGACCCTCTTCTGATAAATTCCGCTATGATACATCAAAAGCTTTTTATTTACGACCTTATATATAATCCGCCGGAAACAAAACTTTTAAAATTAGCTAAGGATAATAATTTGCGTTTTTCGAATGGTTTAGGCATGCTTTTGTACCAGGGAGCCGAATCTCTCAATTTATGGATAAGGCCTAGAAAGGCCCCGGTTAAAATCATGAAAAGTTCTTTAGAAAAATTCTGCAAAGGAGAGTTAAAAAGATGATTGGCGCGATAATTGTATTTATTCTTGGAGCTATTGTAGGTAGTTTTCTTAATGTTTGTATTCATCGTATGCCTAAAAGTGAGTCTGTGGTTTGGCCACGATCTCACTGTCCGAAGTGCAAAAAGCGTATACCGGGCTATGACAATATTCCTTTTCTCAGCTTTATTCTCCTTAAAGGAAGATGCCGTTTATGTAAGGAGAAGATATCTTTACGTTATCCGCTGGTAGAACTTTTGACGGCTTTAATATTTCTTGCCTTTTTTATGCGTTACGGTTTAACCTATGATTTATTTTTCTATTTCATACTTGGCTGTGCCTTGATTGTAGCAACTTTTATAGATATCTCTCACAGGATTATTCCGGATGAAATCAGTATCGGGGGGATAATAGTAGGGTTGATTTTAAGCACGATAAGAGGGGTTAACCTTAATCCTGTTTCTTTTAACTTTATCCCTATGTTAAATTCTTTACTTGGGATTATTGTAGGCGGGGGAGTAATATTCTTAACCGGCTGGATATTTGACCTCATCTATTTTAAAATCCTTAAAAAACCCGCTATTCAGGGAGAGACTGAATCCATGGGGGGAGGGGACGTAAAGCTCCTCGCTATGATCGGCGCATTTTTAGGCTGGAAAAGGGCTTTGATGACTTTCTTTCTGGCGCCGTTCTTTGGTTCTGTTATAGGGATATATCTTCTTATCAGGAAAAAGGATCATACCATACCTTATGGCCCGTTTTTGTCGCTGGCAGCATTTTTCTCCATTTTATGGATGGATAAGATAATCCGCCTTTTTATTCGTTAGAATAAAATAGCAATATGCCGCAATATTTAAAGTCCGACAATTTTCTTTCCAGAAAAAAGGCAGGTATTTTAGCCCCTTTATTCTCGGTTTATTCAAAAAATAGTTTCGGGATAGGCGATTTTTACGACCTGAAAGCCTTAGTTGATTGGGTAAAGCTTTCAGGGAGCTCTATTTTACAACTTCTGCCGATGAATGAGATGGGGTCGGTTTTCTGCCCCTATGATGCCTTAAGTTCCTTTGCCTTAGAGCCAGTTTACATTTCCCTTTTAGATTTGCCAATACCTAAAGATAAATCCGTTAAGAGGCAGATAAGCAGCCTTAAAGATAATTTTACCTTTGAAAAAGGGTATTGTGATTATTCGGTTAAAGAAGAGAAGCTCCGTATTATGCGCGAGATATTTCTGATGCAGAAAGAGGAACCGCAATCTTTTAAAGATTTCAAGGAGCATAATGCCTATTGGCTAAGTGATTTTGCTTTATTTAAAGCCATTAAAGCTTTTCACGGAGGTAAAGCCTGGTTTGATTGGCCCGAAGATTATAAGGGAAGAGACTTAAAAGCCCTCGATAATTTTAGGAATGAATATCCGGCAGAAATCGGTTTTGAGGAGTGGGTACAATGGCAGCTTTATGAGCAGTTTAAGGCAGCCAAGAAATACGCTGCCGATAAAGGAGTAATGTTAAAAGGGGATTTGCCCATTCTCGTATCCAGAGATTCAAGCGATGTATGGGCACATCATGAATTCTTCAAGCTGGAGTTTGCTGCAGGCGCTCCTCCTGATATGTATTGTGCTTTAGGCCAGCGCTGGGGTATGCCTACTTATGATTGGGCCAGGATCGAAGCCGATGGTTTTAAATATCTTAAAGAAAAACTTAAGTACGCACAAAATTTTTATGACATTTTACGCGTTGACCATGTAGTGGGGCTTTTCCGTATCTGGAGTATCCCTTTTGCCGAACCCTTGGAGAATAAGGGCCTCAACGGTTTCTTTGATCCTCAAGATGAGGGCAAATGGGGAGATAGTGGCAGAAAGATACTTAAAGTAATGCAGGATAGCACAGATATGTTTCTTTGCGCCGAAGATTTAGGTGTTATACCTAAGGTTTGTACTGATACGCTAAAGGAATTAAATATTCCCGGTAATGACGTTCAGCGTTGGGTTAAGGATTGGAATGTAAGGCACGATTTTTTGGGTAAAGAAGAGTACCGTTTTATGTCGGTTACGATGCTTTCGACGCACGATACGACAAATTGGGCAGCCTGGTGGGAAAACGAGGCGGGGACTGTTGATGAAGCTCTTTTTATGCGCCGGTGTAATGACCAGCGCCAGATAGGTTTTGAACGGGTAAAAGAGAAACTTTTTAACAATAAGCTTTCGCGCCACGGCAGATTGCGTTGGAAAGACGAAGTTGATTCCGTAGAAAAGCTCTTAGGTATTTTATCCCCGGGAGGGTCAATCCCCAGGGAACATCTTAGTGATTTTATAGATTTTTGGGAAAATAGCTTTGATGAAAAGAAAAAACTTTGGAAATTACTGGGGCTTAAGGGTAAGGTACGGGAGAAATGCGATATTGAAATTATGGAGGCGGTATTTATTTTTAACCTTAACTCAAGCGCGCTGCTTTGTGTTAATAACATATTTGACCTTCTGTATATAAGCGGCCTTCTTAAAGGTGATCCGTATAAAAACCGGATTAATACCCCGGGAACGGTTAGCCGGGAAAACTGGTCTTTGCTTATTCCCGTTCCTTTAGAAGAATTGCTAAATATTCCTCTTGCAGGGAGGATTAAAGAGTTGATTTCTGTTTCGGGGAGGAGTTTGTAAATATGGCTAAAATAGGGTTTAGGTTTAAGCTGACAGTTGTGTTTATATTATTTGCTTTGGCTATTTTGATGCCTACGGTATCTCTTATCTATGAGGTTTCTATTAAGAGGCAGACTAAAGAACTGAAAGACAGGATACTGGGCATTGTAAATTTATCTGCCAGCAGTATAGATGTAAATGCGATTTCTAAAATTAAGCCCGCTATGGAAAGCGAAAAGACAGAAGAATATAAGAACACAAAAAAAGTGTTGCAGGACTTAAGAAATGCCTCTCCTCTTATTGACAGTGTTTATATTATGGTTGATTCAGGAAAGAAAGATACCCTGTTGTTTCTGGTGGATTCCGGAGACAAAAGGAAAGTCAGCGCTCATTGCGGGGAAGAATACGATATATCAGGGATACCGGAAATGAGGGAGGGTTTTTTAAGGCCTGCCGTTGATTCTGAATTAACTCAGGATAAATGGGGTGCTTTTCTTTCAGGGTATGCCCCTCTGCGCGACTCTTCCGGCAAGACCCTAGCAATAATCGGAATAGACGTGAAGGCAGAGTCGATAAGAACGATGCAGCTTTATCTTGCAAAAAGGTTTGGTATAGTATTAATCTTTGGTATTCTGCTTTCGCTTATCTTGGGTTTCATTCTTGCCAAGAGCCTTACCGGCCCGCTAAAAATATTAATCTCAGGAGTAAGGCAGGTCGGCAAGGGAGATTTGGACAGAAAAGTATTTATTAATACAAAGGATGAACTTGAGGAGTTATCGGATGCTTTTAACAAGATGACCGATGATTTAAAAATATCCAGGCGCAAGCTGGAGAAATATTACCTTGCTACGATCAATTCGCTTGCAAAGATAATTGAGGCAAAGGACCCTTATACTAAAGGCCATTCAGAGAGGGTAGCTAGGTATGCGGTTGCATTAGCCAGGTTTATGAAGTTTTCTGAGAATGACATCCAGCTCCTCGAAGAAGCTGCTCTTTTGCATGATATAGGAAAGATAGGCGTACACGAAGGAATACTTACCAAGCCCTCTTCTCTTACTACTGATGAGTGGGAAGTGGTGAAAATCCACCCTCAAGTGGGAGAGGATATCTTAAAATTCTTTGAATTCTTAAGGCCGGGGCTTTCCATTATACATGACCATCATGAGCGTCCTGATGGTAAGGGTTATCCGCGCGGCCTAAAGGCAGGGCAAATATCGAAAATGGCTTCGATCGTAGCCGTTGTAGATTCATTTGATGCCATGACTTCAGACCGTTCATACCGGAAGGCTTTTCCGCTGAAAGAAGCAATCTTAAGGTTAAAAGAAGGTAGAGGAACCCAGTTTGACGCGCAGGTATTAGATGCCTTTGTCCTTCTGCTGCAGGAAAATCAATTCAATCTTCAATAGCCAAATGTTAAAAGGAACCGAATTATATATATCTAAACGTGTCGGCAAGGCGATTATGGATTACGAAATGCTGCAAAACGGAGATAAGATTGCTGTGGCAGTCTCCGGAGGTAAAGATAGCCTTACTCTTCTGCATATACTAGCTTCGCGCCGTAAATTCGTTCCTGTTAAATACAGCCTGTTGGCTGTGCATGTGGATATGGGATATCCATGCCAGCATCCTAAAATACTTGCGGAGTATTTTAGAAAGCTAGGAATAGATTACCATATTGAAAAGATAGATATATTAAAAGGTAAGTCGCGTAAGGATATATCTTGTTTTTGGTGTTCTTGGAACAGAAGAAAGGCTCTTTTTGAAACAGCTCATCGGCTTAATTGTACGAAATTAGCCCTGGGGCATCATAAAGACGACATTGTTGAAACAACGCTGCTTAATATGTTTTTCCAGGGTGAGATATCTACTATGTGTCCCAAGCAGGAATTATTCAAAGGCAAGATTGTAATCATCCGTCCGCTGGCTTATACGGAAGAAGAATTAATCAGGCGTTTTGCTAAAAATTTGGATTTTCCTCATCATAGATGTTCCTGCCCTAATTCAGTTACTTCTAAGAGGACTAAAATGGAACATATTATTAAAGAACTTGAAAAAATTTGTCCTGAGGTGCGGACTAATATATTCAGGAGCGTGAAAAGAATAAAAAAAGAATATTTACTTTGATTTTTCCTATTAGTGGTATAATATTATTACGAACTTAGGAGAATCAGGTAATGTTTTGGATTTTAATTATAATATTAGTAGCGGGCTTAGCAATACTGCTTTTTATCGTCTCCAGATTATCTGCGCAACTAAACGAACGTTTTAATCAAACCTCTCAGTTACTTCAGGAATCAAGCAGGGTTATTAACGCCAACCTTGGCAATACTACCCTCGTATTCGGAAATATCAAAGAACAGTTAGGGCGGTTAGAAGAGACTAACAGGAATATTGTTGAAATAAGCAGGGATATCTCCAGCCTGCAGGAGCTTTTGAAGGCTCCGAAATTCCGCGGGGCGATAGGAGAAGTAATGCTGGAGAATCTGCTTTCCCAGATACTCCCGGGAGAACATTTTGAAATGCAATACCGTTTTAAGGGCCAGGATGCGGTTGATGCGGTAATAAAGGTCGGGGGCAAGCTTGTTCCGGTTGACGCAAAATTCAGTCTTGATAATTTTCAAAAGTCCCTGGATGCGCAGGATGAGCAATTAAGGGCCTCTTTTCTACGTAAATTCATCCAAGATGTTAAAAACCGTATTGATGAGGTTTCTTCAAAATACATTCTGCCGCAGGAGAATACTTATGATTTTGCGTTAATGTATATTCCGGCGGAGAACGTTTTCTACGAAGTTATTATTAAGGAGGACATTTTTTCTTACGGCATACTTAAGAAAGTTATTCCGGTCTCACCCAATACATTTTATGCCTATTTACAGGTCATTTGCCTGGGGCTTAAGGGCCTTAGAGTAGAAGAGAATGCGAAAAACATACTTAAATCT
>CAZSQC010000040.1:0-7945 GCA_964608955.1 uncultured Planctomycetales bacterium | reverse complement strand
GATTCCCGCAGGGGTTGATAACGGCTCTAACTTAAGGATCCGCGGAGAAGGTGAAGCCGGCCAAGCAGGCCATGGGGATCTTTATGTCATTATTGAAGTCTTTCGGCACTCCCTATTCGAAAGGCACGGAAATGATATCATTATAGAGACGACGATTTCTTTGAGCAAGGCGATATTGGGAGGGGATATAATTGTTCCTACTCTAAACGGCAAAGTCGACATGAAGATTCCGCCTGGTACGCAGAGCGGGAGTATTTTTAGACTTAAGGGTAAAGGGATAATGGATTTGCACGCCAGAGAAACCGGAGATGAACTGGTCAGGATTAACGTAGAAATACCGCGCAGACTTAATAATCAACAGCGGCAGGCAATCGAAGATTATGCCCGCGCCTCGGGTGAAAATTTAAAAGAAAGTTTTGCTGATAAAATAAAGAAAACTTTCAGGTAAGGAGAAGAAAGTATGCCAACATACGAATACGAATGTTCTAATTGCAAAAAAGTTTTTGAAGTATTCCAGAGGATAACTGAAGAGCCTTTAAACAAATGCCCGAAATGCGGGAAGAAAATCAAGAGACTTATCAGTACGGGTGCCGGGGTAATATTCAAAGGCTCCGGGTTCTATTCCACGGATTACCGTAAGCCGGATAAAAGCAGCAAAAAGCCTTCGTCGTGTTCTTCGGCAAAAGAAGGATGCGCCAACTGCCCACATAAAAATTAATTTTATATTTCTAATTTTTATGGTATAAAATACCTTATGCCTGAAATCATTCCTTTTCAAGCCTTGTATTATAATCAGGAGAAATTTAAGGATTTGTCTCCTTTAGTCTGTCCTCCTTATGATGTTATATCTTCTAGGGAGCAGGATTTTTATTTTTCAACCGACCCCCATAATTTTATCCAGATACTTCTAAGAAAAGATGACCCCGCTGAGGATAAATATAAGAAAACAGGCGAAATATTCAGGGAATGGATTAAGGAAGGAATTTTTGTACAAAATAAAGAGAAAGCTATTTATTTTTACAGCCACCAGTACAGTATTAAGGGGGAGAGAAAAACCAGGCTTGGGTTTATTGCCCTTTTGAGATTGGGGGAGAAAGATTCAAGCGTCTTTGCTCATGAGAATACGCGGCAGAAAGCAAAAGATGACCGTTTTAGGGTTCTTAAGGAGACAAATGCAAATTTAAGCCCTATATTTATAGTGCTTAAAGATAATAAACGTATTATACAACGGGTTTTTGACCAGCATATCATAGGAAGGCCTGCCTTTATCGAGATTACCGATAAAGACGGTGATTGTCATAAGATTTGGGAGATTGATAGCCCCGAGTTAATAAATTTCATCCAGTCCGGGGTTAAAGAAGAAGATGCCTTTATTGCAGACGGGCATCATCGTTACGAGGTTTCTTGCGCCTATAGAGATGAGATGCGCGAGAAATTAGGAAGTAAGTTTCCTAAGAACTCAACGTTTAATTATACTTTAAGTTATTTTACGAGCGCAGACCAGCGCGGCCTTTCTATATTGCCTATCCATCGGCTTCTTAAACTGGAGAAAGAAATTGATTTAAACGTTTTTCTTCGGGATCTTAAAGAATATTTTGATGTTGAAGAGGTTAAGGATAGGGTAAAATTCTTTTTATTCATGGGTAAATGCGGTTTTACGGAACACGTCATAGGTTTTTATAAAAATAAAAGGTTTTGGTTGTTGCGGCTTAAGAATATAAAAATTCTGGACAAGCTTATGCCGGATAAACCCAAGGAATACAGATCGCTGGATGTTTCGATATTAAATCAGGTTGTCTTTAAGAATATATTGAAATACCAGGGGGATGATCATGAGTCATTAAAATATAGCCCGGATGCGGATTATATAATTGACCAGGTAAATAGGGAATCTTTAAATATGGGTTTCTTTCTTAATCCAGTAAGGATGGACCAGATCATGGCAGTCGCCTTAGGTGGCAATAAGATGCCGCCAAAATCTACTTATTTCCACCCTAAAGTTCTTTCCGGTCTTGTAGTTAATAAGCACGAGGATAAATAATGGCTTTGTTCGGGAAACCAAAATATACCATAGTTAGGCTTAAGAAAAAAGAGATTCCGGATGGGCTTTGGGCAAAATGCGAAGCTTGCTCTGAAACTCTATATAATAAGGCTATTGAAGAGAATTTTAAAGTATGCCCTAAATGCGGTTTCCATTTTTCTTTAGGTGCTTTAGAAAGAATAAATATGCTTCTGGATAAAGATACCTTTACGGAATACGATAAAGATATGCTTTCCGCGGATCCTCTGGATTTTAAAGGACCTAAGACTTATAAAGAAAAAATAGCCGCAGACCAGCTCGCTACAGGATTAAAAGACGCGGTAATATCAGGTGAGGGGCTGCTTGATTCTAAAAAGATTATCATTGCCGTTACCGACTCGCGCTTTATTATGGGCTCGATGGGTTCGGTAGTAGGAGAAAAAATAACACGGGCAATAGAAAGCGCCACTAAAAATAAAATTCCGTTAATTATTGTTTCCGGTTCAGGAGGCGGCGCGAGAATGTATGAAGGCATGCTTAGTCTTATGCAGATGTCTAAAACATGCGCAGCCTTAGCTTACCATCGTGAAAAAAAACTTCCCTATATATCTGTTTTAACCAATCCTACCATGGGCGGAGTTATGGCTTCTTTTGCCGGAGTCGGGGATGTTATAATTGCCGAGCCGAAGGCATTGATTGGATTTGCCGGCCCCAGGGTTATTGAGCAGACCATCAGACAGAAACTTCCTTCCGGGTTTCAACGTTCCGAGTTCTTATTGGAACACGGCCTGATTGATATGATTGTCTCCCGCAGGGATATGAAAGAGACTTTAAGTAAGATAATAGATTACTTAAGCTAAGCGTAATATTTTTCCGTTTATTTATAATTTAAAAATAAGAAAGATACCAAAGAGATGGCCCAAGTAACTTTAAATAAGATCAGTAAAATCTTTCCGGGTTGCATCAGAGCGGTTGATAATATCAGTCTTGCGGTAGAGAATAAAGAATTTATGGTTTTAGTCGGCCCCTCAGGGTGCGGGAAATCAACTACCTTAAGAATGATTGCCGGTTTAGAAGATGCCAGTTCCGGAGATATCTATATCGGAGATAAGAGGGTTAACGACATTCCGGTTAAGGACAGGAATATCGCGATGGTTTTTCAAAATTATGCCCTGTATCCGCATATGACTGTTTTTGAAAATATGTCCTTCGGTTTAAAGTTAAGGCATTTGCCAAGGTCAGAGATATTACAGCGCGTAAATGAGGCAGCCGACATTCTGAACATAAGCCGTCTTTTAAACCGTAAGCCCCGGGAATTATCAGGAGGGGAAAGGCAGCGCGTTGCGGTAGGCAGGGCCATAGTTAGAAAGCCCGTGGTATTTTTGTTTGACGAGCCATTAAGTAATCTGGATGCAAAAATGCGCGCCCAGATGCGCACAGAAATACATAAGCTTCATTTAAAGCTACAGACAACTATAATATACGTAACGCACGATCAAACCGAAGCTATGACAATGGGTGATAGGATAGCCGTAATGAAAGAAGGAGTTTTACAGCAGGTAGCAGATCCGATAGCGATATATGACCGACCTAGAAATAAGTTCGTCGCAGGTTTTATTGGTTCTCCGCCTATGAATTTTATGCGCGGAGTGATTATTAAGAAAGATGGCCGGCTTTATTTTAATGAGGGTAAGGTTAACGTAAAAATAGTTGATGATATGCGTTCTAAGCTAGTTTCTTATGTAGACAAGGAAGTTTATTTCGGTATACGTTCGGAAGATATTTATGACAAGCTTTTTGTTTCGGAGGCCCCTCCGGAAAATGTGGTTAAGGCTAATTGCGAAGTTTATGAGCCGATGGGTTCGGAGGTCTATTTATATCTGAATACCGGTAAACATACCTTTGTTGCGCGCGTAGGAGCGCATAACCGGCCTAAAGTTAACCAGGAGATGGACCTGGTGTTCGATATGAGTAAGGTCCATTTCTTTGATAAGGATAGCGAAGAGACTATTATTTAAGACATTGAAGCTTTCCTTATGTTCTAAATTTTCAAGGAGAAGTTTTTGAAGAGGCCGTACCATAAATATTTTCAGTTCTTTTTACTTTTTATTTTCCTACCTGCATTACTGACAAAATTCTTTAGCCCTCACTCAAGCAAATTTCTATTATTCTTCTATCTGGTTGAATTAACCGTAGTGTTTTTCTTTGCAAGAAAAATAATTATAAAGAAGTACGGTTTTGATTTAAGGTTGCAGAACTTACAGGAACAAATGAACCTTCTTCAGGTAAGCTACTCTGCTAATTTAAGAAATAACGCTGCGCTTATCGAGAAGCTAGAAAGATACAATAGCCTTCGAGAACTTCTGGAAGAATTAAACTCAAGCTTTGACCTGGAGCTGCTTTCCGAAATACTTACCTTAAGGTCTTTTAGGTTAATAGGAAAGAACCAGGGGGTTTGTATTTTATATCTTACGGATCAGCAAAACCAGAAACTTATTCTTTTTAAAACAAAAAAAGAAGACCCCCGCCTTATTATTAAGGCAAAAGAGGGTGATGTGCTGGATTATTGGGTTGTAAAGCACGGAAGTCCGCTTTTGATAGAAGACCTTAAAAACGATTTTCGCTTTGATACGGAAAAAATAGTTTTCTTTGATTCAAGGCCATTGCTATCTTTAATTAGTGCGCCTTTTTTAAGCGATAATAAATTGCTTGGAATACTTAGGCTTGACAGTAAAACCGCGGGAACTTATTCCCAGGATGATTTAAGGTTTTTGACAGCGATATCTGATTTAGGTTCAGTTGCCATAGAAAACAGCGAACTTTATAAAAGTACACAGGATTTAGCCATCCATGATTCCTTGACCAAGTTTTATACAAAAAGCTTCTTCTTGGATACCTTAAAAGAAGAGTGCAGAAAGAATGTAAAAGACGCTGCCCATCTTTCATTGTTGATGATTGATATAGACCTTTTTAAAAATTACAACGATCAATTCGGGCATACTGCGGGGGATCTTGTATTAAAACACTTAAGTAAGATTTTGGTTAATTCTCTTTTGCCATATAATTCAGTTATCAGCCGGTTTGGCGGAGAGGAATTTGGTGTTTTAATGCTGGGAGTTAGCAAAGACAGGGCTTTTGATTTTGCTCAAGAACTGCGTAAAGAAATTGAAAGCGAAAGAATAATTTTAAGAAGGGTGCCTACCGGCGTCACGGTATCGATAGGTGTTGCATCTTTCGGGCAGGATGTAGCGGACCATGAAGAGTTCATCCGCAGGGCCGACAAAGCCATGTATGAAGCAAAGCAAAAGGGAAGGAACGCGGTATGTTCTATTTAGCAGTTTTATTCTTGCTGGCTATTTATTTTTTCTTTTGGGTTAAAAATTCTTCACCTAAATTCTGGGAAAATGATCAGAAAAAAGTTGACGATTTAAATGTAAAACTGTCGGAGATAAAAAAAGAAGATAATGCTGTATGCAGCAAAAATATTGCTCTTAAGGATACCCTCGAAGAAAGGCTGCAACTTTATAATATTTCAAAGGATATTTCTAAGGACCTTGATGAAAAAAAAGTCTTTAATACTTTTAAGGAACGCATTAAGAATTATATTAATCTTAAGGATTGCAAGTTCCTAAAGGGGTGCGAGGTCTCGGGTGGTTATGAAGATTATCTTAAGTTCGAGGTTAATATTAATGATCACTCTGCAGGCTGCCTCGTAGCTAAGGTTGCAAGCGATAAGGATAAGGAACTTTTCGGTATTCTTGCGCAGCAATTCTCGATAGCTATGAAAAGAATCTATCTTTACAAAAGGATACAATCTCTTGCAATTATGGATGGCTTGACAAATGTTTTCAGCAGGAGGCATTTTCTTGAGAGGTTTGAAGACGAAATCAAGCGGAGCCGTAAGTTTAATCTTTTTTTCTCGTTTTTGATGATAGATATAGATAAATTTAAGGATTTTAATGACGCATATGGCCACCTTGTCGGGGATGCAATATTAAGGGAAGTCTCCAAGGTTATTAAAGATACAATCAGGCAGATAGATTTTGCAGGAAGGTATGGCGGAGAAGAGTTTTGTGTAGTCCTGCCGGAAGCAGATAAAGAACAGGCTGTTATGGCAGCTGAACGTTTAAGGCTGGCAATTGAGTCTAAGCGTATTAAAGTTTATGATGAAGAATTGAAGGTAACCGTGAGCATCGGTGCTGCAACTTTCCCTTCGGATGCGCAGGGCTCCGGGCTTATTATTGAAGCAGCTGATAAGGCCCTGTATCTTTCTAAGGAAACAGGCAGGAATAAAGTATCGGCATATCGCAGAGAGTGATTTTCATTTTAATCCCATTCAAGATTTATACTTGTTTGTGCATGAATTTTATGCTAATCTAATAAACTATAATTTAAAGGATATATATTTAAGTTGATAAATATAAATGAATAAAAGATATATCATAGGTATAGATTTAGGAGGCACTAATTTAAAAGTTGCGCTCCTGGATTTTAAGTACAATATAATTGACAAGGAAATATTAAGTACCAAGAGTTTCCTCGAAAAAAACGAGCTTATCACGGGTATCGTCCACTCAATTAATAGGGTTATTAAATATAACGGGCTTGATAAAACCGATGTCTTAGGGGTAGGGCTTGGTCTTCCCGGCCCCGTGGACTCTAGAATGGGAGTTGTGCATTTCTTCCCGAATATACCCGGTTGGAGAGAGGTCCATTTAAGGGATATCTTAAAGAGCAAGTTAAACCTCCCAGTTTTTATAGATAATGACGCAAAAATTATGGCTTTAGCTGAGCACCGGATGGGGTCTGCCAGGGGTTTTAACAACGTGCTTTGTATGACATTAGGTACAGGCATAGGAGGCGGGGTGATAATAGGTGGTAAGCTTTATCGCGGTTTTAATAATGCTGCAGGAGAGGTTGGGCATCTGCCGATTAACGAAAACGGAAAAAGCTGTAATTGCGGAAGTTCCGGGTGCCTGGAAGCTTATATCGGTAACAATAAAATATTGAAAAAAGCCCGCGAAGAGTTTAAACGCAATATAACGCTTGAAGAGTTAAGCTTGTTAGCTGGAAAAGGCAACAAAGCTGCGGTAAAGATATGGAGAGAAGTTGGAAAGCGGTTGGGTTTTGCTCTTGCCGGAGTAGTAAATCTTCTTAATCTGGATGCGATAGTTATCGGGGGCGGAGTTTCAAACGCAGGTAAAACACTTTTTGACAGCGCTAAGGATTCCTTGAAATTACAGGCGATGAGCGTACAGGGCGGCCATGTTAAAGTCTTCAGGGCAAAGCTTGGAAATAATGCGGGTTTAATAGGGGCGGCAATTACGGTGAAGGAAAGCCTCGCCTCTTAAAAATGAAAAAACTTTCTTTTAATTTAATAATTTTCTTTATCTTAATTTCTTTCAGTTATGCTCACGGGGAGGGTTTTATTTCCGGAGGTAAACCTGCCCAGCCCATTGTCGTGAACGGAGATAATGTTGAATATCTTACGGATACCAATGAAGTTGTCGCGCAGGGGAATGTTGAGATTATTTACGGCGGTTCAAAGCTTACCTGTAAAAAACTTACCGTTAATACAAAAACAAAAAAAGGAGTCGCTGAAGGAGATGCCAGGCTTGAGGATGAGAACGGTGTAATTGAAGGCGAAAAGATTACCTATGATTTTGAGGCTAAGACCGGGACTATTATTGATGCGGGTTTTAGGGCTAATCCGTATTTTGGCAAAGCTAGGAAAGTTGAAAGGTTGGGCGAGTCTGAGTTTATTGCACGTTACGGTTATCTTACTACCTGTAGTCTGGATAAACCGCATTACCGCATAGCTTCTAAACAAATGGGAATTTCTCCCGGCGACAAAATTCAAACCAAACAAGATACTCTTTATCTTAGCAGTTTTCCTTTGCTTTATCTCCCCAGGTTTAACCACAC
>CAZSQC010000039.1:0-7974 GCA_964608955.1 uncultured Planctomycetales bacterium | reverse complement strand
GGGCTGGGGATAGCGGGATTGATTGATAAAAGGAGCGGTTCGATACACTGGCCGCAGAAAGTAGACCATTATTATACGTATGCTTCTGCGGATGTGCCGCTAAAAAGCTTGATTGAAAATGAATTCAATCTGCCTTGCCTAATTGAAAATGATGCGACAAGCGCCTGTTTCGGAGAACACTGGCTAGACCTGGACCAAGGATACCGGAATGTTATTTATATGTTTTCCGGAGTAGGATGCGGTATAATGATTAACGGGGAAGTTTACCGCGGCGCAAGGGGTTTTGCGGGAGAAGTGTCGGTGTATAATTATAGAGAACAGGATGATTTTAATTGCGAGTTAGGCAATAGCTGTTTTTTGAAACGTTGGGATGTTGATTTAGGTATTGTTGAAGATTACAGAAATAAAATTAAAGATAAGAATAAAGCGCCTGAAGAATTGGATTTAAAGAAAGTATTTAGTTATTTTCGTTCGGGCGATGAAATAGCCAGGCAGGTTGTGAGTTTAGCGGCAAGAAGGTTGGGGATTAAGATATCGTATCTGGTGAATCTGCTCAATCCCGAGGTAGTTGTTCTGGGAGGAGGATTAGAGGATGCCGGAGATGATTTCCTAAATCAGGTCAGCTCTACGGTTAAAGATTGGGCGTTTAGAGAAACAGCAGAAGACCTGAAAATAGTTTATTCGCAGTTAAGGGAGAATGCCGTTGCTCTGGGGGCAGCAAGCCTGGTGATGCAGAAAATTTTTGCTCAATTATAACTTAAGGAGGGTCAATGGAACAAAAAGTTAAATTAATCATTGTCGGCTTAATCGGCGCTTTAATCGTTTCCCTGTTTCTTTTTGTCCAGTCTCAGGGAGTAAAACAGCAGCTGACGCGCGAAAGAGATGAACTGAAAGCTGAAAATAACAGCTTGACGAGCAAAATGGACATGCTTTCTAATACTTTGCGTGGTTATGAGACCAGGTTAAGTTCTTTGACAAATGATTTAGAGAGGGTAACGCGTGAAAAGGCTGACCTAGAGAAGAAATATGAGCTTACAAACAGAGCAAGAGAAGAGCTTGTAGAGAGATTGAAGAACCAAAGGCAGCAACAGGTGGCAAGGCCCGTTATTCAGGAGCAGTCTGTTACTGAAAGCAGGACTTCTCAATCAAACGACGCTTACTGGGCGGATATATTAAAAGCGAAGACTGATTTAGAGATGCAATTATCTAACGTACGTAATGAATTAAAGAATTTACAGGTTAGTAACGAGCAGCTACAGAGAGAAAGGGCTAATTTTGAGCTTGATTTGAATAATTTAAAAAAGGAGAGAGACGACTTAAGCAGGCAGTTAGATTATAATAAGAGGCTGCTTGATACTATGGCGCAGGATTTAGTCAGGGAAAAGAATGATAAGGCGGCAATGCAGGATAGTTATAAATCAATCCGTAGCGAGAATGCGGTTTTGAGCCGTCAATTAGCCGGTCTTAATACCCGCAAGGCGAATCTGGAAAGGAAGCTTCAGGATTTGAACGAAGATAAGGAATCTTTACAGAAGAGGCTTTCGGAGATGGAAACAATGCTTACCGATAAAATTGTTTCTTTTGATAAATTTAAAGAAAGAGTCGAAGATGTCACCGGCGGCGGGCCGGTTGAAGTAAAAGAAAAAGGTTCCGTAGAATTGCGTGAGATAGTGGTAAAGCCAAAATCTGTTCCTGAAGCAAAGCAGGGAGCTGCAATAGGGGCTCCTTTAGGTAAAGTTATGGCTGTTAACAAGGAGAATAACTTTGTAATTATTGATTTAGGGATTCAGTCAGGCGTTAAGACTGGGGATGTCTTTAGAGTTTACCGCAAAGATAAACCGATTGCAAATATCGAAGTTATACAGATAAGGCAGAATATTTCTGCTTGTGACATAAAGGCACAGAATTCTCCTATTAGGATAGGAGATACGGTAAGATAAATAATTTTCCGATTTAATTATAAATGACTCGCGTTAAGAAAACACCTTCCACGGTAATTTCAATTGAAGACGTAGCAAAGCTCGCCGGAGTTTCTATTACTACGGTTTCCCGCGTTATAAACAAAATTGGCACGGTAAAGGAGAAGAATCGTTTAAAAGTTCTTAATGCGGTAAAAGAACTTAAGTTCCAGCCTTCGGTTTTTGCCCAGAGGCTGGCCACAGGAAAGAGTAATGTAGTGGCGTTAATAATACCAAGATATGAAGGCGTATTCTATTCTTTTTACGCCTTGGAGCTAATTCGCGCTACCGGTAACCTCTGCGAAGTATTTAAACTTGATCTTCTGCTGCATCTGACGGACAGCCACACGCGTACCCCTCTTAATTTGAGAGGAGTAGGGGGATTACTTTTTTCCGATATTATAGGAACGCGTTATCAGGTTGAAGAGTCTATAAAGGCGGGGATTCCGACAGTGGTAATAAATAATTATGTAAAAGATCTTCCTGTAAGTTGCATTGCTATTGATAACGCCGGAGGGGCAGAGAACGCAGTTAATTATTTAATAAGCCTGGGGCATAAAAAAATAGCACATATAAGCGGCGATGTTGCTACACAGGCCGCAGCTTTAAGGTTAGAAGGGTACCTTCAGGCCTTAAAGAAAAATAATATTCCGGTAAAAGAGGATTATATACTTAAGACCGATTATTCGCGCGGCCAGGCAAGGTCAGCGGCAGAGGCTTTATTTAAGTTACCGGATTCTCCTACCGCAGTTTTTGTTGCTTCGGATTCCATGGCTTTAGAGGTAATGACTTTGGCTAGGGAAATGGGTAAAAATATTCCAGCTGATTTATCTATCGTAGGTTTTGATGATAACCCTTCGGGCCTTTATGGGCCGGTTGCTTTAACTACAGTCAGGCAGCCTCTGATTAAAATGGCAGAAGAGGGAGTAAAAGAGTTAAACAGGCTGATGACTTCCGCAAAAGGTACGCAAGTTAAGAAGATTATTCTGCCGACGGAACTAGTAGTACGCGAGTCCTGCCGCACTTTATAATATCGTTAAAGAAACACAATAACTTGTATCTTCTCCGGTAGAAAACACAATATATTGTAATTTTTTATTGACAAGTAGATATGGTTTATGATATCATTGTTTAGTTTGAATTTATATTTTATAAATTTTTTAAGGTGAGGAGAATCAAAATGGAATTTAATCTATCTGAAAATGCGTTGAAAGTGTTGCAAAGGAGGTACCTTAAGAAAGATGAATTCGGTAAAGTAACTGAAACGCCTCAAGAAATGTTCAGGAGGGTTTCAGGGGCAATAGCAAAAGCAGATAGGCTTTACGGTAAAACAGATAAAGAGATCAAGAAGCTGGATGATGATTTCTACGGTATGATGACTTCTCTTGAGTTCTTGCCGAACTCCCCGTGTTTAATGAATGCCGGAAAGGATTTGGGTCAGCTTTCAGCCTGTTTTGTATTACCTATAGAAGATTCCATGGATTCTATATTCGAAAGCCTTAAGGCGACCGCCATGATCCATAAATCTGGAGGCGGAACAGGATTTTCTTTCTCGCGCCTGCGAGCGAAGAACGCGGTAGTAAAAACTACCGGCGGAATTGCTTCAGGGCCTATTTCTTTTATGCGCGTTTATGACGCAGCAACCGAAGCAGTAAAGCAGGGGGGTACGCGCCGCGGGGCCAATATGGGCATCTTAAGGGTAGATCATCCGGATATCCTTGAATTTATAACATGCAAGGACAAAGATAAGCAGATCAATAATTTCAATATCTCGATTGCTATTACCGATGAATTTATGCACAAACTGGAAAAGAGCGAGGATTATGATTTAATTGATCCGCATACTCATAAACCGGTAAAGAAAATTAGTTCGAAAGAGGTTTTTGACTTAATAGTGAAGCAGGCGCATAAGAACGGAGAGCCGGGAATTATATTTATCGATAAGATGAATGATTTTAATCCTACTCCTAAGCTCGGAAAATATGAATCTACTAATCCGTGCGGCGAGCAGGTACTTCTTCCGTATGAAAGCTGCGATTTAGGTTCTATAAACTTAGTTCAGGTTTGTAAAAGAGCAGGAAGCCGTTATGAGATCAACTGGGACAGGCTGCGCGAAGTTACTCATCTGGCGGTCCACTTTCTGGATAACTTAATAGATGAAAATAAGTTTCCGCTTCCCCAGATTGAGAAAGCTACCAAGGCAACGCGCAAGATAGGGTTAGGGGTTATGGGTTGGGCTTCCCTTCTTATCCGTCTTAATATACCCTATAACAGCGATGAAGCAGTCGCACTTGCAGAGAAAGTCATGTCTTTTATCTTAAATGAGGCTACTAAGAAATCCATAGAATTAGGTAAGGCCAAAGGGACCTTCCCCGCTTTTAAAGGAAGCATCTATGACAAAAAAGACGGTTCGACTAAAATGCGCAATGCTACTCTTACTACTATCGCCCCTACCGGAACAATAAGCATTATCGCCGGGCCTTGCTCTTCAGGCATCGAGCCGTTATTCGCTATTTCTTATTATCGCAATGTAATGGATAACGATAAACTGGTTGAAGTTGATCCTCTTTTCGAAGAAGTGGCTAAGGCGCGCGGTTTCTATAGCCGTGAATTAATGGAGAAGATTGCAGAGAGCGGGTCATTGGCGCATATCGAAGAGATCCCCGAAGACGTAAAAAGAGTTTTTGTTACCGCCCATGATATATCGCCAGAGTGGCATGTGCGTATGCAGGCGGCATTCCAGAAATACGTGCACAATGCTACCTCTAAGACCATTAACTTCCCGACGGAAGCCACTCAAGATGATGTACTTCAGGCTTACCTGTTATCTTACGACTTAGGGTGCAAGGGTATAACTGTTTATCGCGATAAAAGCCGGGAAGAGCAGGTTTTAAATATCGGCAGTAAAGAAGAAAAGAGCGCAGGCAAAGAGGCGATACAGCAGGATGCGAAGAAGGAGATTGCCCCACGGCCAAGGCCGGAGGTAATTATCGGCACGACGACAAAAGTATCTACCGGTTGCGGAAATCTTTATGTCACTATTAACGTTGATGAAGAAGGGAACCCTTTTGAATTATTTACCCAGATGGGTAAAGCCGGCGGTTGTGCTGCTTCACAGTTGGAGGCTATAGGCAGGCTTGTTTCCTTGGGATTCCGCGCGGGAGTGGAAGTTAAATCAATTATTGAGCAGTTGCGTAATATCCGCTGTCCTTCTCCTTCTTGGGAAAAAGGGCAACGGATATTTTCTTGCGCTGATGCTATTGCCAGGGTAATAGAGAGAAGGCTTGTAAATTCACAGACTTCCAAGGCGGCTTTGGAAGTTGCTCCTTTAGCGATGAAGCATTCTTCCGACGATGAGCATGTAGTTTTTGATTCCGGTGATAGCCTCGGAGGGGATATTGTAGGCGTTTGCCCTGATTGCGGAGGCGCCTTGCGCCATGAAGAAGGCTGTATGAAATGCCACGCCTGCGGATTTTCGAAATGTTAACGGGGGTATAATTAATGAAAAAAATTATTTACATAGTGCTTGACGGTCTAGGAGATCTTCCGGTAAAAGAATTAAATAATAAGACTCCGCTTGAAGCAGCCTTGACTGTTAATATGGACCGTTTAGCACAGAGCGGTAAGCTGGGGATAGTTTACCCTGTAGGTAAAGGCATTGCACCGGAGTCCGATATTGCGGTTATAAGTTTATTAGGCTATGATGCCCATAAGTATTATACCGGGCGCGGACCGCTGGAATCTTTTGCGGAAGGCCTCAAGGTAAACGACGGAGATGTAGCCTTTAGGGTTAATTTTGCCACTGTTGCGCAGGATGAAAAGACTATAAAGGACCGCAGGGTGGGAAGAAACCTTACTACCGAAGAAGCAGTTGCGCTCGCCAAGGAGATAAATACAAAGGTCACTTTATCAAGCGGTACATTTGAGTTTAAGAGCACGATAGGGCACCGCGGCATACTGGTTATAAGAGGTATGCATCAGAAACTCTCCGGATGGATTACCAATACGGATCCTGCTTATGACCGCGAAGGGGTTTTCGGTGTTGCTAAAGAGAAGTTTGAGAATAGCGTTAGTGTTTCAGAGCCTATGCCGGGGTATGAAAAAGACCTTGCCGCAATAGAAGCCGCTAAGTTATTAAATGAGTTTACCGAGAAATCGATAAAAGTGCTTAATGAGGCAGCAGTTAATAAAAAAAGGATAAGTGAAGGAAAAATGCCCGGGAATCTTATCCTCTCGCGTGACGCCGGCGATCATCTTCCGAGTTTTCCTCCAATAAAAGAACAGTTTAACCTGAAGTTCGGTTCTTTCGTGCAAATGCCGGTTGAAAAAGGCATCGCATTATTAACAGGGATAGATATTATTGATGTGCCTCAATCCAGCGGACATTTAGATGTAGATTATCCTGTTTGGGCGAAGATCGCGCTTGATTCTATCGAGAAGTATGACGGGATATATGTGCATTTAAAAGGCCCGGATGAGCCTGCGCACGACGGAGATTTCAAGCTTAAAAAAGAAAGTATAGAAGCAATCGATAAATACTTTTTTTCAAGCCTCCTGCCAAATTTGGATATAAAGAATACCATTATTGCTATTACCGCGGATCATTCTACTGTTTGCGCAGTGAAAGCGCATACGGCTGACCCTGTTCCTTTATTGGTATGCGGTGGCAATGTCAAAAGCGACGGTTCCATGAGTTTTTCTGAAAGAGCTGCTAAGCTTGGCTCAATCGGAGAGCTTTTAGGCAATCAGATCCTACCTTTTATAGTCAAGCTAGCTAAACAATAGTTTGATTTAAGATCCTTTCTTTTGTTGACTTATTTTACTGCCAGAGATAAGATAAATTCTTAGTTAAATTTACCATGAGGCTACAATGGTTTCTTTAAGCAATAAAGGTTTGAGTATTTTAAGGGGCTTCTTGAACGGAAGTAAAGCATACTCTGGACCAATCACTGTCGGGCTAATGATTACTAATCATTGTAATGTTGCCTGTAGGATGTGTCCCTACCATTCAGATATTTATGGTATCCCAGCGCAAGGTAGCTTGCAAGAGCTTAATTTTGATAAAATTAAGGATCTCTTAGAAGAATTCAGGTTTCTAGGGGTAAGGAATATAGTTTACTATGGGGAGGGTGAGCCACTTTTGCATTCAAAAATACAGCAAATCTTGGAGTTAACCAAGAATTATAGATTCAGAGTAGAATTAGTTACTAATGGACTTAATCTTAATCCGGGATTGGCTGATTTATTGTTAAAGGTTCCTTTGTGGAGGTTGATAATAAGTCTGCATTCAGGAAAGTTCGAGACTTTTTCTAAGATCCGGCCTAGTATAAGCATGGCTGATTATAATGTTCTACTAGATAATATCGGCTATATATCAAAGAATAAGTCTAAAAGTTTTGTTTTAGTTTTAAGAAGCGTAATAACAAAGCTAAATTTCGATAAGATACCGGAGATAGTTAATTTTGCCAAAGACTATCATTTTGATGAAGTTGAATTTATTAAGCCAATAGGTAGAACTGATTTATTAGAAGCATTTGGTTTGAATGAAAAAGAGATAGAGAAAGTTGAAGGATGCGCATCTTTGTTAAGTAAATCCGGAATCAAGAATAATTTCGATAATTTTCTTAAAGATATTAATGTGGTTAATAGTAAAAATAGTATTAGGCACGGTAAATCAGTATCTTCTTTTATAAATTTATGCTATAAGCCTTGGACTTATCTTACTATAAGGCCGAATGGAGATGTTTTGGGTTGTTACCGACTGGAAGACTTTAATTTGAGTTTTTGCGGTAATGTTTATAAGGATTCTTTAGGGGGAATCTGGAATGGCCAGGCATATCAAGATTTCCGCCGGAAGAAGTTTTGCCCAATAGGCTGCGTATTTAGAAAAGGCATATATATGTTGTCAGATATCATGAAATAAAGATAATGCGGATTTCCTTTATTTCTACAAGCAGAGTTACTCTCGGCATACGTCTTTTATCCTCCATACTAAAGGAGAGAAGGCATATCAAGC
>CAZSQC010000038.1:0-7995 GCA_964608955.1 uncultured Planctomycetales bacterium | reverse complement strand
TTATGGAACCGGAACCCAGCTCTACTCCGTTCAGCACTAAATCGTAGGAACGCGATTTGCACGATGCGGGGTCAGACTCAAGTAACGGAAGGCTTTCTTCTGCCGGAGCGGTAAAAGGATGGTGTTCGCTTTCCCACCTGTTTTCATCCTTGTTAAACTTGAACATCGGGAAATCGGTTATCCAGGTAAAAGCAAATTCCGTATTAAGTTCTTTGCGTAAATCAGGTTTGTCACTTTTATATTTTTCTTGAGCATCCTTGTATGTCAAGCGCATAAAAGGAGTCTTTAATTCTACTCCTTTTATTTCTTTAAAAATTTTTGACATGAGTTCTTCAATGATTAAAAATATATCCTCTTCGGAAACAAAAGACATTTCCAGGTCAAGCTGCGTGAATTCAGGCTGGCGGTCTGCCCTTAGGTCTTCGTCCCTGAAGCATTTTGCTATTTGGTAGTATCTTTCGATACCGGAGACCATCAATATCTGTTTGAATAGCTGCGGTGATTGAGGAAGGGCATAAAACTGTCCGGGATTCAGTCTAGAAGGAACCAGATAATCTCTGGCGCCCTCAGGCGTTGATTTTGTAAGTATTGGAGTTTCGCATTCCAGGAACAGTTTTGAGTCAAGGTAAGAGCGGGTGATTCTGTATAATAAACTGCGCATTTTTAAATTCTCAAGTATCTTATTGCGTCTTAAGTCTAAATAGCGATATTTGAGGCGTGCCTCTTCGGTAATTTCCAGGCCGTCGATTATTTCAAACGGAGGGTTTGCGCTAATATTTAATATTTGTAGTTCTTTTACAAGTATTTCTACCTGGCCGGTTGGGATTTTTTCGTTTATCGTCCCTTGGGGCCTTTTATTTACCTTGCCCCTAAGCATAACTACGAATTCACTCCTTAGGTCCTGTGCTAATTTATAAGATTCTCCCGATTCTTTAGGGATAAATACCGCCTGGGTAAAACCGAACCTGTCCCTTATGTCTATGAAAATAAGTTTACCGTGGTCGCGCCTGCGCGCAACCCAACCGCAAAGCGTGACTTCTTTATCTATGTCAGAGAGTTTTAATTCTCCGCAGTTATGGGTTCTTAGCATTTTAATTCCTTTATCAGGTTTTGAGCGGTAATCTCGGACTGGCCACCGGTCTGCATATTTTTTAAAGTAAATACGCCTTTTTTTAATTCATTCTCTCCTATTATCAGGGCGTATTTTGAGTTTAAGTCGCCTGCCCTGCGCATGGCGCCTTTGACGGATTTACCTTCATAGTCCATATCTGCTCTTATTCCATTTCTGCGCAGCAGGTTGAGGGTTTCTAGGCCTTTTATTTCTGCTTCTTCCCCTAAGGTTATTATAAAAATTAGATCGCTATTTTCTGCTTCTTTGCTCTTTTGCGAGGCAATAATAATTCTTTCTGTTCCGAATGCAAATCCGGTTGCTCCCAAATCAGGGCCGCCAAGCTCTTTGACTAGGTTATTGTATCTTCCTCCAGCCCCTATAGCATCCTGAGAGCCGAGATTTTCGTGGCTTATTTCAAATACGGTTTGTGTGTAATAATCTAATCCGCGTACCAGAGTATTATCTAGCTCATATTTAATTCCCAGAAGATTAAGCCCTCTTTTTACCTCTTCAAAGTGCGCCTTGCAATCTTCGCAGAGATGGCTATGCCCGGATTCTAAATTTGCGATGATTTTCTTACATGATTCTGTTTTGCAGTCGAGTATCCTTAATACGTTGGTTTGTAGCCTTTTTTTACAGTCTTCGCAAAGGCTTTCGCTGTTAGCTTCTAACTTTTCGCGCAGGTCCTTAGATAGCTTGTCTTTATCTTTTGAGCAGCCCAGTGAATTAATCCTGATTTTCGCGTCATTAATTCCTATCTCATTCAGAATGCCGCTTGCCAAAGATATTACTTCCGTATCAAGCCGGGGGTCGCAGGAGCCTATTGCTTCACAGCCGATATGACTGAACTGACGTAGTCTTCCTTTTTGAGGCCTTTCGAACCTGAACATCGGTCCCATATAATAAAATTTCGAAAAAAGCGAAGATTTATCAATGTTATTTTCAATATATGCCCGGACAATAGAAGCTGTTCCTTCAGGCCTTAAGGCGTATAATTCGTCTTTGTTTTGAAAAATGAACATCTGTTTTTGGACTATTTCTGCTGATTCTCCCAGGGAGCGGTTAAAAAGAGAGGCGTCTTCTATAAGGGGCGTTCTTATTTCGCAGTAGTTATATAGCCTGAATATCTTCCTGCAAGCGTTTTCGATATTTTGCCAGATAACTGCCTCTTCCGGCAGGATATCCTTAGTTCCTGTTACTTTTTTGTACATGTAGTTTTCTTAAGAAGTTTTGTATGTTAGTTTGATTAGGGTTGTTTTTATTTTACCTTTTGCTTCATCTCTAACCCGGATTTAAAGACTACGACCTTTCGCGGTGGGACTGGTATTACTTGATTGGTGCGCGGATTCCTTCCGGTACGGCTCTTTCTTTGTTTGATCTTAAAGACTCCGAAGTTTCTAAGTTCTATTTTTTCCCCTCTGACTAGGGCCTCTACTATGCAGTCAAAAGTTTTCTGTACCACAAGTTTTACGTCTATTTGTTTCAAACCTGTTTCGTCAGCTACTTTTAGTATTATGTCTTTTTTAGTCATTTTGTCCTTCCTGCCTTATAAGATACGGGCTTTATGCTTAACTATAATAACAGCAAAATGTTACGATGTCAAGACTAATTTAAGCCTTTCCTCTCCCAGAAGTTCTTCTATATCGTAAATAAGTTTTTCTGAAGGCATTACGTAAAAATTTTCACCTACGATTAATTGCACCCGGGATTTAGACGGGGTATCTAAGTTAAGGTAAATAGGAATATTGCCTTTGTAAGAAGCAAGCATGTTTTTTAACGTAGAGAATACGTTGTCCCTTAAGCCTGAAAGGTTTATTGTCATTGCGCTTATCAGCTTGTATATCTCATCAAACGGGAAAAGGTCATTAACTAATACTTTTGGCGTATCTTCTTTTAAGTTTAAGGTTCCCTTGACCAGTACTACTGTATTAGGCTGGATATAGCGCGCTACTCTCTGGTAGGATCTTGGGAATACCAGGAGTTCTACTGATCCCTCAAGGTCCTCAAGTTTAAGGATTGCCATCTTTTCTTGTTTGGCGCGGGTAGTGGTATTCTTAATCTTTGAAATAAGCCCAACTATCTTTATTTCATCCTCGTCTTTATGCTCATGGAGATTTTTTATGGATGATGAAACAAATCTCTTAAGCTGCCGGGCGTAACGCGCAAGAGGATGGCCGCTGATGTAAAAGCCCAGCATATCCTTTTCAAACGATAAAAGTTGTGGTTCCGGCCATTCTTTTACGTGAGGAATATTAGCGCCTTGGTTAGCAAAACCGTTTTTTATTAAGCCGGTGTCAAAAAAAGAAAGCTGTCCTTTTGCCTTATCCTTTTGGGAGCGGGACGCGCTATCCAGAATTGTGTCTAGAGAAGCAAACATCTGCGCCCTGGCGGTTTTAAATGAATCCATTGCCCCGCATTTTATCAGGCTTTCTAAAACCTTGCGGTTCGCTATCCGCAGGTCTATTCTTTGGCAAAGGTCTTCCAGCGATAAGAATTTACCGTTTTCCCTGGCTTGGACTATGGATTCGACTGCCCCGGCACCTACATTTTTTACCGCAAGCAATCCGAACCTTATCGATCTTTCGTCCATGGCCGTAAATACCCCGGAGCTTTCGTTAATATCAGGCGGCAGCACCGTTATGCCCATGCGCTGCGCTTCGCTTACGTACTCTACAATTTTATCTGTGTTGTCTCTTTCTGAAGTCAGAAGCGCAGTCATAAATTCTACTGGATAGTTTGCTTTTAGAAAAGCAGTGCGGTAGGAAATAAGGGCATATGCCGTAGAATGTGATTTATTAAATCCATAACCTGAAAAGTATTCAATGAGGTCAAATATCTTCGTGGCAGTGCTCTCTTTTATGCCGTTTTTTGTGCAGCCCAGAATAAAGCTGCTGCGTTGTTTTTCCATGACTTCGGGTATTTTTTTCCCCATGGCCTTGCGCAGTATATCCGCTTGGGCGAGAGAAAATCCCGCTAAGGTAGAAGCAGCCTGCATGATCTGTTCTTGGTATACCATAATACCGTAAGTTTCTTTTAGGATGGGTTCGAGCTTAGAATGTTCGTACTTTATTGGCACCTGGTTGTGTTTTCTTTTAATGAAGTCATCAAGCATTCCTGAGCCTATGGGTCCGGGCCGGTACAAGGCGAGCAAGGCTATTAAGTCTTCAAACCTCTCGGGCTCCAGTTTTTTAAGAAGGTCCCTCATCCCCGAACTTTCAATCTGGAATATTCCTATGGTTTGAGCTGAACATAAAAGTTTATAGGTATTTTTGTCATCAAGCGGCAGATTTTCTATATCAACTCCCTTGTCTTTTGTCTTTTTAATTATTTTAACTGCCTGATCAATTACCGTTAATGTTCTTAATCCGAGAAAGTCTACCTTAAGAAGGCCTATCTTTTCAAGGATTCCCATGCTAAACCCCGTAGTAATTTGATCGTCGCTTGATTTAAAAAGCGGGCTGTAGCAGCTTAATGGTTTATCCGCGATTACCACTCCTGCGGCATGAACCGAAGCGTGACGGTTAAGCCCTTCCAGCGCGAGGCCCGTAGTGATTAATTTATTTATTTGAGGGTCATTTTTATAAAGATTATTTAATTCAGGTTCGCTCTCAAGCGCCTTTTTCAAGGTGATGTCAAGCTCAGCCGGTATCATTTTTGCTATACGGTCAACCTCGGCATAGCTTAACCCCATTACTCTCCCCACATCCCTTACTACTGCGCGCGCCTGCATAGTACCGAACGTGATAATTTGGGCTACATTTTCCTGTCCGTATTTTTGCGTTACGTATTCTATTACTTCCTGCCTTCTTTCATAGCAGAAATCAATATCGATATCAGGCAGCCCCATTCTTTGAGGGTTTAAAAACCTTTCGAATATAAGGCCATACCTTAAGGGGTCTAAGTCGGTAATCCCTAAAAGATAACTTACCAGGCTTCCTGCTGCCGAACCTCTTCCCGGCCCTACGGGTATGCCTTTACTTTTAGCGTAGTGTATAAAATCCCAGACAATCAGGAAGTAGCTTACAAAACCCATTTTTGAAATGGTGGTTAATTCTTCTTCGAGGCGCTTTTTTATATCGAGAGTTATCTCTTTATACCTTCTTTTTAGTCCTTCTTCGCATAATTTTTTAAGGTAACCTTCTTTTGTCTCGCCTACCGGAGGGTCGTATTTCGGAAGGTGTATCTGGCTAAAGTTAAGTTCCAGGTTGCACCTCGATGCAATTTCAAGAGAATTGCTGATGGCCTCAGGGATGTCCTTGAACATTTTTTTCATTTCCTGGGGAGATTTAAAATAGAATTCATCCGTTTGAAAGCGCATTCTGTTAGGGTCATCCAACGTTGTCTGTGTCTGTATACATAGCAGGGCTTCATGAGCGCTGGCTCTTTCTTTAGTCAGGTAGTGCACGTCATTTGTTGCTACCAGGGGTATTTTAAGCTCTCTGCTGATACGGATTAATCCTTCGTTGACTTTTTTTTGTTCCGGAATGGCATTTTCCTGCAGCTCAAGAAAAAAGTTATCTTTCCCGAGTATGCTGTAATAGGCGTCTGCGCATTTTAAGGCTTCGTTAAATCTGTCTTGCTGCAGGAGTACAGGGATCTCTCCTTTGAGACAGGCGCTTAGCCCGATGAGGCCTTTGGAGTGCTTTGAAAGAATCTCGATTCGCGGGCGGTAATAGAATCCTTCCAGGTAAGCCAGGGAAACGAGCTTCATTAGATTTTCATAACCGGTTTCGTCTTTCGTCAAGAGTATCAGGTGATAGGAGGCTTCTTCTATACTCCCCGAACTCTTTTCAAGGCGACTGCCGGGAGCAACGTATGTCTCGCAGCCTATTATAGGTTTAATTCCTGCTTTTTGCGCCTCCAGATAGAAATCAACCGCTCCGAACATGTTTCCGTGGTCGGTTATCGCGAGTGAATCCATTTTGTATTCCTTTGCCAGGTTTAGTAATTCCGGCAGACGGCAGGCTCCGTCAAGAAGGCTGTATTGGGTGTGTAAGTGTAGATGGATAAATTCACTGTGAGGCATAGCACAAGCTTAAGTTGCTTAAAATCAAGCGGTTTAAAAACAGTCTATTCCCACTCTATAGTAGCCGGCGGCTTTGAGGATATGTCGTAAACAACGCGGTTAACGCCTTTTACTTCGTTGATAATCCGGTTAGATATTTTTCCCAGTAAATCATAGGGAAGCTTTACCCAGTCGGCAGTCATGCCATCCATGCTGTAAACGCACCTTATCGCAACAACATTTTCATAGGTGCGCTCATCTCCCATGATTCCTACGCTTTTAACGGGAAGAAGAATTGCAAATGATTGCCAGATGGATTCGTAAAGGTTAGCCGCCCGGATTTCTTCAATAACCCTTTTGTCTACTTCTCGAAGAATTTCTAATCTTTCTTCGGTTACTTCCCCGATTATGCGTATTGCAAGCCCGGGGCCTGGAAAGGGCTGTCTTAATACTATTGAATCCGGAAGCCCCAATTCTCTTCCTATTGCGCGTACCTCATCCTTGAAAATTTCGCGCAGGGGCTCTAAGAGTTTTAATTTCATGTGCTCCGGTAATCCGCCTACGTTGTGATGGCTTTTAATCTTCTTGCTCGGAGCTCCGCTAGGGGAAATTGATTCGATAACGTCAGGATATAAAGTCCCTTGTGCCAGGAACTTCACCCCCTTGACCTTATCAGCTTCTTCTTCAAAAGTTTTTACAAATTCATCCCCTATTATTTTTCTCTTTTCTTCCGGATCGGTGACTCCTTTTAAGCGCGCCAGGAATTTTTTACTTCTATCAACGTAATCCAGGTTTAGATGGTATACATCCCGGAAAACTTTCTTTATCTGTTCAGGCTCGTCTTTTCTTAGTAACCCGTTATTAATGAAAATGCACCGTGAATTTTTTCCGATTGCTTTATGAAGCAGTAATGCTACTACTGAAGAATCAACGCCGCCGCTTAATCCTAAGACTACCTTTTCTTTGCCTACGGCCCTGATGGTATTTTCGATTGTTTCTCTGATGAAATTCTGCATTGTCCAGCGGCCAAGGCAACCGCAAATCTTAAACAGAAAATTTCCCAGTATCTGGTTTCCTTTTTCGGTGTGCGTTACTTCGGGGTGAAATTGTACGGCAAATATCTTTTTTCTGGGGTTTGATATTGCGGCTATCGGCGTGTTGGTGGTATGTGCGCTTACATGAAATCCCGCAGGTATCTTGGTCACAAAGTCTCCGTGGCTTGCCCAGCAGGTAAAATTTCCCGGTACGTGTGAAAAAAGGTCTCTATTATCGTCTATGAAGAGTTCTACTTTTCCGTATTCCCTTGCGCGGGTATGTTTTACTTTCCCTGCGAGCTCTTCTGCGATAACCTGCATGCCATAACATATGCCAAGAATGGGTATACCAAGCTTGAATATGCCTTTATCCGGAACAGGGCTCTTTTTGTCTGTTACCGAGGCAGGTCCTCCGGAGAGTATAATTCCTTTCGGGTTCATTGCCGCTATTTCTTTTGCGCTTGTGTTGTAAGGAATGATCTTCGAGAAAACTTTATTTTCTCTAACCCTTCTGGCAATTAGCTGCGTATATTGCGAACCGAAATCCAGGATTATAACAGTTTGCCTGAGCATAATCTTGGGAGCCTTCTTTTCTTTTGTTCTTTTAAACTTCTTTATTTTCTTTGCCATATTATTTTCCCATTCCTACTCTTTGGCCGACTTGGAATATTTTTCCTTCTGTTTGTATGGAAGGCGCTATTATTATTTCAACGTCATGCATCTCTTTTAAATTTGAGGCGCCCAGAGAACCCATAGATGTTTTTAAAGCGCCTATCAGGTTTTGTGATCCGTCATCTACTCTTGCGGGCCCGAATAATATCTCTTTCAGTAAACCGGTGCAGCCT
>CAZSQC010000037.1:290-8510 GCA_964608955.1 uncultured Planctomycetales bacterium | reverse complement strand
CTTCCGGTATCGAATTGAGCATAACTTACCCCCTAAAAATAAAAAACCCGAATGGAATCTTCGGGCATAAAATAAATTAAATCTTCTTTCATCTAGACTCTACTATCGGCTCTGGAATTTCACCAGATCATCCAAAAAAGTATTTTACTTTTAGGTCGCGGGCTAAACCGCCGGTCGGGAATCTCACCCCCCTGCCTTTATTGACATAGCAGGTTCGCTAATTTAATAGCGAAAGCCCTGAAGATTATTGTTATTAATATAACATAAAATCCTGACTTGTCAAGGGGCTTAAAAGAGCTATAATATTAGCAGCTATGAACGATATTACTCTGTATATTCATAATCTTCTTACAGAAAGAAAACTTACCCTCGGTATCGCGGAGTCCTGCACTGGAGGACTGCTTTCAAGCTCCCTTACTAAACAACCCGGCAGTTCCAGATATTTACTGCTCGCAGTAGTAGCCTACAGCAACAGCTCTAAGGTATCCATCCTTAAAATTCCGGTTGATATCATTAATAAAGAAGGCGCGGTCTCGGAGAAAGTAGCGATACTAATGAGTAAAGGCATAAGAAAAATTAGTAAAGCCGATCTTGGAATCGGGATTACCGGGATTGCCGGGCCAACAGGCTCTACACCCTTAAAGCCCAAAGGAACAGTATTTATCGCCGTAAGCGACAATAGAAAGACTCTCTGCAAAAAATTTGTTTTTAAAGGGAGCCGCCGGAAGGTAATATCTCAGGCAGTCTTAAATTCCCTAAAATTACTGGGGTCTTTTATAATCGGCAAATAAATTCATGCGCACATTTATTGCCCTTGAAATACCCTACTCCGTAAGAAATTCTCTCTGCGACATCCAGAGCAAGATTTATTCAGGTAACCAGATTATAAAATGGGTCGAAAAAAATAATCTGCATATCACCTTAAAGTTCATCGGGGAAACTGACGAAAAAGAAATAAACCGCATATCGGATATTCTAACCCAAATAGCGCAAAAGACCAAACCCTACGCCGTAAAAATTCCTTACCTTTCTGCCTTCCCAAACATAACCAAACCCAGAATCATCTACGCCGGAATTAATACGGGCGCTAAGGAGACAAAGGCGCTATTTATTGAATTAGACATGCTTTTATCAAGTGGAGTTTCTGCTGACGAGAGAAAAGATTTTATCCCGCATATAACCTTAGGGAGGGTAAAAGATAATATTATTCTTAAAGACTTCCCGCTAAGAATAGAAAATATCGCACAACTTAAAGCAGAACCGCTAGAGTTCAGTGCGCAAAAGATTATGCTTGTTAAGAGTACGCTCGGAGCAAAAGGCCCTTATTATGAAGTCTTAAAAGAAGTAAAACTTACCACAAAATGAAGAATGATATTGGTATAAAACCCTGCAATAATATCATCCGACATAATACCGATTCCGCCTCTTCTTCTCTCAAGGCAACCGGCGGGGAAAGGCTTTAAGGTATCTAATATCCTAAAGAGCAGAAAACCCAGCGCCAATATCTTTAGGCTATAAGGCAGGAATAAAAGACTGATGAACATTCCGGCCACTTCGTCTATCACGATAAAACCCGGATCCTTTTTTCCTGATTTTCTTTCAGAAGAGCCGCAGACCAAAAACCCCGCGGTAATTATAAGAAAGGTCATTAATACTTCCGAGAAACCAAGATGCCTACAAAGAACAAAAAACAAGATTGCCGCAATGCTGGCAAAAGTGCCGGGAATAAATGGAAGGTATCCAACATAGAAGAATGTGCTTATTAAATTTACCAGAAAGCTGCGCATTACAATTTAGTAATTACCTTACGGTTTTCCCATAAGTAAGAAAGGCCGGAATAGAGAGTTAATCCCACGGTGATAAACATAAGGATATTGATACTCTTTCTGAAATACTCTTCCCAAACAGGATTCCAGACGGAATAGCTTTTAACCGCCTCCTTTACCACAACAAAAACAAGAATATAGAATATGACCCCCATCTGCGAGGCCGTCTTATGCTTACCGGCTTTGACCGCGGAAAGTATTTTTCCTTTGTTCAGCGCAAAAAGCCTTAACGAGGTAATAATTATCTCTCTTGAGACTATAATAACAAACATCCACGATTCTATTATCTGCATTTCGAGGAAAGCTGAAAAAGCCGCTAAAACAAGTATTTTATCCGCAATAGGATCCATTAACCTGCCGAAATCCGTAATCATATTCCTCCTCTTAGCAATCAAACCGTCAAAAAGGTCGGAGAGCGCCGCTACGGTAAACACTGCAAATGCTATTGCTTTGGGCAAAAGGCCCTGCAAAGAGAAAAAGAAAAGAAATACAAAAGTAAGTAAAACTCGCATCATCGTTAATCTGTTAGCCAAATTCATTTATACCTCCTGACCTACCAAATCATATTCTAAAGTATCGGTTACCAAAACTTCTACGAAATCACCCGGAGAAATCCTCCTTTTGCTTTTTATATAAACCAACCCGTCTACCTCCGGGGCATCAAACTCTGTACGGCCTATATACTCTCCTTCTTTTACATCGTCCACAAGGACTTTTATCTTTCTATTCATAAAACTACTGTTAACCAGGGTTGAAATCTGCTGCTGCGCTTGCATAATCCTTTCGAAACGTTCGTTCTTAATTGATTCGCTTAAATGCCCTTTAAAATCATAGGCCTTAGTTCCTTCTTCGCGCGAATATTTAAAAACACCCAGCCTTTCAAATTTTAAGTCTTTAACAAACGAGAGCAACTCCTTAAATTCATTTTCAGTCTCCCCCGGAAAGCCTACGATAAAGCTGGTGCGGATAAAAACACCGGGTATTCTTTTGCGTATTTTCTCAATAACAGAAAAAATGCCCTCTTTCGTAATCCCCCGGTTCATCATCTTTAAGATCCGGTTATTTATATGCTGCAGGGGCAAATCTATATATTTACAGATCTTCTCTTCCCCGGCAATTACTTCCAAAAGATTAGTATCAACCCTGAGGGGGTTTAAATAAAGGAGCTTTATCCATCCTATGTTATGAGCCCTTTTTACAACAAATTTTAAAAGCTCAGGTAAGAAAGGCTTTCCTTTAATATCCAGCCCGAATCCAGAAATATCCTGCCCGATAATATTAAGCTCCGAGACTTTCTCCCGGCTTAAGATATCGACCTTTTTTAAGATCGATTCAACCGGCAGGCTTTGAAACTTGCCCTTAATCTTAGGAATTACACAAAAACTACACTGATTGACACAACCTTCGCAGATCTTAAGGTATGCATAATGCCTTGGCGTAATCTTAAAACGCTGAGTATCGCTGTCAAGAAGGACGCGCCCCACAAAAGCGTCAACTTCAGGAAGCTCTTTGGCCAAAATATCCTTGTAACGTTCGGAAAGACAACCGTAAACAATTACCTTCTTGACCTTACCTTCTTTCTTGAGATTTATCAAGTCAAGAATAACGTCTATCGACTCTTCTTTGGCATCTTTTATAAAAGAACAGGTATTTACAATGGCTATTCGAGCTTTATCTATATCGACGATCCGGTAGCCTTTTTTAATAAGCCTTCCGGAGATCGACTCCGAATCTACCAGGTTTCTCGGGCAACCTAAGCTTAATATACCAACCTTAGGTTTCACCTAGTAATCCTTAAGCCTTCTTTTTCGGTAATAACGATATTCTTTAAGGGTTGGCCCCTTTTACCCAGATTTGTAAAACGCTGGCCGTTAACAGTCAGCTCAACAGCCCAAGGGTTAGCCAAAGAGAGCTCAATCTTATCTTTCGCCTTCCAGGTATCAGACCTTCCTTTTTCCAGCACCCTATGAAACACAACTCTGCCATCGCTCTTTACATAAACTAGGCAGTTTTCTTTTGCGCTTATCACCAGCCTTATCTGGCCCGAAGCGTCTTTAGGCAAACTTTTCGGAGTATACTGCTGCGCCTGCTTAATTTTGTCTTTTGGAACTGCAGGCTGCACAACATCAGCCCTTCTCTGGATAAGCGCAGATTCGTTTGAAGCTCTTTTAAACTTCGATACAATACATCCGCCTATCCGTAGCAACAGAAAGAGCAAAAAGAACGCAGCTATCGCCAGAAATAATTTCCTCCGCAATTCTTTATTGGCTTTAAAAAAACTTAAACCCTTACCAATCCTGCCGATAAACTCTGCCTTAGATAAGCCGGCCTTAGGGGCAATAACGACCTTAGGAGCAGCTTCTTTTAAATCAGGGATATAATCCTTAGGTTCCACTCCAAGAGCCTTGCAATAAATCTTGATAAAGCTTTTTAAATATACCGGGCTTAAGTTAGTAAGGCTCTCTCCTTCTATCGCCTTAAGAATGTTAATATGCACCTTGGTCTTCTTTTGTATATCTTCCAGGGAAAAACCCTTCTCCTGGCGTATCTTTTTTAGCCTCTCTCCGACTAATTCTATATTCATTTTAAGCCTTGCCTTCCGCCTTAAGAACGGATTCTTTTAACCAAGCCTCTCTGTCAATCAGGATCCTTCTAGGCTTACTGCCTTCATAAGGTCCCACAAGACCGTCCATCTCCATCATATCAATAATACGTGCAGCACGGGTATACCCTAAACGCATTCTTCTCTGCAATATAGAAACAGACGCCTGGTTGCTCTCCATTACCACCTTCACTGCTTCATCATACATCTCGTCTTTTTCGTTATTATTCATGGAGCTCTTTTGCTGCTCTTTAAGTATCTGGTCATCATAAACCGGATCAGCCTGCGATTTTATGAACTCCACGACTTTCTCAATCTCTTTATCGCTTATCAGCGTACCCTGGATACGTATAGGCCTTGATTCTCCCGGGCGCAGGAAGAGCATATCTCCCTTACCTAAAAGCTTATCTGCTCCGTTCATATCCAAAACAGTACGCGAATCAACCTTAGAAGCTACTTTAAAAGAAATTCTGGCAGGCAAGTTTGCTTTGATAACTCCGGTGATTACATTTACGGAAGGCCTCTGGGTAGCCAGTATCAGGTGAATGCCTACTGCCCTGGAAAGTTGCGCTAAACGCTGCACCGCTGTCTCGGTCTGATCGCGCGCAACGCTCATCAAATCGGCAAATTCATCTACAATCACAACTATATAGGGAAGTTTCTCCTGTTTTTCGTTATAAGATTCTATATTTCTTGCGCCTACCTTGGCTAAAAGACGATAGCGCTCCTCCATCTCACCGACAACCCAATTTAAAGCAGTGTAGGCTTTCTTAGAATCGGTCACAACCGGACACAGCAAATGCGGCAATCCGTTAAAAGGCATAAGCTCAACCATTTTCGGATCGATCATGACAAATTTCAAATCTGCAGGAGAATTCTTAAAAAGCAACGATAAAATCAGGGAGTTCACGCAAACTGTTTTGCCTGAACCGGTAGTACCGGCTATTAAAAGATGCGGCATATCGTCTAAATCCGCTATTATCGGTTGCCCGGTTATATCTTTACCCAACGCAAGCGTTAAAGGATTGCTGGTTTTCTGAAACTGGGTGGAAGCGAAGACTTCTTTTAAATAAACAAAAGTTCCCTGAGAATTTGGAACTTCTATCCCCACCCTGTCCTTGCCCGGGATAGGAGCCAATATCCTAACCGACTGCGCTTTCATGCTCAACGCTATATCATCGCTTAAAGTAACTATGCGGCTAAGCTTTACTCCCGGGGCAGGCTCCAATTCGTAGCGCGTTATAATAGGGCCGCGCTCAATATCCGTAACTTTGGAAGTTATGCCGAAATCACCCAGCGTATCCTCTAATATGCGCGCGTTAGCCTCTAGGTCTTCTTTTATCTGCCTTGCCTCCGGAGGAAGCGATTCATCAAGCAGGTCAATAGAAGGCAGACGATAGTCACCGATTTTTAACTCCTGAGGCTTGACCTTAACCGCAGAGGGCTCTAAAGATTTTGCGTTAATCTGTATTTTGGGCTTAATAGGCTGAACCTCCTGCTTAGCTATACCTGATAAAGGCTTAACCAAAGGAGCAACTTTTTCTTTCTTTTCGAAAAACTTTGGTTTAGACAACGGAACAACCTTGGGTTTAATGTCAATCCTGCTTCTTTTACGAAAATTAAATAAAGAAGAGAAAAAAGTTTTAACCTTTTCGGTAAACTTTTCAAAAATAGAAGATAAAAGGGTTTCCGTTACCAGAGCAAATGATAACAGCCCGAAAGTAATAAACACGATAAATCCACCTAATCTGCTAAAATAAGCGGTAATAACCTTGGAAAGCAAGGCGCCGAAGAAACCCGCATAGTAGAAACGCGCATTCTCGCTGGAAAGATAAAACATTCCTATAATGGAGCTCACCGAGATTAATAATACCAGCATACCCATTATCCTTGGAAAACTAAGATAAGGTTTACCCTGACGGAAGAATTTAACGCCCAGCAAAATCACTAGTGCCGGAAAAACAAAACTGGTGGGTCTGCCAAAAAGAAAGACTATTATCTCTCCTAAGTATGCGCCGAAAATACCAAGTAGGTTTTTAGGGGGGTAATTTGGATATGAAGTGTAGAACGGCAGGTCAAGGCGTTCAAATCTGATAAGGCTGGCTAAAGCCATAATGCCTATCGCAATTAATATTACGCCTTTTATTTCATTGAGCCTTTTTTCTTTCACTTCTTAAAAATTAACCGGACTGCTCAGCCTGCTTTTTACTTAAATTTATCCTGCCTAATTCATCTATGCCGACAACTTTAACCTTAATCTCGTCGCCGATCTTTACGACTTCTTCCACGTTCTTGACGAATTTATCTGAAAGCTCTGAAACATGCACAAGGCCTTCTTTACGCGGAGCGATTTCGCAAAAAGCCCCGAAAGGCATTATGCGCTTTACTTTTCCCGTATAAACACGCCCAACTTCTATATCATCGGTAATCGCTTTAATCATTTTTATTGCGGCCTCTGATTTGGCCGAATCAGTTGAACCCACCAGCACAGTACCGTCATCTTTGATGTCTACGCTCGCGCCGGTGGCGGCAATAATTGCCTTTATATTCTTGCCACCCGGACCGATAAGTTCGCCTATTTTCTCCGTATTAATCTTTAAGACGTCAATCCGCGGTGCATAGCTGGATAATTCTTCTCTCGGTTTAGGTAAGGCAGAATTCATCTTTTCCAATATAGCCATTCTAGCCTCTTTAGCTTCGGATAAACACCTCTCCAAAAGCCCTAAGGATATTCCGTCTATCTTTAGGTCCAGCTGAACTGCCGTAACCCCTTTATATGTACCGGCAACTTTAAAATCCATATCTCCGAAGTGATCCTCCAGTCCTGCTATATCGGTTAGTATTAATTCCTTATCGCCTTCTTTTATAAGCCCTAAGGCTATCCCGGCTACCGTATTCTTAATAGGTACACCGGCATCCATAAGAGATAAGGTTGCGGCACAAACCGTTGCCATACTTGACGAACCATTGGATTCCAGGATTTCAGATACGACCCTGATTGTGTATGGGAAGTCCTCTTTAGAAGGCATAACCGCTAAAAGGGCCTTTTCAGCTAAAGCCCCGTGCCCGATCTCCCTTCTGCCGGGTCCGCGTACCGGACCGGTTTCCCCTACGCTAAAAGGAGGAAAACTATAATGCAGCATAAAAGATTTATATTTTTCTCCTTCTAATGCTTCGATCATCTGCTCATCTTCACCTGTCCCCAGAGTAGTAACCGAAAGGCTTTGAGTTTGCCCGCGGGTAAACAAGCTCGACCCGTGTGTACGCGGCAAAACAGAAACCTCGCAAGTAATAGGCCTAATCTCCTTAAAGCCCCTGCCGTCAATCCGGGTATTCTGATTTAATATCTTATTCCTGACCTGTCTTGATTCAACTTCATCAAGAGCCATTTTAATCTGCCCCGGAGTATACCCTTCGGAGACCAATTTTTCCTGGATATCTTTTGCCAAAAGATGCACTGCCTCTTCGCGCTCCTCTTTTTTACCGAGGCTGTAAACCTCCTGGAGCTTATCTTTAGCAAGTTCGTTTACTTTCAAACTTAAATCTTCGGGAGTATTTAAAAATTCTACATTAGCTTTAGGTTTTGAACTTCTTCTCGCAAAATCCTCCTGGAGAGAAATCAGTTCATTCAGATGCGAATGCCCGAACTTAACCAAAGCCATATATTCCTCTTCGGTAACTTCCCTGGCCTTAGACTCCAGCATGACTATCCCTTTTTTATTTGCGGCTATAATAACCTCAAGGTCTGCGTTATCAAGTTCGGTATAAGTAGGATTAATTATAAATTCGTTG
>CAZSQC010000037.1:0-280 GCA_964608955.1 uncultured Planctomycetales bacterium | reverse complement strand
TTTAGTGTGCGTGAGCGCTTCTATTTTTAGGCCGAGAGGGCCGTTAAAAGGAATATCGGATATACACAAAGCAGCGGAAGCGCCGTTAACCGCAAGAATATCCGGGTCATTCTCGCCGTCGCTTGAGAGGACAATCGCCATAACCTGAACATCATTGTACAGCCCCTTAGGGAAAAGCGGCCGGATAGGCCTGTCTATTAACCTGGCAGTAAGTATTTCGCTTTCCGAAGGCCTACCTTCCCTTTTAAAGAAACCACCCGGAATCCTCCCCGCGGCGTAG
>CAZSQC010000036.1:0-8534 GCA_964608955.1 uncultured Planctomycetales bacterium | reverse complement strand
CCCGAAGAAGCTACGTGTGCTTTTGCGCACCTTCGGATGCCAGATGAATGAGAAAGATTCTGAGGTAATTTGCGGCCTCTTGCAGAAAGAAGGCTTTAAGATTACCGATGACTTCCGCGAGGCACAAATTCTGCTATTTAACACCTGTTCAGTCCGCAAACACGCAGAAGACAGGGTTATCTCTCTAATAGGAGAGTACGTCAAGAAACAGAAGCGTAAGCCTGTTTCTTTGTTTAATAAGCCTTTAGTAGGAATAACGGGGTGTATGGCTAAGAATTATGAACAGAGGATATTTAGCATGACGCCGCTGGTTGATTTTGTTGTTGGCCCCAGCGATATAGATAAAATCCCGCAGATAGTACGCAAACTTTTGCTGGATAAGAGAAGCCATGGAAGACATAGGGAAAGCGCAGGCATTATTTCAAGAAAGATATGGGAGACTAACGGTAGCGTAAGGCCGGAAGATATATACCGCAGTAAGTTCTATAGGGATAAGAAGCGCTATAGTGTTATTATTTCAGAAGGATGTTCAAATTTTTGTTCATATTGCATAGTTCCTTATGTGCGCGGCCCTATCCGGCACCGTAAGCATGAGAATATCATTGAGGAAATAGAAAGAGCTCTTGCTGCAGGAGTGACGTCCGTCACCTTATTGGGCCAGAATGTGAATTCGTATCATGACGGAGAGGTAGATTTTATCAAGCTATTACATAAGGTTAATTCTTTAAAGAAGCTTAGAAGTTTTAATTTCTTAACATCACACCCAAAAGACGCTTCGCAGGAGCTCTTTAGAGCTGTATCTGACCTGAAAAAGATTGACAAGACAATACACCTTCCTGTGCAATCAGGCTCCAGCCGGATTCTAAAGATTATGAATAGAGGCTATTCCAGAGAAAACTATTTGGAATTAGTCTCTAAATATCGTAAAATTGTTAAAGGAGGCAAGATTACTACTGATATAATCGTAGGGTTCCCTACGGAGCAAGATTCTGATTTCAAAGAAACGCTCAGCTTGGTAAGGTCTTTAGAGTTTAATGCAGCTTATATATTTAAATATTCCCCTAGGCCTAATACCGACTCTTTCAAGATGAAAGATGATGTTAGCTTGGCTGAAAAAGAAAGAAGGCATTCTATAATTCTAGCTGAACAGGTAAGAATTTCAAAAAAGAAGAATGAGAGATAACAAAAAACTTATATTTATTACTACGTTATTTTCACTTTTATCACTTTGTCTTCTTACCGGATATTTACATGCGCTTAATATTGACAGGGTAAAAATGTACTTTTTAAGAGGGGATTATGATTCGGCTATCAGCGAGGGAGAGAGTTTAATCTCCGGCGATAATAAGTCATCGGAGCTTTATTATTTTCTAGGATTAAGCTATCTTAAGAGGATGGAGTATCCTAAGGCTGCAAATTGTTTCTCTTTGGTAATAAATAACTTCGGCGATAACAAACTCAAAGAAGAGTCCCGGATTGCTTTAGCTGACGTTTATTATCTTAAAGGCGATTTGGCTCGGGCAAAAGAAATCTATGAAGAGTTGTTGCGTGACTACCCCAAAACTAAATTCAGAGAAGAAATCAGGCAGAAGTTGCAGGGTGTGGGTTTAAAAGCATCAACTGTCCCTACTGCTCAATCAACAGTGGCATATTATTCTGTCCAGGTAGGTTCTTTTGCAGACATAAATAACGCAAAAAAACTTACGCGTAAGCTCACCGAGAGTGGCTTTTCCGCCTATATGGAAGAATCGTATAACTTAAATAAAAAAGCCTATCCCGTAAGAGTCGGAAAGTTCAAATCCCGCAGCGAAGCGGAGCAATTGAGCAGAGAGCTTTCCAGGAAAGGTTATCCTATTAAAATCTGCCCTTAATGGTCCGCAAGCCTTTAATTAAGAATAAGATAATTTTTATTGTAGGTCCTACTGCTGTCGGTAAATCTGAAATCGCAGCTTACCTTGCCAGAAAGATAAATGGTGAGATTCTTTGTTGTGATTCCATGCAGATTTACGAGGGGATGGATATACTCTCTTCAAAACCTTCCTGTCGATTGAGAAAGATGGCAAAGCATCATCTGTTCAGTTATGTTCCTTTGAATAAGGATTATAGCGTTTATTCTTTCAGAAAACAGGCCCTTAAAACACTGAAGAAAATAGTCCTAAATAATAAAATTCCCATATTCGTGGGGGGTACCGGTTTGTATATGCACATTTTAAAGGAAGGCATATTTGATTCTCCAAGGATAAATAAGTCAATACGTAAAGATCTTTATGGATTGGCAGCAGAAAAAGGCAATAGATTCTTATACGAAATGCTTCTTAGGATAGACCCGGAGGCAGCAAAGAAGATACATCAGAATGATTTAAAAAGAATAATACGGGCGCTAGAAGTTTTTAGGGCAACCGGAAGAAAGATTTCAGTTCTTCAAAAAGAGCGTCGCGGCTTGAAAGATGACTATGACATCAAGATTTTTTGTTTTGATATGGACAGGGAATCTCTTTATTCAAGGATAGATAAACGCGTAGATTCAATGTTTAGGAAGGGGTTGTTAAAAGAGGTTAAAAAGCTTTCAAATAAGAATTTATCAAAAACCTGCAGATACGGAATTGGGATCAGCGAAACCTTTAGGTTTTTAAAAGGCGATATTAACCTTAAAGAAGCAAAAGCACAGATAAAAATGAATACCAGGCATTACGCTAAGAGGCAGCTTACGTGGTTTAGAAAAGATCCAGATATAAACTGGGTTAAGCTTAAAAACGGATATTCCGCAAAAGATGAAGCAATTAAAATTAGCGTTAAAATAAAATCCTAAATTATGGAAAGAGCAATACTTGTTACCGTAGATTTATTTCAGGATAAAGAAAAACCCGATATTGAGGAAGCTGCTTTAGAGTTAGAGGAGCTAGTTTTAGCATGCAAAGTAGAGGCGCTGGATAACATAGTTTGTTTTTGCGATAAGATCACTCCTAATCTTTTTATTGGTAAGGGAAAAGCGCAGGAATTAGCCACCCTCGCGCAAGAACTTTCAGCAGATGTGGTAATATTCAGCCATAACCTTTCGGGTACGCAACAGAGGAATTTAGAGGAGGTAATCGGCAAAAAGACTATTGACCGTACGCAGCTTATACTCGACATATTTGCCAGGCGCGCAAAAAGCCCTGAGGGTAAGATGCAGGTTGAATTAGCGCAACTAGAGTATCTTTCTCCGCGCTTAGTGGGAAAAGGGGTGATACTTTCACGCCAAGGCGGCGGAGTAGGGACTAGCGGCCCCGGTGAGAAGAAACTGGAGATTGACCGCAGAAGGATTAAAGATAGGATAGCGCGCCTTAAGGCGGACTTAAAAAAGGTAACCTTACATAGAAATTTGATCCGTAAGAAAAGAAGAGAAGAGGGGATGCCGCTTGTTTCTTTAGTGGGGTACACGAGCGCAGGAAAATCTACGCTTTTGAATGCCCTTGCCGATTCAGACCAGCAAGTTTCCGGAGGGCTTTTTACGACTCTGGATCCTTTATCCCGTAAAGTAAAGCTTTTAAACGGACAGGAGATTATTTTATCAGATACGGTTGGTTTTTTGCGTGACCTTCCGCACAATCTTATTGAGGCTTTTAAGGCTACGTTGGAAGAAGTTTCCAATGCCGATCTTCTTATCCATGTCTTGGATGCTTCCAGCGATAAAATATACGAAAAGAACGAAGCTGTTCTTAAGGTCCTTAAAGAGATTAATGCAAATGATAAGCCCGCGATTATCGCTTTAAACAAAATCGACCTCTTAGGCAATAAGGGAGGTTGTGATCCTGTCTTTCAGAATTTTAATGAAGCAGTAAGAATATCGGCAAAAGAAAAGATTAACCTCGATTCCCTTTTGACTAAAGTGCAGCAGAGCCTTCCTGATGTTATGCTGGATTTAGAGTTTTTAATTCCGGTTAACAGGATGGACCTGGTTAATCTTATATATGATAAAGGTAAGGTTAAGAATATAAAATATATGCAAAGCGGGGTTAAGATTAAAGCTTTCTTTCCTAAGCTCCTCTTCATGAAGTTAAAGGAAAGTATCTCTGGTTTTATCTGTTAGATTATCTAATTATTTTTATTATTTTACTTGACAAATATAAGAAGATATGTTATATTTTCACCAGATGAAGGGTTTAGGATAAAGGAGAAGATATGCCTTTATTTGATATTCAAATCAGCCAGGATGAGCCAGTTTATATTATCAGCGTGGTGAGCAGGCTGGTGGATATCCCAATTTGGACTTTACGTCAACTGGATAAGGCAGGAATCGTGAAGCCAAAGAGAGCCGGCAAGAAAAGCAGGCTTTATTCGCTTAAGGACGTAAGGAGGCTTGAATACGTGCATTATCTTATGCAGGAGAAAAAGGTTAATATTCACGGCATAAAATTAATTATTGAAAAAGAGGTTTGATTTTTTTTAATTCTAAATTAGCACTCTTATGATTAAAGCGCTAAAAATAACCTTTACAAGATTTTAAAATATGTTAAAATTACTTTTTGGTTATAGAGTGACTAATATTTAAAGGTTAAACCATATGGTAAAAAATGTAGACCACGAGTCCAGAAGAAGAGCGGTGCTTAATGCTACCATAAACAAGCATATCCGCAATGCAACTCCGGTGGCCTCCGAAGATATTGCGGAATATTTTGATTTAAGCCCAGCGACTATAAGGAATATATTTTCCGAACTTGAGCATTCCGGGCTTTTGACTCATCCCTATACTTCGGGGGGAAGGATTCCTACTGATAAGGGTTACCGCTATTATGTTGATTTCCTAAGGTCGCAGATTAATCTTCTCGACGATGAGAAAAAGAAGATAACGCGTGAGTATAAAAAAGGATTACGTAAGCTTGAAGAAGCCTTAGAGGAGACAACCGAGATAATTGCTCAGACTACGCATTATGCTGGAATTGTTTCATTCCTGGAGTGGAGCGACAGGCTTTTTTATAAAGGTTTAAGCAGGATTCTGGAGCATCCCGAATTTAAGGATTCCCATAAAATTATGCTTATTATAAAAGTCTTGGAGGATAAACAGAAACTCCTTGAGGTCATAAACCGGGATTTTGACGATAAAGTTAAAGTGTATATCGGCCATGAATTAGGGCATCCGGATATGGATAATTGCTCTTTGGTTGTTTCTAGCTATCGTAAAAAAAGTAAACCCCAGGGCAAAGTGGCTGTTTTAGGCCCGGTGCGCATGGAATACGACCATATTATACCCGCACTTTCTTATATTTCGGATGTTTTAAGCGACTTACTGGAGAATATCGAATGATGAATCAGGGAAAAGAGAACAATAAAAAAGACAACAAAAGCGAATGCAAAGAAGAAAAGCAGGTTCTTGTCCCGGAATCAGAATACCTTAAGCTAAAAGAAGATGCCCAAAAGGCTGCGGAGTTCGCGGATAAGATATTAAGGCTTCAGGCTGATTTTGAGAATACCCGTAAACGTATTGAAAGAGAAAAGCAGGAGTTTGTCAAGTTTGCTAATGAGGGTATTATTTTAGAGCTTTTGAATATTCTTGATGATTTAGAAAGATCTGTAAGCCTGGCAGAAGCGCAGAAGCAGGACCCACAGGCTTTTTTAAAAGGAGTAGAAATGATTTTGGCGCATCTCTATGAGATGCTTAAAGAGTATGGGGTAAAGCCTATTGAAGCAGAAGGTAAGTTATTTGACCCGCATTGCCATGAGGCTCTTATGCAGGCAGAGGATCAAAACCTGCCGGAACACACCGTTATGGAGGAACTGCAAAAAGGATATCTATTAAATGAGAGGGTTATACGTACAGCAAAAGTTAAAGTTTCGAAAAAACTAACACCCCGCGATTAAGCGGTATTACGCGGGTGTGCCCTTATGGGCAAGGAGGTTAATTATGGCTAAAGTTATAGGTATTGATTTAGGTACATCAAATTCAGCAGCGGCAGTAATGGAGGGAGGCAGGCCGGTTATTATTCCCTCGGCAGAAGGTGCAGGAGTTGCCTCTGGTAAGGCGTTTCCTTCTTATGTGGCTTTCACTAAGGATGGCCAGCGTTTAGTAGGTGAACCTGCAAGAAGGCAGGCAGCTATAAACGCGGAGAATACTATTCAGGCTGCAAAGCGTAAGATGGGTACTGACTTTAAGTTTAAGGCTTTAGGCCAGGAGTATACCCCGCAGCAGATCTCTGCTTTTATACTGCAGAAAATAAAGCAGGATGCGGAGAGCTATCTTGGGGATAAGGTGGAAGAAGTTGTAATTACCTGCCCGGCTTATTTCGATGATAACCAGAGGCAGGCTACTAAGGATGCCGGAGAGATAGCGGGATTAAAGGTGCTGCGTATTATTAACGAGCCTACTGCTGCTTGTCTTGCTTATGGCTTGGAAAAGGCCGGTAAAGAGCAGAAGATTATGGTGTTTGATTTAGGTGGCGGTACGCTGGACGTTACGATTATGGAAATGGCTCAGGGGGTATTTGAGGTAAAATCTACATCCGGCGATACGCAATTGGGTGGCACGGATATGGATAAAGCTTTGCTTGATTATATCTGTGGACAGTTTAAGCGCGAGACAGGCATTGACCTCATGGTTGACAAGATGGCAGTTCAGAGAGTGCGTGAAGCGGCGGAGAAGGCAAAAATTGAGTTATCCTCTACCGTAAGCACGGATATAAACCTGCCGTTTATCACCGCTGATTCTTCCGGCCCAAAGCATCTTACCATGACCATTACCAGGGCTAAGTTGGAGGATTTAATAGGGCCTATTATTGAAAGGTGTAAGCATCCTATGGAACAGGCTTTAAACGATGCTAAGCTTTCAGCCAGGGACATTGATCGTATAATCATGGTTGGCGGCCCGACCCGTATGCCTATAGTGCAGAAATTTGTTGAAGACTTTGTAGGCAAAAAGATTGAACGCGGTGTCGATCCTATGGAGTGCGTTGCCTTAGGAGCAGCTGTTCAGGCTGCGATTATAAAAGGAGACATGAAAGATGTGCTTCTTCTCGATGTTACTCCTTTGTCTTTGGGTATTGAAACCTTAGGAGGCGTAAATACCAAGTTGATAGAAAGAAATACCACTATCCCGACCAGAAAGAGCCAGGTATTTTCTACTGCGGCAGATAATCAGACAGCGGTTACTATACGCGTCCTGCAGGGAGAACGCCCTATGGCAAATGATAACGTGGAGCTGGGCAGGTTTGATTTAGTCGGAATTCCCGCTGCTCCGCGCGGAGTCCCGCAGATAGAGGTATCTTTTGATATCGACGCTAATGGTATAGTCCATGTTTCAGCCAAGGACTTAGGAACCGGTAAAGAGCAGTCAGTGCGTATCTCTGCACCTAAGAAGCTCTCTAAAGAAGAAATAGACAAGATGGTGCGCGATGCAGAAAAATTCGCCTCTGATGACGCTAAGAAAAAAGAAGAAGTAGAGGTTGTAAACCAGGCTGATAATCTTGTTTACGCCACTGAAAAATCATTGAAAGATTACGGCGATAAAGTAAGCCAGAGTGAGCGCGCCGATATCGAAGCAAAAATAAACGATTTAAAAGCAGCGATAAAAGACAAAAATATTGACAGAATTAAGAAGGCGATGGATGATTTGACCAAGTCTTCCCATAAGCTTGCCGAAGAAATTTATAAGCAGGCCTCCGCAAAGCAACAGTCGCAACAAAAGAGCGCAGGATCTTCACAAGAGGGCCAACAGGAAGATTATTCGCAAGGTCCAAGTGAGGAGGGCAAGAAAAAGGAAGATATAATTGACGCGGAATACAAGGAAGAAGACGATAAGAAATAATCAGTGAGTTAAGGTAAATAGCGAGTCGTAAGCTTGCAGGCAAAGCTTACGGCTTGCTATTAATAGATAAAGATGCCTACGAAAAGAGACTATTACGAGATTCTCGGGGTTCCTAAATCAGCGAGCCTCGATCAGATTAAAAAAGCTTACCGCGAGCTTGCGCTTAAATTTCATCCCGACAGGGTGCCTCACGAACAGAAAAAGGAAGCCGAAGAAAAGTTTAAGGATATCTCCGAAGCCTATGCGGTTCTTTCTGATTCCAGTAAGAGGTCGCTTTATGATCAGTACGGCCATTCCGGAATTGATCAGAGATATGCCCAGGAAGATATTTTTAAAGGCGCGGATTTCAGTAGCGTCTTTGAGGGTATGGGTAATTTTGGTTTCGGCGGAGGGCTCTTTGAGGAGATCTTTAGCGATTTAGGTTATGATTTCTTCGGCACCGGGCGCTCATCGCGTAATTCAAAACGCAGAGGCAGGGATTTACAGATTTCCGTAGGTATAACCCTGGAAGAAGCAGCTTTTGGAACCGAGAAGACCATAACGGTTCCCAGGTATGAAACTTGCTCTGTTTGTTCTGGCACAGGGGCAAAGCCCGGGACTAAGAAGACTACCTGTCCGCAATGTAAGGGTTCAGGCCGCTCTGTAGCTTCAGCGAGAGGTTTTTATATTCAACAGGTTTGCCCGCGTTGCGCAGGCGAGGGTTCAATTATTCAATCTCCATGTCCGCAGTGTAACGGAGAAGGGCGCGCAAAAGTCG
>CAZSQC010000035.1:4760-8806 GCA_964608955.1 uncultured Planctomycetales bacterium | reverse complement strand
TAAAGCGTTCCGGTACCATGGCTAGATATCGCCCCAATCGAAGACGTGCTGATTTTAGCCATCTTGAATGCATTATTTAAAGCTAAGGATAGCCCGGTTCCATCGCGAGAGGGACCTGTCATATGATTAGCGTCTGATCCAAGCCCAAAACCAGAAACCTCAGCTAAAATCTCTTTCTTCTGCCTCTTAGCACGCTCCTCGCTCATTAAAAGAATATAAGCTCCCGCCTCGCCTAGAGATAACCCACTTCTATTTTTATCAAAAGGCTTGGCCTTATCTTTATCAAGTGCCATTAAACTTGAAAAACCGCTGAGAACAAACTCACTTACTGCATCAACTGCCATAACCAAAACCGCACTTTCTTTTCTATCCCTAATAAAAGAACAAGCTTGCGCAACTGCGGCAAGAGAAGAAGCGCAGGCGCAAGATATAACCAACCCAGGATTCTTAGGTTTAATCAAACGCTCTGAGAAATAAAGTATATCTCTCAATGGTTCAGACGATAATGATTTTTTCCCGGCAATAATATCTTTTTCTAATAGATCTACCGATCCAACTGTAGTAGCCAAGATTATGCGTGCATCTTTTGGAAAAGAAGCCATATCTTTTAATAAAAGCTTTCTAAGTATCTGCCGGGCTAAGGATTGTTTTTTCGTATAATTCAGAACATCTATCGTTGCAGCTTTTCTAGGCTGAAAAACATTATTCTTAAATCTAGTTATGTCTGATATGAAATCTTTATTTTGAAGAAGGCCACCCCATAAAACATCAACCCCTTCTCCAGCAGCGGTAATAATATTAAAGTTTGTAATTACTGTTTTTGCCTCAGGCATGCGAATTCTCCGTTAAGCCACAGTGTGCGCAAATTCTCCAGCATTAAGGGCGTAACAATGCAAGGTTCGTTTTTCTGGCTATCAATAAACATTTGAACCATATAAGCCCTTGTAGCAATACTCATATCGCTTTTAATAATTTCGTATTCCGTAGTAAGTTTAGCTCCTTCGCTCCAGATTAAGTAAGCCTTTACTACAAACTCTTCGTCAAGATATAGCGGTTTGAAATAATCAATGTGAAATTCTACTATCGGAGCGCGCAAATTTGCCTTGAAAAAATCCTGGTATGATAACCCGCAACGGCTTCCTAGCTCTCTTTGAGCCTCCTCAAAATATGCCGTATAACGCCCGTACCAGACAATCCCCATTACATCTACTTCGCTAAAACTTACCCTGCGTTTGATAGCAAAAGACAGATCTTCCGGTGCCCCGGGTATTCTTTTGAAGTATTCTCTTTTTCTCATATTTATATTTCCTATTTTAGCTAGAAGATAATTTTAGATGTAAATCGGCTATCTTACCGTCTCGCCCTGTCACCTTAACCCTCACCAATAATTCCCCGTTTGAAATATCTTCTTCTTTAATATCAAAATGCACTTTTCCATTACAAGAAACTGGGGAGAAAAACTTGGCATGGACAATCCCCTTCAAAGAAAAATCAGTTTTTTTAGCCTCCCTAAGCATTAACACAGCTGCCTGTATCTTGCAGATACCCGGTAATACCGGTTTTCCGGGGAAATGCCCGGAGAACCCCAAAAAGTCTTCGGGGAAAAGGAAATCGGCGCTCAAGGAACCATTTTCTTCGTAAGACAAGCCTGACATGCATTTAATTATGGAAAGTGAAAGTTTGCTCATGACTGGCGTATCTCCTTAGATATAATAATCAATTCATAACCATATAGATAATTCTTAAGAACTATGGCCTTGGGGTATATTTTACCATCCTTGATCTCATAATCGTAATAAAAAACGCTCCAGGTTTTTCTCCTCCCTTCAAAAAAATGCTTCTCGGACAAAAACTTCCCCTCTCCATAAAAAACATAATCAAGAGATCTATTCTTACTACGAATATCCTTGAATATAATTTTGTACTTTTCTTTCTTTATCTTTGAATTTAAGGGGGGCAACCGGTCAAAATAAATCTTTTGGATGTCCGCTAAAACAATAGAAGAAAAATTTTCGTATTTTAAGAACTCCGGGAAGATATATCTTGTGGTAACTTTCCCTTTATTTAGACTTAGATCAAATAACATAACCCCCAAATGACTAAACCCTACGACGTCCAAAGACTCTTTAGAAGTATCTAAACGAATAACCCCTAGTCCTGCAAAACGAGAATTTCTGTATCTGAAAATAGCGCTGTTTAATAATTCAAATCTACCCGGAAGGTATTTAGAATAATCGGAAGAGATCTTTAACGGTTCGAGGCCTTCAAAAGATATATATTCCGAATGTTTAAAAGACATGCTTGCGCAGCCAGAAAACAAAAAAACCATAATTATGATGAAATATTTCTTCAAGAATCACCCCGATATCTTACAATCAAAATACGGTACAGAGCAGGAATTACAGTCTGTGAACATATAAAACCGCAGGTTAAGCCTGAGACTAAAGTAAGCCCGATAGAAAATAATACTGCGTGTTTTGCAAAAAGAAGCGAGAACGCCCCGATAAGAGTAGTAAACGCAGATACCCAAATTGCTTTTACCGTCCCGATATTCATTCCCTGCTTAAAACTATGCAACATAAAAATTCCGTAATCGATACACAAGCCAATAACCATCATTAAAGATATAACTACCGCGGCATTTAAGGGTTTTCCTAACATAGAAAAAAAACCTATTATGGAAACTACCGAACTTATCACTGAAACAAGGGAAATAATGGTAAGCTTGATGTCCTTTAGCAGAACAGCAGTTAAAGATAGAACCAAAAAGAAAGCAACCACTGAAAGAAAGACTATCTCCTTCCATACAGAATCTGAGATTGCCTGTGAAAAACCCTTACGCGAAACAATAAAAGTATCCGGGTTTTTACGACTGAATGAAACCATCGGCAGCACATACTGATTGCGATCAGGGAAGAAAGTAATTACCTGCCAGTCTAAGCCATCTTTCTGAACAAATCTTTCTTTTATATTCTTAAAAATTTCCAGATTCTGCGGTCCATCATAAGTATCCATGCCTTTATATAAATTCTCAAAGAAAGGTGAAAATGAAGTTTTGGAAAAATTATATTCCGGACTATATTTATCTAACAACAACCTCAATCGTTCCTCTCTCCCATTTTTCCAAAAAGCCTGCCAAGAAGCAGAATTGGCCTTTCTGGATTTCAACGAAGGCCAGATTCTAGTAATAGAAACCAAGTTCCCATCTACAATGGACGAGGCTAGGGCGTAAATCTCTTCGGTTCTCTCTAAGGCCCCTTCAAGGGTATTTTTCGAAACTATAAGCATAGCGGGCTCTTCTTCCCGGTTGAAAACCGATTTAAATTCTTCTTCGGCAAGAATAACATCTCTTGTGCTTCCGTCTAAATCAGAAATATTGCTACTAAATTTTACCTTGAATGAAAAACACGTAAGAACAAACATTATTACCAGCCAAGATATAATAATGGCCCTATCCCTTATTATACCGGGACTCCTCTCTTGGGTAATCTTATTTTGGACAAAGAGATTTTCTTTAAGAAACTGTGGAAAGATTAATAAAACAAATACCAGACAAATAAGAATGCTCGTGATTGAAAAGAAAGCCAGCTGATGATATCCCTTAACTGAGGAGAAAAAGAAAGTCATAAACACACTTACGGTGGTTAACGCAGCAATAATTAAAGGCTTAGCTATATCTTTAACCGCCTCTCTTGTGCCACTTGTATGAACCGCGACATAAGTATGAATCCCATAATCATCGGCAATACCTATAATTACTGCTCCCAGACCCACAATAAAATAGGAAAGTTTTCCTAGAAATATAGAAGTAAAGTTTAGCGCTATAATCACTGCGCTTACAGGTATAATCAGGAAAATTAAGGCCCTTAAATCCCTAAAAGTTAAGAGAAATACGGCTAAAAAAGCAACCATCGCGATTGTAACTGTGCGCCATATGTCACTCTTTATCACATCTTCATTACTTACTGAATGCATATGCCCAGCAATAATATTTGCTTTTATAAAATCGGGGAGAGACTTGATTTTATCTTTCAGAAAATTCACCA
>CAZSQC010000035.1:0-4750 GCA_964608955.1 uncultured Planctomycetales bacterium | reverse complement strand
ATCAGTAAGCGGAATATTTGTATCCAAAATTATAAGTGTATGGGTGCGATCAAGGCTTAAGAAATGTCCGTTTTCAATAATAATGCCCTGGCCTAGGAAAGTCATAGTATTATTTACCCTGCTTAAGATTTCATTTCTTATTCCCAAAGGATCCAGGCTTATGAAATTCTTAAAAAATGAACCTCCTGGTGAAACTAATCTATAATAATTACTCTTTAAAGCAGAGCTCACTCCTTCATCATTTATCTGTTTATCTATTTTCAGCAATTCTTCCTTTGTGATTATCTGAGGGGCAAATTGTAATAAGCTATTCATCTGTTCCTGCGGATTATCTATTGAGAACCCGAAATTAACTTTCTTAATAAGGGGGGAATTCAGGTCTTTAGAGAAATCTTCAGTAGCCCGCAGAAGATCATTAGTATTATGCTTATCGGATTTAAGCCCTAAAGATAAGACTACTTTATCGGAAAAATGGCTCTGCCGCAAGAAACGCATACTCAGAGCTACATCTTTATCGGAGGGGAGCATCAGTTCAATATTATTGTCATATTGTATGCGGGGAGCCGCTAACGCGGAAAATAATACTAAAATCACTGAGCATGCTATAAAAATAAACTTATACCGGCTAACTAAATCGAAGGCTCTGGCGAAGAATTTATCAAACACTTTATTTCAGTTCCCAATTTTCAAGATTAATAGGAGAATCCAGCTTGGTATTAATGAATGCGATGCTGGAGTAATCATCGTTTCCCTCCTCGATCTCCAGCTTTTGAATATAGCGTTGATCATCACGGAAAGTTACCCTAACTCTTTTTATAATGCCATGGGAAGCAGCACCTTTTTTAGGAAAAAAATCTAAAACTACCGGATGGCTTGAAATAACCTCTACTGTATAATCCTTGAGAAGTTGCTCATATTCCCCTTTAAACCAAGCTTTCATCTGATTAACTGCCAATAAAAAAGTGCTGTTATTAGAAAGAGCGATGCGCTGCACCGTTTTAGCATCCTCATCCCATTGTTTTATAATATTTCCTTTTACCACCATAATGTAGCGCACCGGGGTTACGGTATGCCAAGAAAAAAGATCTGGCTTTTGAATAAAAATTTTGCCCTTTAATGTAATTTCTTTGTCAAAAAGAGACACCTTCTTGATTTGAATAAAATCCGTCTCAAGAGAATCAAGCCCGGATATTTTTTCTTCTAGTCTTTTTATGATGCTCTCTGAATCTACGGTAGAATACGCTGAAGAAATAAATAGAGAGGTGAATAAAAAAACAAGGATGGTGATTTTAAGCATTTTAATTACTACCATTATTCTGCCAAATTTTAATCTCCCCCTCGGCAATTATGTCTTCTCCGCGAGAGATCGTCCCTTTAATAATCCCGAAATCACCGAAGCGTGCATATTTAAAAATAGATATATTTAGAGTATCGCCTATATGTGATTTCCCGAATATCTCGAACTTTTTGCCTCCTAATAAAAGACCATCAACAACTTGATCATTTATACCTAAAGATTTAAAACCAGTTAAAGCAGCAGCTGCCTGGGCGACCATCTCCATATAAACATACTCATCAAGCACGCCATCTTCCCGCACAAAAATCATATCATTAGATACAATAACGTTAAAATCAGCGCAACGTTCAGAAACTCTAAGCAAATTATCAATAACGCGCATAGGATTCTTCTGTGGGATAAGCCTATCAACGGATATTGGTAAATGTACAATATCATTCTGTCGCTCAATATTCTCCCAACAAAGCGGGTCTGACGCCAGATAATCCCCGGTTAACTGATATGCTGAACCCCTGCATCCGTAACAACCGGAAAGCTTATTGCACTTTCGGCAAGGACCTTTTATATTATCGTAATAATTCCTCAGCTCCTCCATAATTTCGCTTTCGTAGATAATTTCCTTTAGACTTCGCTGCCTTATATTACCTAACAGAATATTCACTCCCACGCATGGCAAGACATATCCTTGAGAATTCAAAAGGCATGAAAATTGATGCCTTAAACATTTTACTCCCATTAAAGGCGGTTGCGGGTCCCAACCAATTCCGTATTTCTTTTTATCAATCTCGGATATCTTAAAAAATAGTTCTTTAAGCTTATTTAATTCAACATGAAGCCATTCATTATTTCTGGCCTTACCCTGGGGAGTCATTATTTCAAAATATGGTTCGATATTCTGCCTACGCAGCTCCTCCCACATATTGATAAGCTCATCAAAATTCTGTTCACAGATGATAGTACTTATGCCTAAGCGTTTTTTAGGCGAAGGATAACCGGAGTTTTTTAAATTTTTAAAGGCCTCTTGAATTATTTTATATGCACCTTTCTTCCCAGCTAAAGCATCTTGAATATTTTCATTAAAACTGTTCATCTTTAATACTACATCTACTCCTAAAGCAAAAAGTTGAGCTGCGGTTTCGGGAGTAATCTGGGAACCATTAGTAAACATCTCTACATTTAAACCTTCTCCGCGCATAAACCTAAGCATGCGTAAAATATGCGGATAAAGCATTGGCTCTCCACCTAAAATAATCATCTTTCTGGCTCCCAAATCCTTAGCTTGGATAATGGCATTCTGTATCTCTTCAGGGTTAAGCTCACTATCAAAGACCGACTTATCAGGAGCATAACAATATTGACAGTGAAAATTGCAGCGCAAAGAAAACTCTATCTCCATAGAAAGAAGCCTTTTTCTTTCTTTTGCCTCTTTTATCTCCTGAGGGCTAAACTCAAAATTTGACCTGATCACTTGACAACTTACCAAAACTACCTCCTATCAAAAAAACGCACTGGTTTGCGTGATTTAGGGTTATAGACCTGTTCTCTTATAAATTCTTCATCAACTATAAAAACCTTTGGCCTAACCCTTAATCGCGCATTAAGCTTACTCTCAATTTTTTCTGCAGTGCAAGATTGGTTGTTCACTGAAACAAAAACCTCTAGGTTATCAGATAGGTAATCACTGCTTGAGACAACAACATAATACTCATTGATCTGACATATCTCTTCAAGACATGAAAAAACTGCCTGGGGATAAAACGTTGTTCCGCTTACTTTAAGCATCTGCTTTTTTCTACCTAAAATCGGTCCTAGACGCAAAGATTTCCTTCCACAAGAACAGGGTTTATCTACTATAAAACTTATATCTCCCGTTTTGAAACGCAATAGAGGCATACCTTCAATCTGAAGAGGCGTAACAACTACTTCTCCTATTTCTCCGTGTGGAAGTACTCTGCCGGAATCGTTAACGATCTCAACTATCGCTAAATCGGGATGCAAATGGCCGCCTTTTTGCGCAGTGCACTCACAAAAAGTTGAAACGATTTCGGAAGAAGAATAGGTAGAATAAACCTTTGCTTTCCAGATTCTTTCTAGATCTTCCCCGAGCTTTAAGAAATTTAGCTCCCTGTCTCTTAATGGTTCGCCTATACAGATAATTTTATTTACTTTAGATTTATGGGCTGGGAAATCGTGCTCATTTAAATAAACCCCTAATTTCCTTATGAAACTCGGAACCCCCACGATTACGCTTGGAAGCATGCGTCTTATTACCTCAAAATGGCTTTCTAAGCTATTAACACCATTTCTAATGGCAGAGGCCCCTATTGCACGAACGCCTAAGAAATATGCAAGCCCTGCTACAAAACAGCGGTCAAGCGTACATGTCAATAGGACTTTATCTTGTTTTCTAATTCCACATGATAAAAAAGACTGTTTTTCATTATAACTAAGCCTTAACAAATCCGATTCTGTATAAACTATCTGAGTAGGCTCTGCAGTTGTCCCGGAAGATAAAACTATATCCGATATCTTATCTTCTGTAACAGCCAGGAAATCATTATTATACTTTGCAATGTCTATCTTTTCCGTGAAAGGGAGTTCTGTTAGTTTAAAACGCTTAGGCAGTCTTTTAATTTGTTTCCGGTAGAACTTGGAATTTTTAAGGCAGAAAGAAATATGCTTTAATAAAAGTCTATTCTGAATTATCTTTATTTCTTTTGCTGCATTAAATTCGATTCTCGGATACAGACTTAACTTAAACATGTTGTTTGTCCATATAATAAACTTCTTTAATTATTATGTCCCTTATGTAATTCTTCAACTTAAAAGGAGTAAAGTGTCTATACTCTTCCCAAGTTAAGGGATCAAGCCTGTGTATCTTAATCAACCCCGGGTTTAGATACCATGATCCTATCGCAGGTATTCTCTCGTTTCCTGTAATACATATAGGTACAATTGTAGAATGATTTTGAATAGCCACTCTGAATATTGCGCTATAAAACTGTCCTACCGAATTATCCCGGGAGCGTGTTCCTTCCGGAAAGACCACTATAGAAACTCCTTCGTTCAAAAGCCTGGTTGTCTTAGCCGAAAACTCTTTAAAGGGCATCTCCTTTACACTTAAATAACCCGAAATCCTAGCTACAAAACCCAGAATAGGAAGCCTAAAGGGCCAAATGTTCACTACCTGAATTATTTCATAAGGCAATTCTCCCATTAAAAATGGGTCTGAAGCAGAACGATGGTTACAGACAAAAATATAAGGGCCGGGGATATTCTTCTTGGTCAAATCTTTATAACTTATGCGTACAAAAGGCCAGGGGAATATCCTTATTATTACCGCTCCAAACCAGCTTATCGCCCTACGCAACCTCCTCATTATCTTGCGTTTAGGAAAGAACAAAGCAAACGTTATTACAAAAGTTCCTAAAGCGGGTACAGATATCAAAAGAA
>CAZSQC010000034.1:0-8979 GCA_964608955.1 uncultured Planctomycetales bacterium | reverse complement strand
AGAGGGTAATCTTTATTTTGCCTTCCTTGATGAGCTTTAAGGCTATTTCCTCTGCTTGAGGCCTATTTGCTTTGATGACTTCAGGAAGAATGCCTTCCATATGTATCTCTAAAGTATCGCCTTTAAGCTCTGCTTGAGGAGGAGCGGTCTTATCGGGGAGAGATTCTTGAAGCAGCTTAGAGAGGGCGGAGTTGAGTTGGGCGACGAGTTCTTTAGAAGGTTCAGCTACCGGAGTAGCAACAGGGGCGCTTGCTGGAGTAGACGAAGAAGCCGCTGGAGATGATCCTGAAACTGCAGTTTTCCCTGTTGAAGAATCAGCCTTTTCTGCAGTAGCAGACGTTTGCTTTGCTGGACTACCCTTTAAACGATTCATAACACGTGAAATGATACCTATTAAAACCTTAATTGAAGAAAAAATGGTAATCTTTATTAATAAAGGAGCTTCGGTAACAAACTTTGTGTATTTTACTCCCACGAAGTTGCCATCTTTATTTAAGAATGGTCCGTAAACTCTCATGCCCGTAAGGAAAGCTAACGAAGCTAATAAATAGGGTAATAATACAAGTGGCCCTGCGTAAGTCATAGTTAAGAAACCGATAATAAAGCTTACTATGCCTAAAGTCCCCACCAGTCCGTTAAATAACACAGGCTCTCTCATACGGAAAGGTTGAAATACCATCGTTGTATTAAGATACTGCTCCTTTGAGTATCCCGTAAGATTATTACCCTTCTCAGTACGTATGAAAGAAAATATTTCATTAGCAGCATACCAGACGCCTTTAAAGAACTGCGGCAATAAGGAAACATAGAAAGGAAATGCTATAAATATGTCCCTAATCATCAATACCGAGGCCCGCCAGAAACTCCCTGTCTGCCTCCAATGCCTTATTAGATTATTTGTATTGATTGCCTCCATCATTATATAGGTAAAGATAATAAAGAAAAATACCGGTTTTAAGAAGCTAAATGCGGTAAATGCTGAAAGCCCGGGGAGAACAATTAACAAAACTAAAGATGCTGCTGCAATAAAATAATGCGTCCAGAAGAATAAATGGGATAATTTCTGATCAGCGCCTACTTTAGAATTAAAGAAAACAGAAAACTGGTTTCTATCCATTAAAAATCTGGTTACGTTGTATGCATAACGTAGTTCCGTATTTGCAATGGAAGAATCAAGGAAGGGCGGGCGGCTCCAGTCCATAAGGAACCAATCTATCTGTGTTGACACTGCTTTATGATTTTTAGCTTGAATTACAAGGAAGGAAGCAGAATCTTCTCCGGGCGGTGTGTAAAGGTTAGCTGCTGCCTCAGGCCTTATGCATCCCTTCCCATAGAAAGTCAGCATATTTCGTCTTGCTCTTTGAACATCGCCAGTCCACACCTCTTGCGCAATAGCATAAAGATTTGTTACCGGATAAGCCCATCCCTTCGGCAAGAATGTTTGAGCATTAGCTCCCCAAATCATCATCATCGGGTTTATAATTCCTATCTGCGGATTTCTTCCCTGATAAGAAGCCCATGATATTCTCCAAACATGCTGTCCGGGATAAGTACGCACTAAAGCATCATAATTAGTAGCAATGGGATAATACATATAGAGATTATTACCGATAAATTGGTTCTTAACCGCCGGGGGAATCTGAAGATCCTGAGGAGCACCATGATAAGCCCTAATTACCCTGCTTCTATCTAAAGAACTTATCAAATAAGCTATCCAGGTTGCGTCTGAAATGCTATTTCTAACTTTTTCATCGACCAAGCTATCCAGAATAACTCCTGCATTATCTTTTTTCCATTGTATAAATTCATTAGCCCAGTCAATGTCTTTCTTACCCACGCAATCAGGAATATTAGAGAAAATATTTCTTAAATCAGACCTCATTTTACCTTCTATAAGTTCATCTTTATAGCCTCTAACATGTGTAATTGTCCCGTCACTATTAAAAACGACTCCAGATAACACAGGAGGAACTGCAGACCAAATAGCTACATCATGCATAATATGCCGTAATTTTACATCAACCATACGCTGATATGAAGAATAAATCTGTATGAAATGGCTCTCTTCTTCTGTTAATTTCTCTGCAGGTACTTCGGACAATACCTGGTAAATATCTCTAGGGCTTAAATACTTGCCTTCTGTCCTCTTTGACTGAATAAAATCATAATAGGAGAAGTCTCCAAGCTGGCTAGCAAGATAAATATGATGCTCAAACTGGTCTATGCCCATTGATTCAGCCACAGCAAAGTTGCAGGAGCGAATTTCACCTACCCAGGTATTAAATATCTCCAGGATATCCGCAAGAGCCTGTGCATTTACTTCTTCAAATAAACCTTTATCTTTTAGAATAGCGATTACGTCTGTCCATTCATCTATAGTTCGCAACGCATCAGCAAGGTCTTTTCTCCCAGTTTTTTCTACAATCAATTCTAGAACATTTAACCATTCATAATCTCTATGCTTCCTGGCTAAATAACCCAATAAATAACTCTTGATCTTTGTAGAATCGTGACTATTTATAAACTCTCTAAAGGCATTCTTGATATTATCTTTTTCCTCTTGGCTTAGATTACTGCATTTTTGCACTAAGCTATCAAATTGTTCTATTCTGGCCATGTCTTTCAAGACTGATTCGATATCTTTTTCTTTCTTTGCTTTTATATCTTCGGTATCTTTACTGCCTATTCCCTTCTTTAACTTTTCAATAAAAGCAATCCATGCAGGATGGTCATCAAATGTCCCTGGCAATAGATAATCTTCTGGGCCGAAGAAATACTTTTCACCAAAAGCATGAAGATTGCTACTATTTGACTCATAGGTTGCGTAGACATCAGGAGCTGCTTTTTTCTGACTTATAGTAAAGAACTTATTATATAAGACTTCTTGTGCCTTCTTTGAGCGCGGCAAGACAAATCTTCCGTTCCTCTCTCCTTTAATAGCCTTAAGCCACAAATCTGTTTCTAAGAAACTTAGGTAACCTTTACTACGAAGCCAGAGAACATCCAAGCCTATGCTTTCTGCGACACTCTGCCCATTAGACAATAAAGGCATGTATCTATCTTCGACTTCCATAAACTCCTCAAACCACTTCTTATAGGTTTTCTCCCAGTGCGAACTAAATATGCGCGCAATCCCAAAAGACCTCCAACCTGTAAGAGAACGGGCTACCCTGCTCCAAAGTTCTTGCTGTAATGCGCAATAACTTCTTACTGTAACTGCCAGATGATAGGTTGAGATTACTGTCGGGATAGCGGTTAAAAAGACAAGGAGCACGGTGAACCAAAAACCTGGAGAAGCAAAACTAATTATAACCAACTTGCCGAATAAATGGTGCGCCATAAGCCCAAATAAATAAATTCCGCTTATACTGAATATGGAACCCCAAAATACCTTTTCTGTTCTGCTGGTCATATTACTGAACAAAACAAGGAGTAAAACAGGCACCACTATAGACAATACCAGCCCTACTGCCAAATAAGGAGTATTCAGTATAAGAGCGACGCCAACAACCTCAACCGCAAGAACTAATGAAGCTAAGCTTATTCTTGCCATCCTGCTCTCAATACCCCAGAATTTCTGTATCCTGGTAAGAGGATAGGCTATTCTAACTATTAACAAGTGGGCTAATCCATACCATTTCCGAGTAAGCTTATCTGCCCAGGTTGCTTCCGGTAAACCATCAACGGATAATCGAAGCAGAGCTTCCTTCATTTGGATTATCATCTTCTTTTCTACCTTAAATCTATCGGCCAAGTCTCTGATTTCTCTATCTATGGCTAGTTTTTCAGCAAATCCTTTTTTCTGTTGATTAGCATTAGCCAATTCTTTCCTCTTATCGCTTAAAGGTTTCATAAGTGGAACCAAACGCGCTAATTCTTTACTAAATTCGTCAAAAGTAATGCCGAATTCCGAATGCAAGAATTCTTCAAAACTAATTTCTTTCTTTAATAACAAATCAAATAAGTCATAGAAATCTAGGTCAGTGAATACCTCTACCAACCTCGAGCTTGGTTTTTGCCAAAGCTCTCTCTTGGTAACCGCGTTATACTCCGCTATCTCTAAATCTTTTAATAATTTCTGAAAGGCTGTTGCGTATCCTTTAACATAATTAAGAATTATAACTTTATCTGTGCCAGAGGATATCATTTTATTAATTTCTCGTGCCAGGTATAATACAAACGGCGTAGTTGCGGATAATTCTCCTAACGAATTACCCTTAGTAACTGAAGGACCGGTCATAATTAAAGTTGAAATAATAAGCTCTCTTAAGGTCATTGCCTGCGCATTTTCATAAAGAGGATACGGATTATGCCTTATATCTGCTTCGGCGACATCTTTTCCTTTTAACTGGCTAAGTAAATGAGGGAACATTGCCACTGCCTTATAAATCCTGGCAAAGACAGTGCCAAAAACTGTTTCTTTGACCTCCTGGCTGGTTAAGGTGCCTTCGTATGTGCGGCTGAAGATATAATCGAATACCGGCTGTTGAACTTTTCTTCTGATTAAATCCTGTACAAATTCAACAAAATTTAGATATTCTGAACCATTTGCAAAAGATGTAATCTCTTCAGCAGAAAATACATTATCAGACAATATATATCGAATAACCCTTCCTTCAGGAGTAAGCAATAACTTGTTAACAAAATCAGGATCAGCTGCGTGTCCCTCTCTAATCTCAGACAACAGCCGGCTTTCAGCTTTATTAACAACTACCCTTACTGCATTAAACCAGGCCAATCTTGCTCCCCTGACCCTTGCAAATTGAGCTTTTAGGGCGCTTTCAAATTCTTCATAACTTATCAATCCTTTATTAATTAAATCCAAGACTACAATCGCTTCAGGGTATCCTTTTGCTGCTGCCTTATTAAGAGATTTGCTGGTAAGTTTCCCTCTCGGAGTAACCATACGGCTGCGCGGATCAACTCTAGCCTCTTCAAAGTTAAGCCTGCCCTCTTTTACTAACTGCAAGACTACAGAAATCTCTTCTTCTGAGAATCCCGCAGAAACAAGATATTCAGATAGGGCCTCAAGTCTTGCTTTCTCTGAATCGATAAGTTTCGATAATGCAAACGGGCCTGAAAGCTCGCGCAGAACTATAAGTTTTCTGGCTATTTCAGCCCTCAGTCCTTTCCCAGCCGGAGATAACAAAGAATTAAGACGGCTAAAAGTAGCAGTATTGACATTATTTCTTATAAACAAATAAGCAAATCTGCTTACTAAAGCAGGAATAGTAATTAAGGCTGCGAATAATAAGAGCCCAATACTCCAAATATTAAATATTAAAGGTTTGATTTCTTGAAATGCAGGAACTCTACCTGTTTTAATTACATCTTTAATTACGCCAAACTGAGGCAATTGCAAGAATTGCCTTTCTTTATCAATATATATTTCTTTATTATCTCTTCCTGGTAATGTGAAGTGTAGATCAAGAACTGTACCATTATTTCTAATTTCTTCTATTATTGAACTAACCCTTACTCCGTCTTTCTTGACACCGCCGAAAGCTTTCCCAAGAGTAGAATTTAAGAATTTGTCAATAAACCTAGGCTCATAAACATCGCCATGAATAAAACTGCCTTCAGTTAAAGCCCAAAGGCTACCGTCTCTTATAATTCTGCTGGAACCAGCACCAATAGGGGTAGAAGATAAAATATTTTCCTCGTTTAATATATATGTATGGCCTGAAGGATCTCTATATACCCTATTTACAAAATCAGAATAAAGCATCTCTCTGGAATTAGCAGTAAGCTGGCCATATGTTACGCTGGAATCTATAGTCCTTCTATCCTGGGCTCCGTTTATCCTTGTTACACAAACAGGAATTCCGTGTATGCTATAGAGCTTCCAGCCTTCATTAATATAATGCTCCCAGGTAACTCCGGTATTAAAGTTATGCCCTAAGAATATCGGGCTATTCTTATATTCCCTCCCTGCCCTGAATTCATAGACAACACGGTAAATATATTCATCACCAATTTTCTGGGAATACTCGGTTTCTCTAATAATCCTGTTTAATTGAAGAGAAACAGATGCTTCACCAATAGGTATACCAAAGTGTGCACGATCAAACCTCACAAAGCTAAGAGAGCCTCTATCAAGCCTTGCAAAATCTCTCTTGATAGGATCCTGCTGTATGAGATACCTTGTCATAACATTAATACAGTTATTTTCGTCTCCGTTAACAATTACTGATTCAGTAATCTTTACAAGCTGTATATCCTCTGAAAGCCTGATACCTCTCTTTGCAAGTTCGGCTCTTACGCTCTCACTCAAGCCATACTCCGTAGCTAAAGAACTCGGAGTATAAAGCTGTGAGTCTGAAATAAGCTTGGTTACAATACCGGAGTTAAGGAACTGATACCCTTCAACCGAGCTTTCATCATCCCACTTAGTGTTGATAATCACGTCTCCGTCTATAGGGCTGGATATATAAACCAGTATTCTTCCGAGCGGATCTTCTTGTACTCTGTAATGAATCTTTGTTCCGTTATTGCTAATCCTGACTTCTTCCCTGATGAGGTGTAAATTATCACCAACGCCTAAGTAATCCACTATTTCTGATAAACCCTGCGCTAAGACCTCAGAGGCCTTAGCAGATAATGAATCTCTTACGCCAAGTATGCTTGCAGCCGGCTGCCACTGGCCGTTAATATTAACCTGCACGCCGTTGGTTACCGAGACAGGAATAATCTCAGTTATAAAGGACCTGGAGTATTCCTCCGAAGCTTCATAAAGTCCGTTATTTAAACCACCTATATTAGTAACTCTGGCAGGCTCCGCAGTGTTTACTTCATCGCTACCTGAGATAATCTGAACAAAATATACCCCTTCATGATCTTTTGTAATAACCGCTCTTTCTTTACCCTGCTCGTCAGTGGCCCTTGTAGCAAGAACAGTCTTTCTATCCGCGCTTAATTCTTTGGTAATAGTCCAATCCTCATGGCCTTTAATTCTCTCGCGTGTTTCCTCGGTCCAGGAGACAACCGCATCCTGATTATCTACAGTCAACACAGAACCGCTTCTGGTGTAGAAGTTGCTATCGGTGTAGTAATACTTGCGCTTTAATGAAAGGCCTTCGGCTGTTCTTTCTCCTAAATCAATAACAACTTCTCCGAGTACCTTTACCTCGCCTACGGCGCGCGGCCTCTTGTAGAATGCAATAGTTTCCCTGCCGCTCTCTGCATCTACTCCATATACTCTCGGATTCTCACCGGTCCTGGTCATAATGTGTGTTACCCTGCCGTTAAATAAGGTAATAGTCCTTGTCCTTGTAACCTCGGCTATCGGATTATTCTCATCAAACCCGCCTTTATCATCAAGCCTGAATATAGTTGAATGTGCTGCGCTTTCTATTCTCTCTACTTCATTGGCGCCAAGAGCAACTCTTAAAACTTCCCAGCCCTGCGCATTCAACCTTACAATCTGAATCTCTCCGTTGGCTATCCTTCTTGCAAGCTTATCTTTGTTAGCCATCATGGTTTCAGGATGAATAAAGTAGCTGTAGCCTTTTGCCTTATCTGTCACATAATAGCTGCTCTGCTGCATCCTGTTCATCCAAGCTTGCCCTGCAGGAGTTAACTCAAATACCGCACCGGCTGTGCCATCCTGATTAAGTATTCTCTGGGTATAAGCAGGCTTATATTCATCGTTAATAACATCTGCTTTATCCTTTAATTCTGCAGGATAAACAAGCTTGCCTGCCCTATCCATATAAGGATAGCCTTTACCCGCAACTTCTTCATGGGCCGATGCGATATGCGCGCCATTTAATCCTACTGGCGCATTGAGTAAATGCAGGTCTCTATCAGTATAATAAGTATTAAGCCCGTTGCCTGTTGCGCGTCCTAAAGCTGCAACCGGCGCAACTGTAACATCAGCAGGCACCGCACCCTCGGCATAGCGTCCGCCTGAAAGGACATAATGCTTTCCGCTGTGCTCAAAGTACACATTGCCGTCGCTGCCGAGCTCTGCAGTACCTGCCTTAAGCGCATCTCCTAAATACTGCGCGTAGAGAGGAACTCCTAATAATGCATAATCTTTACCATCAATAGTTTCTTTATAAGGCAAGCCTTCTTCGTAAGGAACAGCAAATACTAACCTATCCCCTCTTCTTACTACGGAGAGTTTTCCGCTATCCCTTAACTGGGCAACCGCATTTTCATCAACCATGCTGAAGTTTCCGTTGTTAGCAGTTAACCCGGGTACGGTATAAAGGTCTCTGGAAGCTTCTTGCATTATACCGGCACCTATCGGATTTAAGTGTAAGGCTGCTTTTCCAACCTCAAATTTAAATACCGGATTACCCTGGCCATCCAACCCAACCAACTTTGCTGTTAAGAATCCGTTAACAAGAGCCTCTCTTGACTGCGCTGCATTGTAGTAGGTATTTAATCCGTTGCCGGTCCTGGAGAAATAGAAGGCAACCGGCTCATAAGTTAACCCCTCTGGCCTTGCCGCGGCAACATACTCTCCGTTAGCTAAACGATAAGGCTTTTCGCCATAGCTAAAGTATACGTTACCGTCGCTACCGAGCTCTGCTTTACCGGTCTTTAAACCGTATTCAAGATACATTGAGTAGAGAGGGACTCCGACTATCGCATACTGTTCATTGCCTATCTTTACTGGCGAGGCCATATCGCCTCTATACTTAACTGCTAAAACCAATCTTCCGTTATACTTTACAACACCTACTTCATTTCTGTCTCTTGCAGCTGCAAGCTCTGCTTCAGTAACTAATTTGAAGTTGCCGTTCGGCCCTGCCACAGGAAGAGTATAAAGCCTTCTTGAAAGGTCCTGCATAATCTCCACGCCTCTTTCTCCGATATGAAGCGGGCAGTGGAAATCTTTGTAATTTATTATTTCAAATTTATAAAGTACCCTGTCTCCTTCTCTGCCGGCTTCAATTGCCATGATGTGACCGTTGCGTAAGGCCTCTTCAAGCTCTGCCTCGCTTATCTCAACAAACCCTCTGTTGGTAT
>CAZSQC010000033.1:4720-9083 GCA_964608955.1 uncultured Planctomycetales bacterium | reverse complement strand
CCTCCCTTGCAAAGGTCAAAGCAATGGCACGGCCTATCCCCCTTGCTCCACCGGGTATTAATGCTATCTTTCCTTTAAGCCTCATTATCACTGTTCCCTCTTTAAAATTTGCCTCTTTTTTAAGCAAAAACTCTTCTAAGTCAATCCCGTACTTACGCTAGCTGCACATATTTAGTATATCCGAAGCCTTTTCAATATTTAACACTTTAACAACCGGGTCAATCTTTCTCATCAATCCCTTTAATACCTTACCCGGGCCAAACTCATAAAAAGTATCTACCCCTTCAGAAATCAAGAAACGCATTGAATCCTCCCATCTTACCGAAGAGCGTATCTGCAAAACTAAATTCTCTGTTATCTGATGGACCTTTGTCTGCGCATGAGCGGTATAATTGCTGACTACAGGCACAGAAGGATCCTTAATGGGAGGCTTCTCCAGGGCCTTTTTTAACCCCAGAGAAGCTTCAAACATAAGCGAAGAATGAAAGGCCCCGCTTACATCTAAAGGAATAACCCTCTTTGCTCCGGCCTGCAAAGACAATTCCCCTGCTTTTGATACAGCTTCTTTACGCCCTGTAATAACTACCTGCCCGGGAGAATTAAGGTTGGCTACTTCAGCTTGGCTATTTAAACATATCTCCTTAATTTTTTCGACAGGCAAATCCAAAACAGCTGACATAGACCCGGGGAATTTCAAAGATGCCTCCTCCATCAACTCTCCTCTGATTTTAATAAGCCTTAAACCGTCGTCGAAACTAAGGCTCTCCGAGGCTATCAAAGCGCTATACTCACCAAGGCTTAATCCGGCCATATAAACAGGGACAACTTTAATCCTTGACTTAAAGGCCTCGAAAGCCGCTATGCTTACAGTTACAATTGCGGGTTGCGATATATTGGTCATCTTAAGGGATTCTTCCGGCCCGTTAAAACACTTCCCCTTAAGATCAAAACCGAGCAGATCCTGGGCTTTATCAAAAATCAACTTTGATTCAGGAAAAGTTTCATAGAGGTCCTTTCCCATTCCTACGTATTGAGAACCCTGACCTGCGAATAGAAATGCTGCTTTCGTCATATCGCTACCACTTTATAATCGAAGCTCCCCAGACAAGACCTGCACCAAAGCAATCAAGCAGTACTGTGTCGCCTCTTTTAATCTTACCTTCTTTTACAGCCTCCACTAAAGCAGTAACAGTAGAAGCACTGGACATGTTACCGTATTTCTCTATATTAAGATAAATTCTATCCTCCGGTATCTTCAATTTCTTAGCCACAGCCATGATAATTCGCGAGTTAGCCTGGTGGGGAATTATAAGATCCACGTCTTTGAAGGTCATGCCCGCTTGCTTTAAAACTGTTAATGCCGCTTCAGTCATAGTCTTTACCGCAATTTTGAATAACTCATTTCCTTCCATTTTTATATAATGCATGTTGCTTTCAATTGTCTTGAGACTAGCGGGATTACGGGAACCTCCTCCAGGTATGTTTAGTAAACCGAGGTTAGATCCATCGCAGCCTAAATAGGTTGAAACTATGCCTCCGGTCTTTACTTCAGAAAAAACACAAGCGCCGGCTCCGTCTCCGAATAAAACACAGGTATTTCTGTCCTTCCAATCTGTAACTGCGGAAAGTTTCTCTGCGCCGATAACAAGGGCATTCCGGTATGTTCCGGAGGCAATAAACTGGTGTGCAATAGATAAGGCATAGACAAAACCCGCGCAGGCAGCTGAAATATCAAACGCCGCTGCTTTCTTGGCCAGAAGGGCGTTTTGGACTATTGATGCAACCGAAGGAAATGGCATATCTGGAGTTATGGTAGCCACAATAATAAGATCCAGTTCTTCCGGGGCTAATCTGGCGTCTTTCAAAGCTTCTCTCGCCGCCTTAATAGCCAAATCCGAGGTAGCTTCTGCTTCCGAAGCTAACCTACGCTCTTTGATCCCGGTACGCGTCACTATCCATTCATCAGAAGTATCAACCATTTTCTCAAGCTGTAAGTTAGTTAATACTTTTTCCGGAATATATTCACCAACCCCTATTATCCCTACTTTTCTCATCTCTTTAAGAAACCTTTTTTACCGACTCTACTATCTTTTCATTTACTTTACGCTCTATCTCTTCTTTGGCAACCCTAATAGCATTCTTAATCGCTCTGGCATTTGAACGCCCATGTCCTATAATAACTACTCCGTTGACCCCCAAAAGCGGAGCTCCACCATATTCGGCATAATCAATATCTTTTTTAAAACGCTTTAAGCTCGGAATTAGAAAAAGCAAACCGATTTTCCCCATAACTGTTCCCAAAAGGTGCCTTTTTAAGAAAACCTGCATTGCCTCTGCCGCGCTCTCGGAGACCTTCAAAGCCACATTTCCGACAAACCCGTCTGAAATAATAATATCGCACTTCCCGCTAAAAAGATCCTTTCCTTCGACATTTCCGGTAAAATTCAGCTTGCTTGCAGAGAGTAATTCATGAACCTCTCTCATAAACTCATTACCCTTAGCCTCTTCTTCTCCGATATTAAGCAATCCTACCGAAGGATTATCTTTGTGCAGTATATTACGGCAATAAGCATCAGCCATTATACCGTATTGCAAAAGCTGTACTGGCTTAGGGTCAATATTGGCACCGACATCTATAATAAAAGAAACACCTTTCAAGGTAGGGGTAACTATACCTATCCCGGGACGTTCAACTCCCGGCAAGAGCCTTAGTTCAAGAGTAGCTGCGCATACCACAGCACCGGTATTTCCTGCGCTGAAAAAAGCATCTGCCTTGCCGTCTTTTACAAGCTCAAGTCCAACTACTATTGAAGATTTTCTCTTACGGCGGACGCTATTAGCAGCAGGCTCACACATCTCAATCGCTTCCGGAGCATGGACAACCTCAATATTATTTCCAGTATATTGCGCCTTGGCTAAAAGGGGTTTTATCTTCTCTTCATCTCCCACCAGAATAACATTTGCGCCGTATTCTTTAACAGCAGCAATGGTTCCTTCGATGACTACACGCGGAGCATGATCCCCTCCCATCGCATCAACCACAATTTTCATATTATGTCTCCTGATAATGCTTTTGCGAAAGCAAATATTCTTAAACGCCGCCAGTTTAACACACCCGGCCCTTAGGATATACTAAGCTTAACCTATTGCTTTTTCTTCTTCTCTTTTATTTTAATCTCGATAACCTGTTTCCCCTTGTAATAACCGCAAACAGGGCAAATCTGATGGTTAGGCTTTAATTCTTTGCACTGGGGGCATTTAGCCAGATTGCCGGATGCTATTTTCCAGTGAGTCCTGCGTTTTCTTCCGCGTGTTTTTGAATGCCTTCTCTTAGGTAGTGCCACAGTTACAACCTCCTTCGTTTAAGTTTTTACCACACTTCTGACAAAGCCCTTTGCAATCAATATTGCATAGCGGGCTAACCGGATAACTTAAAATTATCTCTTCCCTGATTTCATGGTCAATCTCTATAATAAAATTAGATTTATCTACAGCAAAATCCAGTTCGATTTTCTTTTCTAATAGTTTTTTGCTCTCTTTAAGACAACGCGCACAGCTTACCTGCATTTCGGCGCTTAAATTCAAGAAAACCCTTACGGCTCCGTAACTTTTAGTTACCCGAGCTATTACCCTTACAGGTGTCAGAAATTTTATTAAGTCCGTATCAAGATCCAAATCCCGGGGATTAAAATCTTCGGACAGAGTTAAGCCTTCTTCGGGGATCTGCCGTATATCTAATTTCACGGCATTCTACGCAACTTCTCCTTAAGAGCCTTTTCTATATATGAAGGAACAAAGTTAGAAAGACTCGCCCGCAGAGAAGCGGCTTCTTTTAACAGTTTAGAAGAAAGATAACTATAGGATTCATGCGGCATAAGAAAAATTGTCTCGATATCACAAGCCAATTTCCTGTTAGTTAAAGCCATTTGGAATTCATATTCAAAATCCGAAAGCATCCTTAAACCGCGAATCAACACTACAGCCTTACTTTTTCTCGCATAATCCACCACTAAACCGTCGAAACTTACGATTTCCACTCCCTTTAACCCTGACGTCGCCCTCTTTAACATAGAAACTCTCTCCTCAACGCTAAAAAGGGGCTTTTTATGCCGGTTGCATGCTACCGCAACAGTAACCTTAGGAAAAATATGCCTGGCCCTTTTAATAAGGTCAATATGGCCATAGGTAACAGGATCAAAAGTACCGGGATAAATTGCCTTCTTATTCATCAATTAAGCCTTTTTTGAAAAAGATTGACAAAAAAGTACTTCCGTAACTTTTTTGTCTCAATAAACTTAAAACTCCCAGGTTCTCTGGGAGGCTTTCTTTCTTTGAATGCTGAGCAATTACTAGACCAGCGGGC
>CAZSQC010000033.1:0-4710 GCA_964608955.1 uncultured Planctomycetales bacterium | reverse complement strand
GTTAATATATCATAAGCAACTATCGTTTGCAAGGTTTTTTTTAGAAGCCCAGCATCATAAGGAGGGTCGAGAAAGACTATATCAAACTTACGGCCTTCTTTAAAGAGCCTTTTAATGGAAAACTGTGCATCTTCATGGAATATTGCATATTGAGCCGGATTAATATATGTTAGGTTCTCTTTTAAAACCCCGATAACAGTAAAGTTGCTTTCCACGAAAGAAACCACTTTTGCCCCCCGCGAAAGCGCCTCTATGCCAACCGCACCGGAACCCGCAAAGAGTTCCAGAAAACATAAACCCTGGACATCACCCAGTATATCAAAAACCGCCTTTCTAGTGATATTTTGAGTAGGCCTAATGCCTTTTGCCATGCTTATTTTTCTGCCTTTATAAATACCTGTAGTTATACGCATCAACCCACCAGCATTATCTTCTCATATTCAGGAAACCTGAATAATAAATCTTCTTTTAAATACTGATTCTGCCTTGCCGCAAGAGAAGGGTCACTCTTCAATAATTTCACGGCTTCTTCTCTCGCCTTTTTTAATAATTGCATCTGCGTCAAAGGATCGCCTATCTTCAAATCGCTTAATCCGTGCTGCTCCTTTCCAAAAAACTCCCCCGGCCCCCGGATCTTTAAATCTTCCTCCGCAATTTTAAAACCGCTACCGTATTTTACCATCGCCTCCATTCTCGCCTTAGCCTCAACCGTAGGAGCATCAGATATAAGGATACAAACAGAATCCGACACCCCTCTGCCGATTCTTCCTCTTAGCTGATGGAGCTGGGAAAGCCCAAAACGATGTGCATGCTCAACAATCATACATGTTGCATTCGGGATATCGATACCCACCTCAAGAATGGTGGTTGAAACCAAAATATCAATACTACGCTCTTTAAACTTAGACATTATTCTATCCTGCTCTTCCTGCTTAAGTTTACCATGGATTAATCCTATCTTGAAATCTTTAAAATACCCGGTTTTAAGCTCTTCATACATTTTCTTAGCCCCGGAAATATCCAAAGCAAAAGAATCTTCAATTACCGGATAAACGATAAAAACTTGCCTGCCTGATATAGCTTCCTGCCGCGCTAATGCATAAGCTTCGGATACTTTATCCTCGGTGAGCCAAAGAGTCTTAATTGCAGGCCTGCCCGCAGGAAGCTCGCTTATCACGGATAAATCCAAGTCTCCGTATAGAGTAATTGCTAAGGTGCGCGGTATAGGGGTAGCAGTCATAATTAAAACATCCGGATTTACCCCTTTTTGAACAATAGCCAGTCGCTGCGAAACACCAAACTTATGTTGTTCGTCAATTATCACTAGTCCTAAATTCTTAAATACCACGCCTTCTTGCAAAAGAGCATGTGTTCCGATTACTATATCAATCTTACCGTTTCTTATTTTTTTACACAGATCATAACGCTCATCCTTATTTACGGTGCCTGTAAGAAGAGATACTTTAATACTTCTGGATTTCAGATTAGCAACCTGTAAAGATATCTTATCAAAATGTTGCTTTGCTAAAATCTCTGTCGGCACCATAAAAGCAACCTGAAAATCTCCCTGGGAGGCAATAATTGCCGCGGCTAAAGCGATAACAGTCTTCCCGGAGCCAACATCCCCCTGTAAAAGACGCTGCATGGGATATTTCGATGACAAATCTGTCTTTAGTTCACTAAGGACGGTTTTCTGCGATTTGGTTAAAGAAAACGGAAGCTGATTAATAAATTCATTTAGTGGCTCCCCCTCTATTTTATGAATAATACCGCATTCTTTCTTCTTGCCCATCTTGCGCATGACCAAGGGGAGTTGAAAAATAAAGAACTCCCCAAAACTCAAACGCCTGTAGGATTCTTTCTGCAGCTCAGCACCCTGGGGAAAATGAATATTAATAAGGCTTTGCGCCAGATTTAGTAACCCGCACCGCTGCCTTATATCATAAGGTATCGGATCGTTTATTCTAGGTATATACTCATCAAGAGTACTTTTGACAAGCCGACGTATCATTCTCTGGCTAAAGCCTTGAGGAAGCCTATAAACAGGAACCAGCTTTCCTATGCTAAGCTCTTCGTCAGAAGCGTCCTTTATAATCTCGAACTCCGGATTACTCATCTGCAGCCTGCCCGAATATATTTCTGCTTTACCGTATAATATAACTTCTGTCCCCGGCTCAAGGTAACTTTTAATATAAGGCTGATTAAACCATACGCAAGAAAGATTGCCGGTATCATCACCCAATAACGCTTCGGTTATATTAAATGACTTCCGGTGCCATGAATTATGGCTGCGAAGACTTAAGACCTTTAGCCTAACAGTCTGCATCTCTCCAATCTTAATATTATTTATTCTGGCAATATTAGTACGGTCCTCATACCTGCGCGGAAAGTAAAACAAAAGGTCAAAAACAGTATTAATACCGAATCCGGTAAAGACTTTTGACCTTTTTGGCCCGATACCTTTTAAGTATTGGATAGAGATATAACGCGGGTTATTGCTCATTGATTTATTATAACAATTATAATAAATACTTCAATAAGAGGGCACTTGAAATTTCGTAAAAAATATGGCATACTTACATCGAAGGTGAAAGGAAACAACAACAAGGAGAACGATCGAAAGATAGCGAAAGCTAAAGAGGCCTATCACCTACAAGAAAACCCCGAGATGAATCGGGGCTTTTTTGTTTATAAAAACTCTGTGCAACATAATTAACTATACAAAAGATATACTAATACAACTAGAAAAATTCGTCTAGCAATAAAGACTACTAATGAGTTGGGACATATCTTTTTTTGTTTTAATGCGGGAGGATTTTTCTCTTAAATGCCTTATCTTACGCAGGCCTCTTGTATACCAACTAAAGAACTTTCGGAAAATTAAGACACCATTTCTCTCTCCATAGAACTCAACAGAAGAATCCAAATGTTTTAACATTACCCGTGAAATTTCATCTACAGAAGGCTTCTTCGGAATCCGCTCTTTTTTAAGATAATTCTTTATCTCCTTAAATATCCAAGGATTCCCTAAAGAGCCTCTTGCAACAGCTAGGCCATCGCAACCGGTTTCCTCAAACATCTTCTTAGCAAGCATGCCAGAGAGAATATCTCCGCTAGCAATTACAGGAATTTCTAAAGACTTTTTCACGCCCTTTATTACGGAATAATCAACGCTTCCGCCATAGCCTTGAGCCTTAGTCCTACCATGCACAAACACGCCACTTACTCCTGCATCCTCAGCAAGAGCTGCTATATCCGTGGCATTGATAGAACCGCTATCCCACCCTGCGCGTATCTTTATAGTAACCGGCCAAATAGAATTCTTAACAATAGCCTTCAACAATTTCTTAAGCTTTTTCGGATCATTCATAAGAGCAGCTCCCTCTCCCCTACGCACGACCTTCTTTGCGGGACAAGCAGCATTAAAATCCAATAAATCAAATTTATGATCCTTGAGTACCTCTAAAGCCTTTAATATAAAATATTCCTCGCACCCTAAAAGTTGCACACCCAAGGGCCTGTCTTTCAAATGAGAGCTAAGCATTGCTTTGGTTCTCCTGCTTTTATGGGATATTGACCTGCAGTTTATCATTTCTACGAAACAAAGCTCTGCCCCGAATTCTCGATTGAGCATCCTAAAAGGCAAATCACTGATACCTGCCATAGGAGAAAGCACTAAGTTCGATTTTAGCGGCAAACCATTGATCTTGATCATTTCTTATTATTCTGATTGACTAATAAACCAATACCAGCCCAAAAGAAAAACGAAACCTGAGTGAAATAAAAACCGATATCAACCAGATTATGCAGGAAAAATACGGTCACAGAAAAAAAGAGCCCCAATTTCAGCCCTACATTTATATTATTGCCTCTTATTTCCTTTAACCCGAATTTTATAACCGAAAATATAAGCCCCCCAAGCCCGGTAAGCCCTAAGATTCCAGTTTCTGCCATTATTTGAAGAATTATATTGTGTGAATAATGTGAAACGTTGGCTCCTAATGAAAGGTATCTACAATAGTACAGCCCAAACTTACGCCAACCTACACCTAGCACAGGAAAATCACTAAAAATTCTTAAAGAAGAACCCCAATAATTAATCCTCTGCAAAAAAGAATTATCCTGCAAAGTATAATCAAACAACAAAAATAACCTAACCCGGTTAAAATAGAACATAATGACTGAGATAATAATTAAACTTAAGGCGGCAGGGAGTAAAAACCTCTTAAGTTCTAATTTATGGCCCTTAAGATAACTGTAACTCTTAAAAGCTAAGAACATAAATAAAGGAAACATAACTAGAAACAGCAATATCGCCGAAATTGTCTTTGTCAACACAAGAGCTGTTATAATTGCAACCAAACAAACAGCGGAAAATGCTATTTCCCAGCGGCCTTCTTTTGATTTTTTCTCCAGTAAACCGTTTAATATTAGCCCTCCCGACAAAAAAGAAGAAAGCAAAAGATAAGATGAGAGGACATTGCAGGAAATAAAAGTCGAAAAAATCCGTTTATCCCTTGCAACTGATAATATGTAATCTACCTGCTCCCCTGCCTCTTGAGGATTAGCCTTTAAGTAGTCTTCCAGATGGGCAAAGCCGAAAAAATAACTGTAAATTCCGTATGCGGCAACCAATCCGGCAGATAAAACTGAGAGCCTAATAAATGCTTTTGTTTCTTTGTAATTGAAAAGACGACAACAGAGATAGGC
>CAZSQC010000032.1:6510-9658 GCA_964608955.1 uncultured Planctomycetales bacterium | reverse complement strand
GTCAGAAAAAGCGATCAATCCGGACATTCATATCTCCTCCTTAAAACAAATATGGATGAATTTGCTCTTGGGTCATCTACCGAGCATTCGTGTTTTGGCCCGACGCGCAACCCCTGGAATACGGAGTATGTGCCGGGAGGCTCATCTGGAGGATCTGCTGCCGCAGTAGCAGCTGATGCAGCTATCTGGGCATTGGGTTCTGATACAGGAGGATCCATCAGACAACCGGCAAGCTTTTGCGGGGTTGTCGGGCTAAAGCCTACTTACGGAAGAGTATCCAGGTTCGGATTAATTGCTTTTGCTTCAAGCCTTGATCAGATCGGAACTTTTACTAAAGATGTACAAGACGCAGCGCTACTTATGAATATTATAAGCGGTTACGACCCGTCTGATTCAACTTCGGTTAATATTCCTGTACCGGACTATTCTAAAAACTTAGGAAAAGACGTTAAGGGTTTAAAAATAGGAATACCAAGTGAGTATTATGTAGAAGGACTTGACCCGCAAGTGAGAATTTGCCTTCAGGAAGCATTAAGCGAACTGGAAAAGGCAGGCGCGGTTATAAAAAACATATCCTTACCGCATACAAAATTTGCGGTTCCGGTTTATTATATCGTGGCAACGGCTGAGGCAAGTTCAAACCTTGCCAGATTTGACGGAGTACAATACGGATTTAGGAAGAATGAAAAGGAATTAATAAATGCCTATATGAAAACAAGGGGAGAAGGTTTTGGAGATGAAGCAAAGCGCAGGATAATACTCGGAACTTTCGCGCTCTCGCACGGATATTATGATGCCTACTACCTAAGGGCGCAAAAGGTGCGCACCTTAATTAAAAATGATTTTACCAGGGCTTTTAAGGAGTGCGATTGCATACTTACACCGACTTCACCGACTCCTGCTTTTAAAATAGGCGAAAAGGTAAATGACCCTTTAAAAATGTACCTTTCGGATATTTGCACTATTTCTGCCAATCTGGCGGGAATTCCGGGGATTTCGATTCCCTGCGGCTTTACCAAAGATAACCTTCCTGTCGGCATGCAAATATTAGGAGAGCAATTCTCGGAAGAGAAACTCCTGCAGATAGGATACTGTTACGAACAAAGAACACAGTGGAGTAAGATAAAACCCAGACTTTAAAATGAAGGAATACGAACCGGTAATAGGGCTTGAGGTACATTTGCATTTAAATACTAAAAGCAAGGCTTTTTGTTCTTGCTCTACTGTTTTCGGGGCGGAGCCTAACACACAAACCTGCCCTGTTTGCTTGGGGTTACCCGGTTCGCTTCCGGTAGTTAATATAAAAATGATAGAATATGCAATAAAGGTTGCCATAGCCTTAAACTGCGCAATACAGAAGTTTACAAAATTCGACCGCAAGAATTATTTTTATCCGGACCTGCCGAAAAACTATCAAATCTCGCAGTATGACCTTCCGATATCAACAGGAGGGTACCTTGAAATCGGTTCCGGAGAATCTCTAAAGCGTGTAGGTATAACAAGGGTCCATATGGAGGAGGATGCCGGGAAGCTTATTCATCAGGACCAAAACAGCGCAGTTGATTATAACCGTGCCGGCGTACCGTTGCTTGAAATAGTAAGCGAACCCGAAATTTCTTCTCCTGAAGAAGCATATAGCTATCTTAACTGCCTTAAAAGTTTGATTGAATACCTCGATGTTTCTGACTGCGATATGGAAAAGGGTTCTTTGCGTTGCGATGCAAATATCTCCTTAAGGCCTAAAGGCGAAAAAAAACTGGGGATTAAAACAGAGCTAAAGAATATGAACTCATTTAAAGGGGTAAAAGATGCTTTATCATACGAGATTAAAAGACAGAGCGCACTTCTTGAATCAGGGGAAGAATTAATGCAGGAAACAAGGCTTTGGGATCAAAAAGAAATGAAAACCTTTGCTATGCGCACAAAAGAGGGAGCAAAAGATTACCGTTATTTTCCGGAACCAGATCTGCTTCCCCTTGTTGTTGAAGATGGATTTGTAAACCGCATAAAGGAAACTGTCCCCGAGCTGCCTCTCCAGAAAGCCGCCCGCTTCACCAAAGATTACGGCATTTTAGAAAATGAAGCAAGGATACTGGTAGCATCTAAAAATGACTCTTTTTTCATTGAAGAATGCCTTAAATCATACTGCCAAGATAACAAGAGGGGAATCGTGAATTGGATAATAGGACCGCTGCTCTCCGAAGCAAACCAGCGCAATTTACCTCTTTCAGGCTTAGGGGTAAGTAGCGAGAAATTGCTAGAGTTAGTGTTTCTGACTGAAAAAGGCCAAATATCTAACCTTACAGCAAAAGCTGTTTTATCTGATATGATCAATACCGGAAAAAGCGCCGAGGAAATTGTAACAGAGAAGAATTTACGTCAGGTTTCGGACCATTCTCAACTAGATAAAATAGCTAATGAGGTTATTGCGGAAAATCAGAAATCGGTCAATGATTATAAATCCGGGAAAGAAAATGCCCTGATGTTCCTGGTGGGGCAATTAATGCGCAAATCTCAAGGCAAAGCTGACCCCAAAGCAGCAAAAAACATACTAAAGGAGAAGTTGGATGCGTAAAAAACTCATCTTATTAGCTTTATCCCTGGCTTTCTTGACGGCTACTTTTGCCCTTGCCTCTTCAGGAAGAAAAAGAAAAGATGATCTTTTTAGGCAGGTAGGCCTCTTCTCTGATACCTTAGCTATTATTGAAGAAAATTACGTGGAAGAAGTCTCTCCGAAAGATTTAATTTACGGAGCCCTAGGGGGCATACTTTCTACGCTTGATCCGCACAGCCAATTCTTGGATGTTGATACATACAACGAATTAAAAGTACAGACACAAGGAAAATTCGGAGGCATAGGAATAGAGGTTACCATCCAGGACGGAATACTCACTGTTATAACGCCTATTGAAGACACTCCGGCTTGGAAAGCTGGTTTAAAGCCTTTAGACAAAATCGTAAAGATAAATAACGATATCACAAAAAACATGACGCTCTCCGAGGCGGTCAAGAAGATGCGCGGCAAGCCAGGTGAAAAGGTTACGCTTACCATCCTAAGAGAGTCAGAGAAAAAGCTCTTGGAGATTAAACTCATAAGAGACATTATAAAGATTAAAGATATCAGCCAGGCTAAAATACTGGAGGATTC
>CAZSQC010000032.1:0-6500 GCA_964608955.1 uncultured Planctomycetales bacterium | reverse complement strand
CCGCATTAAATGAATTATCCAAACAGCGCATGAACTCGTTGATAATTGACTTAAGGAACAACCCCGGTGGGCTGCTTGAATCTTCCGTTGATGTTTGCGCTAAATTTCTTCCTAAGGGCAAGCTAATAGTTTATACAAAAGGGAGGAAGACAGATCAGGATCTGAAATTCTTCGCAAATCAAAACCGGCCGATAACCAACCTGCCCTTGGTAATCCTTATTAACGAAGGCTCTGCTTCGGGAAGCGAGATAATGGCCGCAGCGCTTAAGCATTATAAAAGAGCAATAATTATGGGAAGTAAATCTTTCGGTAAAGGTTCTGTGCAAACGCTTATCCCGCTATCCGACGGTTCGGCGATTAAATTGACCACCAGCAAATATTATACACCCGGAGATAAGCAGATACACGGACAGGGAGTAATCCCGGATATTGTTGTTCAGAAAAAAGAAAAAACCGATAATAAAAAAGATAACCCTGACTCTGCTGATATGATATTTAAGGAGCTAGAATTAGATACCGAGAGTATAAATATCGCAGAAAAAGAATTTAACTACAAAAACGATGAGCAAATCATGAGGGCAGTTGACCTGTTAAAAGCTTTAAGGTTTTACAAGGAGAAGCAATGAGTTCTGCTGGGTTTAAAAAAGAGTACTTATTGACTTTTTTATTTTTCTTAGCGGTCGTAGCTTTTATCTGGCTTCTTCCTTTAAAGGCGCCTAAAAAAGAGGCTAGAAAGCTTCCCCCTGTGCCGCAAAAAAGAATTACAAAGGCAAAAATAGCGATTGTGCTTGATGATTTCGGTTACAGCCTAAATAATATCCCTGCCTTAGAAAAGGTTAAATCACCCATAACGCTGGCAGTATTACCGAACCTTGCGTATTCCGCTGAAATATCGCGTAAAATGAACGCCTACGGATTTGAAATTATTCTGCATATGCCGATGGAGCCGGTTGGAAAGCAGCCTCTCGAAAAAGATACTATACTTACCACAATGGAAAACAGGCAAATTAGCAATATCCTGACAAAAAACTTAGAAAGCATAAAGTTTGCCAAAGGGATCTCTAATCATATGGGTTCTAAAGCCACCGCTGATTTAAATACAATGACGAGCATAATGGCGGAGTTAAAAAAAAGAAAACTTTATTTCCTTGATAGTTTTGTTACTCCTTTATCCGTAGGCAAAAGAACAGCCGCAAAGGAAAATGTGCGTTTTGCCAAAAGAGATATCTTTCTGGATAATAAAAGCGACCCTGAATATATAAGAGGGCAACTTAACAAATTAAAAGAAATAGCTGATCTTAAAGGTTATGCTATCGGTATCGGGCATGACCGCAAAAACACCATAGAAGTATTAAAAGCTGTTATACCGGAATTCGAAAAGAAAGGTTACCGCTTTGTCCTTGTATCGGAGGTTTTAAAATGATCTGCCTGGGAATTGAAACTTCGTGCGACGAAACTTCCGTAGCCTTGGTAGAAAACGGCAGAAGAATACTTTCCAATGTAGTAGTAACCAGCGCAGATTTTCATAGAAAACACGGCGGGGTTATTCCGGAAATAGCATCACGCATGCAGCTTCAAACAATAGATCTTGTTGCTAAGGCTGCGCTTAAAGAAGCTGGTGTAAATCTGAAAAGCGTAAAGCTGGTAAGCGTAACTTCGGGACCGGGATTATTAGGCTCGCTTCTGGTGGGAATTTCTTTTGCTAAAACGTTTAGCTACGGTCTTAGTATACCCTTGATAGGAGTAAATCACGTAATAAGCCACTTCTATGCAAATTTTCTTGAAAACAAAAGCATTGATTTTCCTTTTGTAGCCCTGGTAGCCTCCGGAGGCCATACGAGCCTGTTTTATGTAAAGGATTTTAACAAGATCGAACTTTTAAGCGCTACGCTTGATGATGCATGCGGAGAGGCCTTTGATAAAGTAGCTAAAATATTAGGACTAGGTTACCCGGGAGGGCCGGTGATCGAGAAATTGGCACTTAAGGGAAATTCCGGTAAAGTTAAATTTAATTGCTCTGTAAAGAAAAACGAACTGGGATTCAGCTTTAGCGGCATAAAAACCGCGGTTTTATATTATGCGAAGGATTTAGTGCACACAAAGAAAAAGCTATCAACCGGGCATGCGCGTGATATCTGCGCTTCGTTTCAGAAAACCGTTATAGAGACCTTAGTAGAGAAATCTATCATTGCCTGCAAAAAGAAAAAGGTAAAAAATATCCTTTTAGGCGGGGGGGTGATAGCAAATAAATCTCTTAGAGATAGATTTAAGGAGGCCTCGATAAAGAATAATTTAGACTGTTTTTTCCCGTCAATGAAACTTTGTATGGATAACGCGGCAATGATAGCGGGATACGGTTTCCAGCTTTTTAAAAAAGGTTACTGCTCAAACTTATACCTGAACCACGATTTAACCTAAGGAAGGAGGCGCCTCGATATGATTAATGACTATCAGATAATCATGAGATTGGCTGTAACAGTCTTATTAAGCGGGCTTATAGGGCTGGAAAGACAGTTACATAAAAGAACCGCCGGATTAAGGACCCATATCCTAGTTTCACTTGGTTCATGCCTTATAATGTTGACATCCTTGTATGTTTTTGATATATATAAAGATATAACCAGGCCTGATCCGGCGCGCATTGCAGCCGGAGTAATAACCGGGATAGGGTTTCTAGGGGCAGGCACTATTATCCGGGAAAAAGAAGGAGTAAGAGGCTTAACTACCGCAGCAAGCCTTTGGGTAGTAGCAGGCATAGGACTCGCGGTCGGCTGTGGATTTAAAAGAGCAGCAATTTACACTACGGCGATTGCGATAGTAGTACTTTTAATTCTTCGTTTTGCCGAAAACCTTATAGATCAGTTGGAGATTAAAAGGAGGTAGGTATGGCTTTTAAGAAAAAAATACTGGAAGAAAAAACTCTTGATGTCGATGCTTCTATGCAGGGAACTTTAAGTTTTAAAGACCCTGTAAACTTAAAAATTAACGGAAAGTTTGAAGGAAACTTAGAGACTAAAGGAAACTTAACAATCGGACAGAGCGCTCAGGTCAATGCGGATATAGTGGGAGACAATATCGTTATCGGCGGCAAAGTAAAAGGACGCATCACTGCCAAAGAGAGGTTGACACTCCTGCCTTCTGCCTCCGTAGAAGGAGACATCTTTCCTGCCAGGCTTAATGTTGCAGAAGGAGCTGTTTTTGAAGGACGCTGCTCTATGCTTCATGATTTCTTAAATGCCGATGAGCTGGCTAAGTACTTAGAGGTAGACCTTAGTTCGATTATGGAATGGGCGAACGCAGGCAAAGTTCCGGGACACCGGGAGGGTAGCGACTGGAGATTTGAAAGAAAGGCAATCGATTCCTGGGTAGCTTCGGGAAAGATTGAAAAATAAGGGCTTAATATGAATCAGGAAAAACTTTTAACTGTAAGAGAGGTATCCATACTCCTTAATATATCGGAAAAGGAAGTAATGGATTTAGCGCAGTCTGGCGTAATCCCCGCTTATAAGGTGGGAGGGGTTTTCTTAAGATTTAAAAAAGACCAGGTCTACGAATACCAGAAATCCATGCAGCCGTCTTTGTCTAAATCAACCCTGCAAAAAAACACTCCGCTACAGGAAAAGATAAGCGATTTCTTTTATTTTAACGACTTCTACATATTTTCCTCTCTGCTTATCTGTTTTCTTCTTGCAGTTATCTTTAAAGGATAGAGAAAACAAGGATAATGGCTGATAAAACAGGGGTATGTGACTTAGGATTTGCTAAGATTGACCTTGAAAGGCAATCGCGTAGGGGCTTTCCTGAAGTAATTTATTGCGCAGGAAAAAGTAAGTCTCAGATAAAAGATATTTCCCTGGTTCTTGTTAAGCATAAACAAGATCTTCTTCTTACCAAAGTAGAAAAACATATTTTTTCTTACCTTAAGAAGAGTATTCGGGGCCTAAAGTATAATTCGCAAGGAAAGATTGCTTACCTTCCGGTAATAAAGAAAGTGAATTCTTCTGCAAAAGAGGTAGTTATCCTTTCGGGACGTACCGCAGATATCCCGGTTGCGGAAGAAGCTGCTGTTACCCTGGAATTAATGCAAAATAAAGTAAGAAAAATCTACGATTGCGGGGTTGCAGGGCTACACCGCATTTTACGCTACCTGGATATCATAAAAAATGCCAAAGTCATTATTGTTGTAGCCGGAATGGAAGGAGCTCTCGCAAGCTTGGTAAGCGGCTTAACAAATGCAGCGGTCATAGCCGTACCTACCAGCTGCGGTTACGGGGCAAATTTCGCAGGATTGGCTCCTTTATTGACTATGCTCAATAGCTGTTCTCCGGGTATCGCAACAGTAAATATCGATAACGGATTCGGGGCAGGATACTTCGCTGGCCTCATAAATAAATAAGGAGTTACTTTTATGGCTTTATCAGGACTGGATATTTATAAACTTCTGCCAAAAACAAATTGCCGTAAGTGCAATTTTACAACCTGCCTGGCTTTTGCAATGCAGCTGGCAAAGAAAGCGGTAAGCATCGACAAATGCCCTTACCTTAGCGAAGAGGCAAAAGCAGTTCTTGAAGCAAGTGCCCAACCTGCCATCAGGCTCATCAATATAGGTACAGGAGAGAACTGTATTCAGATCGGTAACGAAACCGTAATGTTTCGCCACGAAGAAAAATTCAGATATCCATGCGCGATAGGATTCATAATTAAAGATTCGCTCGCTGATGATGAAATAATTTCCAGGATAAAAATTATAAACGGTTATAAATTCGAGCGGGTCGGCCAGAAAATTGAGGTTAACTTGATTGCCATAGAACAAACCTCAACCCCTGAAAGGTTTGCAGAAACAGTCAAGCTGTTAGATAAAAACTCTACTCTTAATATCGTTCTTGCAAGCAATGACACAATCGCACTTAAAAAAGCATTAAATATTGTGGGGAATAAAAAACCACTAATCTACGGAGCAACAAAAAATAATTTACGCGAATTAGCCCAATTTGCTAAAGAATGGAATGCGCCGCTTGTTGTTTCAGGAAAATCCCTGGATGAACTTTCGGAGTTATCATCGCAGATAAGTAACTGCGGTGCGCCTGACTTATTACTTGAGCCTCAAGGAAATTCTTTAGCCGAGAAAATATGGGAGTTAACTCAAATCAGAAGATTAGCAATTAAGAAAAGAGAGCGTAGCCTAGGGTACCCTTCCTTGGTGAGGCTTGACAACACCGATCCTTTTGAAGAAGCCCAGGAAGCAGCCGGCTACATAGCAAAATATGCGGCAGTAGTATTACTTAGTAATTTTGACTCTTTTGAAGCGCTTTCTCTTCTTACTCTTAGGCAGAATATTTACACTGACCCGCAGAAACCACTGCAGGTTGAGCCAAAGCTTTATGCTATCGGGGCAGTCAACAGTGAGTCTCCGGTTTTAATTACGACAAACTTTTCACTCTCTTATTTTACTGTTTTAGGCGAAGTAGAAGCGAGTAGAATACCTTCGTATATCGCAAGTATCGATACTGAAGGTATGTCGGTTTTAACTGCCTGGGCAGCAGAAAAATTTACCCCACAGAAGATAACTAACTCGCTTAAAAAATATAAAATTAAAGAAAGTGTCTCTCACAATAACCTTATCATACCCGGTTATGTATCGGTGATGAGCGGAGAACTTAAGGAGCTATCAGGTTTTGATGTTATTGTCGGCCCTAAAGAGGCTTCCGGAATCCCGGTATTCCTTAAAAATATTTATAAATGACGAAGGTGTTCAAAGTAAAATTCATCCCTGACGATAAAACTACGGAAGTAGCAGCGGGAACTACGATTTTCTCTGCGGCTTTAGCATGCGGCTTACCTTTAAACAGCGCATGCGGCGGAGAGGGTTCATGCGGAAAATGCAAAGTCATCATCAGGGAAGGCAACACCAAAGCATTTACGGGCGGCTATATAAAGAAAGATAAAGATGGGATAGATTACTTCTTAGCATGTCTTACTCCTGTTAATAGTAACCTAATAGTAGAAATACCGCAGTCATCAAGGTTGGCTTTCCATGAAAATCTGAATGTTTCCTGTGCAAGCACAGAAGTAGCAATACAAGATTTCTATCTCTGGGATGACGTTTTTGAGAAAAAACCGCTTACAAAAAAAATACATTTAAGGCTGCCGATTCCGGATGAAAACGATACATTAAGCGACTTAGACCGCCTATACCGTGAATTAAAAAAGCACGTAAATAATCCTGTCTTTCGCATTGAACATTCCTTGTTAAGAAATTTAAGCCAGCTCTTGCGGTCCTCGGATTGGGAGATAACCGTTACTATCGCAGAAATATTCGGCCTAACGGAAATAATGGCGATTGAGGCAGGAAACTCGCTTATTGATAATTACGGCATTGCTTTTGATATCGGGACTACCAATGTAGGCGCTGAGCTACTGGACTTAAACAGCTTTGAGGTTTTAAGCTCAAAAACTTCTCCTAATAGTCAGGCTTTATTCGGGCCAGATATAATAACTCG
>CAZSQC010000031.1:0-10734 GCA_964608955.1 uncultured Planctomycetales bacterium | reverse complement strand
TTAGCAGCAAGCTTTGCCTTTGGCTCCTCAGGTTCAGCTTCAGGTTCTGCCGGTTTATCTTTTAAAAGCTCCTGGGCTTTAGCCGTCTTGGTACGGATATCTAATTCCCAGCCTATCAGCCTTGAAGCAAGACGCACATTCTGTCCGTGCTTTCCTATGGCAAGCGAAAGCTGATCGTCATCTACGATAACTTCGGCCTTCATATTATCTTTATCAAGCTTTATCTCCGAAACCTTAGCAGGAGAAAGAGCATTTTTGATATATTCCCTGACATCATCATTGAACCGCACAATATCTATTTTCTCACCGTAAAGCTCATTAACGATATTGCGTACTCTATTGCCGCGCATCCCGACGCATGCGCCTACGGAATCAACTTTATCGTTTTTTGAATAAACCGAAATCTTTGTTCTCTCACCGGGCTGTCGCGAAATAGCTTTAATCTCCACAATCCCTTCGTAAATCTCGGGGACTTCGAGTTCAAAAAGTTTTTTTACCAGGTTCGGATGGGTACGCGACAATATAATTTGAGCGCCCCTTGTTTCCTTTTTTACATCCAGCAATAGTGCCCGAATGCGCTGCCCCTGCTTAAATTCTTCCTTAGGAGACTGCTCGCGTTTTATAAGCAGGCCTTCTGCCTTCCCTAAAAGATCTACTACTACATTCCCTTTTTCAAATCTATAGACCGTGCCGCTTACAATCTCACCTACTTTTCCCTGGAACTCATTAAAGACCACGTCTTTTTCAGCCTCGCGCATTTTCTGTATAATAACCTGCCTGGCGGTAGAAGCAGCGATTCTCCCGAAGTCTATAGAAGTAACCTCTTCTTTATTACGGTAAGCTTTAATCTTTCCGGATAAACGGTCAAGCTCGACCTTTAACTCTTCATCGGGCTTTAAATCAATAACCCTTTTAGCGGCACTTAGCAACGCGCTCTCCACCGCTTCGATTAGAACTTCTTTTTTTATCCCTTTGTCTCTCTCTATTTGTTCGATTATCGCTAATAATTCCTGGCTCATTTTACACTCTCCGCTTTCTAAATTTTCAGTCTTGATTTGTTTATTTTTAAAAAAGGAACTGTTACTAATTCCCCGTTTATACCCAAAATAACGCAATCTTGCGTCACATCCTTAATTAATCCCTCCAGCTCCAGCCTTCCTTCAACCTTATCATTTAGGAAGAGCCTGACATCCCTGCCTACCGAACGCCTGAAATCATTAATTCCTTTTAACGGACGATCCAACCCGGGAGATGAAACCTCCAGGAGATATTTTCCCTGGATAATATCTTGTGCATCGAGCAAATTGCCAAGTTCGCGGTTTAACATCGCGCATTCATCCATATTTATCCCGCCCTGTGGTTTATCTGCCAGCACCCTTAAGACAAAACCGTTAGCCTCATACCTGTAGATTATATCTACAAGCTCAAAACCCAGAGAGCTTAAATATTCTGCCAATAAAGGGCTTAATCGAGAAAGGATCTCCTGCTCGTTCATAACTTAAGACGGCTTTTTACCTCTCCTATAATTTCAGCCATAGGCTTTACTATCTTTTCTCCGCCAGACCTTATCTTAAGTTCCAATGAATTATTATTTACGGCATTTTTACCTATTATCAACTGCAGAGGAATCCCCAGTAAATCCGCATCCTTAAACTTAACACCTGCGCGTTCATCACGGTCATCAAGAAGGACGTCTACGTTAAGCCTCTTTAATTCTTCATAGGCTTTTGAAGAAATATCCATAACCTTAGAATCCAATATATCAAGAGGCAGTATAACTACCTTATAAGGGGCTAATTCATGGGGCCAAATAATACCGTCTTTGTCATTATTCTGCTCGATGACCGCAGATATTAAACGCGAAACCCCTATACCATAGCAACCCATAATAATAGGTTTAAGCTCACCTTTTGAATCTAAGAAATTAGCTCCCATAGCGAGGCTATATTTTGTACCCAACTTAAAGATGTGCCCTACTTCAATAGCATTTATTTTATCCATCTTAGCTTTACACTTCGGACAGAGATTACTTACCTCTTCTTTAAAGGTAAGGACGTAATTACATTTAGAACAGTTTAAAACCGTATCCTCTCCGTCTTTTGCAGGAACCATAAACTCATGGGACACTTTCCCTCCCATCACCCCGGAATCTGCCTCGGGAGTAAGAATATTAATACCGCATCTTTTAAATATTCTTAAATAAGCCTGATACATCGCCTGATAATTAACATCCAACCCCTTTTCTTCAATATCAAAGCTATAGGCATCCTTCATAATAAACTCGCAAGCCCGTATAAGACCAAAGCGCGGCCTTATCTCATCCCTAAATTTCGTCTGAATCTGATAGAGGATAAGCGGAAGCTGCCGATAACTTGAAATATGCGTCCTTATTAATTCAGTAATAACTTCTTCGTGGGTGGGTCCGAGGCATACTTTTCTCTCCCGGCGGTCAATAAATTTAAACATTACCTCCCCTATATCCCTGTCTCTTCCCGTACGCTGCCATATTTCAAGTGGCTGTAACGCCGGTAAGAGCACCTGCACTGCTCCGGTTGAATCCATCTCTTCGCAGATAATTCTTTGTATATTCCCTAGCACCTTAAAACCCAAAGGTAAATAAGAATAAGAACCTGCCATGAGCATGCGGACTAACCCAGCACGCAGAAGCAACTGATGGCTCAACGATTCAGCCTCCTGGGGCGTTTCCTTCAAGGTGGGAATAAGAGTTTTAGACCATAACATTATTTAAGCAGCTCCTTCATTATCATATCATTGCACTGGGAATAGCTCACTTTCTTAACAGGCTTTCCCTTTTTAAAAAGCATCCCTTCTTTTCTCCCGAAAGCTATACCCACATCAGCTTCTTTTGCCTCACCCGGGCCGTTAACCATGCAGCCCATTACCGCCACTTTAATTCTTTTTTGCATCGGACTTTGCGAAATTCTGCCCTCTAAATCACGGACTGCCTTTACCAGATTGACCTCGCAGCGTCCGCAAGTCGGACAGCTTATTATTTCGGGGCCGAAACTACGTAGGCCCAATGACTCCAGGATAATCTTAGCGACATAAACTTCCTGCGCCGGCTTATCAGTAAGAGAGACTCTTATGGTATCCCCTATGCCGTCCAACAAAAGAGAGCTTAAGGCAATGCTGGATTTTATCGCTCCGCTAAACGGAGAACCTGTAGCGGTGACCCCCAAATGAAGCGGATAATCGCAAAGCTTCGCCATCTTCCTGTAAGCCGAAACTGTATCTAATACGGTTGAGGCCTTAAGGGATATAACCGTATCGTAGAATCCGAAACCTTCTATTATCCTCAAATATTCCATCGCACTCTTTACAAGCTTCTCATCCATACGGGAATTTGTTCCTTTTACTGAACCGGAATTAAGCCCTATCCTTAAAGGCCTACCTGCAGATTTTAAGGCTGCAATAACTTCGCGTATCTGCTCTTTTTTATAGATATTCCCGGGGTTAAGCCTTATCTTATCCGCCCCGTTATCAACGGCAGCTAAAGCAAGTCTGTAGTCAAAATGGATATCCGCCACCAGAGGCATCGAAGTTCCCCTTCTTACTTCCTTTAACGCCCTTGCATCTGCGGAATCTTTTATGGCAAGGCGCACAACCTGGCAACCAGCATCTTTTAATTCCGCTATCTGCCTAAGGGCCTTTTTAACATCAGAAGTCTTAACCTTAAGCATAGACTGGATTACAACAGGATATTGATGCCCCAAAAGGACATTTCTTATCTTTACTGCTCTAGTCTTTCTTCTTTTTATTTCCATTGTTATTTAGTAAACAGTTTTACTATCTTATCGCCGAAGTTTCTGGCAATATCATTATAGGTGACAAAAACCGCAAGAAAAATAATAAAACTCACCCCTATCTTATTAATTATGTGTTCGGCCTGAAGCCCTAAAGGTTTTCTCCTTATCTTTTCTAAGCCTAGAAGGGCAATGTGCCCCCCGTCAAGAATAGGAAAAGGCAATAGATTAAAAATAGCCAAGCTTAAACTTAAAACTGCCATTAACTGCATCACCGCTATAATACCAAGGCTTGCGGCTTTAGAAGTAATAAAGAAAATCCCTAAGGGGCCGGTCATCGAATCCTTGACAGATATCCTACCGGTAATCATTGAGCCTAATGCTTTATATGTCACCAAGGTAACATCTTTTGCCTTTAGAAAACCTTTCCAAAAAGATTTCAACAACCCGTACCTCACCGTTACTATTTCGTCGGCAGGAGTTATTCCCAATAAGCCAAAGCTTTTTTTAGAATCCACCTGCCCTTCTAGCTGCTTTTCTTTTATCCTTACGCTAAGCTCCAGATTTTGATTCTCTCTTAATAACTTTACCTTTACAAAGTCATCAGAATTCTTCGCATAGACTATTTTTTGAAGCTCTTCCCAGTATTCTACTTTCTTACCGTCAACGGCAATTATCCTGTCTCCTGCCATGATACCGGCCTCTTGCGCCCCAAACCCATCCATTAGACCGCCGACTTTAGTAGTAAGCGACGGATAACCTAAAAAGAATATCATTGCGAAAAATAAAATCCCCAGCAAATAATTAAGAAGCGGGCCGCAGAAAATTATCAAAAAACGCCTGTAAGGCTTCTGCGATAAAAATTCATCGGGTTCTCCTTTGAATTCATCCAGGTTATCACCTGCCATCTTTACAAATCCGCCTAGAGGAAAGAGACTTAAGCTGTATTCGGTCTCCTTTCTTTTCTTCTTGAAAAGAACCGGACCAAACCCCAGAGAGAACTGTTCCACCCTAACCTTCATCTTCTTGGCAACAATAAAATGCCCAAACTCATGAACGATTATAAGAACACTTAAAATTAACATAAAAATTATAATTGCCAACATAACTAGTTGCACCCTCCTTGGGAGATAATCTTTATAGCCTCCTGCCTGGCCCAGGAATCAGAATTTTTTATACCGTTAAGATCGGGGGATAAACAATTCTTATGCCTGCGCATAACCTTAGAAACTACCTCGCAGATTCCTACAAAACGCAGCTTGCCGCGCAAGAACCCTTCTACTGCTACTTCATTTGCGGCGTTCATTACCGCCGGCAAAGTACCTAACTCCCTTGCAGCCTGATAAGCCAGCCTCAAACAAGGAAATTTACCGGTATCCGGGATACTGAAATTCAATTCCTTGATTTTGTAGAAATCAAGCCTGGGCAAAGAACCCGCCATCCTATCCGGATAACACAAGGCATATTGAATAGGTACGCGCATATCGGTAGCAGAAATCTGCGCTATTATTACTCCGTCAATAAATTCAACCATGGAATGTACTAATGCCTGCGGGTGTATCAATACCTTTATTTTATCGTAAGCGATATTAAAAAGAAACATCGCCTCAAGAAACTCCAAGCCCTTATTCATTAAAGTAGCGGAGTCTACCGTAATCTTTTTCCCCATCTTCCACCTGGGATGATTTAAAACCTCCGAGACAGTTACCTTTTCTAAATATCTCTTTGTCTTACGCAATAAAGGCCCTCCGGAAGCAGTAAGATACACCTGCTTTAACTCTCTAGCCTTACCTGCGCAAAGACATTGCCAAATCGCGGATTGCTCGCTATCAACAGGAATAACTTTAACTTTCTTCTCCCGCGCAAGGCTCATAATGAAATTACCCGACATAACCAAGGCTTCTTTATTCGCCAGCGCAATATCATGCCTACTTTTTATGGCAGCAATGAGCGGAGAAAGAGCAGCGGCCCCGCTTATCGCAAAGACAGACATATCAACTTTTGTGTCCGAGGCAAACTCATCCAGCCCTTCACTGCCGGAGAAAATCTTTATTTTGGAGCCGATTATTCTCTTAATCCTAACCGCGCTCCTTAAGTCAGATACGCAAACATAAGAAGGACTGAATTCTTTAACCTGAGAACAGAGCGTATCAATATCCGAATTTGTCGACAGCCCGATCACCTTGAATTTCCCGGGTAATTTCCTTATAACGTTCAGGGTATTCTTGCCGATGGAACCGGTAGAGCCAAAAATAGATATCCTTTTCATTTTTGCAAAATTGCGGTTACATAAAAATAAAAAGCAGGCGCGGTAAACAAAAGGCTGTCTATCTGGTCAAGGGCTCCGCCCATCCCGGGAAAAATACTGCCCGAATCCTTAATATTACAATCCCTTTTAATTAAAGATTCAGATAAATCTCCCAACTGCGCCAGTATGCTTATCGCAAATCCCAAAATAGCAAGATGCATTAACTCTAATCCCAGAAACGGCGCACAAGCTAAAGCTACCAATATGCTAAAAATCGTTCCTCCTATCGAACCTTCTACAGTCTTATGCGGACTTATGTTGGGCGCCAAAGGAATCTTTCCGAACCTGCTACCTATTAAATAAGCTCCGATGTCGCAGGATTTTGTAATCAATAGCAATGCGGATAAGAGACCGAGCCCTGCATCCAGATATCTTATTTTAATCAGGAAACTAAAAAACCATGATATATATATAATGCCGAATATAGTAGTAGAAATTCCCAGGATTGCGCCAGAGCTCCCTCTTCTCTTTATCTGCATCAGAACCAGAAATAAAATCGCCAGGACGACAAATAAAAATTCCCAGCCTTTGGTAAGCTCAAAGCGGAACATGATAGACAACGGTATCAAAACCCCTAAAACAGTACCAAAGTATCTGTAAACAACTACCCCTTTTTTATCAAGCATGCCAAAAAATTCATGAAGACCCAGGGCTATAAACAGCGTAACCGCCAGAGCGCATAGCCACTCTAAGGAGATGACTGCGATAATCATCAAGATCAGCAAGCTCGAAGTTATTATTCTTCTTAAAAACACGTTAAACCCTCCCAAATCTCCTATTGCGTGACTGGTATTCTTTTACGGCCTCAAGCAAATCAGCCTCTTTAAACTCGGGCCAGAATTTACCCGTAAAGAAAAGCTCGGCATATGAAAGCTGCCAAAGCAGAAAATTACTTATGCGCTCTTCTCCGCTAGTGCGTATCAAAAGATCCGGATCAGGAATACCGGAGGTATAAAGATAAGAAGCAAACTTTTCCGTATCCAAAAGACGGTAATCCACTTTTCTAAGCGCGACATCTTTTGCGAATCTCCTTACAGCATCAACAATCTCCTGGCGCGAACCGTAATTTAAAGCCATAACCACAGTAAGTCCGGTATTACTCTTGGTTTTATCCTCTGCCTGCCTTATCTTTTTTAATACCTCGGGCTGCAAAGGATCTTTCTCTCCTATGACCTTAAATCTTATATTCTTTTTATTCATCTCGCCGACTTCCTTATCCAGAAAGTTCTCGAGGTAGCGCAAAAGCATATCTATTTCATTCTGCGGCCTATTCCAGTTTTCAGTGGAAAAAGCGAAAAAAGTAACTACCTCTATTCCCAGGGAAGCCGACGCCTTAACTATCTCCTTAACCCTCTTAGCGCCTTCACGGTGCCCTGCGGTGCGCGGCAAAGACTTTAATTTAGCCCATCTGCCGTTTCCGTCCATAATAAAAGCTATATGCCTAGGGAGCCTATCTTTATTAATCACTGGTGAACTTTATAATCTATTTCAGGGAATATATTATCTTTATACTCTATCTCCGAAAGAGAATTCTGGTCTATGGAACCTGATTTTAACTGCTCATAAAGCCTGCTAAACCTTAAGAGATGATCCTTGGTCCTCTTAACGGCATACTCAGTGTGCGTTCCGGTGCCTAAAATAAATGCCCAGTCAGAACTCTGTGCTAAAAGCAATTCACGCAAAGCCTGATTTAAGGCGCGTTTCACCAAACCGTTAGCATCCGGGAATTGATGCACCAACTCTGTCATCTTCCCTGAGGCTGCATGTAAATGACGATATATCCAGTCATTAGTCCCCTGTAGCCACATTTCGCTATAACCCTTCCATCCCCAGCTCGACATAGAAGGCGTAATCACTTGATTGCGGGGGTTCTGCGCCAAATATTCAGGCGCGGTAGTCAGGCTGATCTCATCCTGATCAAAACTTATTTTACGTATTAAATATTCAAGCCAGGCCGGGCCTTCGTACCACCAATGCCCGAAGAGCTCTGCGTCATAAGGAGAAACAATTATAGGCTTTCTACCGAGCAGATCATACAAATACTCCACCTGTTTCTGACGGTTAAACATAAAATTTCCGGCATGCTGCGCTGCCTTTTCAAGTGCCCAGCTTCTTACGTAAGCTTCTTTATGATTTTGCGGGCCGGTAATCCTGTAATACTTAATTCCGGTATTTATCCGTACGCCATCGGGATGTATATAGGGCTTAATGTAATCGTATTCCAGATCAAAACCTATATCGCGGTAGAATTCACGATAATTATAGTCTCCCGGGTAACCCTCTATCGATGACCAGACCTGTTTGGAAGACTCAAGGTCCCTGGCAAAACAGGCAACACCTGTGCCCTTGCAATAGACCGGCGCGAATACCCCGTATTTAGGCCGGGGCTTACCGTGCAGTATCCCGTGCGAATCGGTAAAGAAATAACGTATTCCGCATTCTTTCAGTATTTCATCATGGCCCGGATGATAACCGCATTCAGGCAACCAAATCCCCCTTGGCTGCCTTCCAAATACTTTCTCATAATTCATAACGGCAACTTTAACCTGCGCACGCACCGACTCTTTACAGGTATCCATGAGAGGAAAATAACCGTGCGTTGCCCCGCAGGTTATAATCTCCAGGTTTCCGCGGGCCTGAAAAGGCTTGAATGCATTAACGAGATTACGGTTATATTTTAAGAAAGTATCGCGGGCATTAGTAAATTCACCGAGGTACATACAGGCCAGAGAATTAAAATCCGGCTGCCAACGCGTTCTTTCATTCTCTTTATGCGCAAGCTCAATTAACCTGTTAATGTGTTTCAGGTAACGCTCCTGAAGTAAAGAATCGCTAAGCATCGCAATGAGGCTGGGGCTTAACGTCATTGTAATGCGGAAGTTTACATTGTCAGCGGCCAGTCTTTCAAATGCGGAAATCAGCGGAACATAGGTTTCGGTAATTGCCTCATAAAGCCAATCCTCCTCCAGAAAATCTTCATGTTCCGGATGGCGGACAAAAGGCAGATGGCCGTGTAACACTAAGCAAAGGTATCCTTTATGCATTTATTTGGTCTCTCTTTTTACTATCGGGGTTATAGTTCTCTTATCGAGGTTGTCCTTTGAAACAGCCTTGACCGGTATTACCTGTTTTCCGTCAGGCAAAGCGAATCTTAAAGTAAAAGTTCCATCCCTTCTTAACGGAATGGGTTTTCCCTGCACAGTTACTTTAGCATCGGGTTCGGTTGCTCCGTAAACAATCAATTCGCAATTCACTTCAAGCCAAAAGCTTCTGGGGATTCCTTTTTTAACCGGGCTTGCCATAGAAGCGATGCCCGGAGAACTTACTACTCCCTTACGCCAAATGGCACCTGCAACAGAACTTTTCCCTAATCCAAACCCCATTCCGTAAAGCTTAAAGAACATATCATCGGGAATCATCCACTCTTCGTCAGTAATCCATGAAGGCCCGTCAAGAGGAGTTTCAACAACATTCGAACGCAACACCGTTATAAACCTTCCTCCGGGTAAAAGAATACCCAAATCCACGCACCAGGACCTACCGGGAGCGCCGACATCGATATACCAGCTTGCTGAATCAGGCCTTATATGTATGTCAAAATACCTGTTTGCGTTAGAACCGTTGAAGTTAATATTGCTGACATCGTAAACCCTTAGGATAACCTTGGACCTGTTAAATTCGTCTCCGATCTCTCTGCGGTGTTTATTCCAAGTCTCCTCTTTTACTTCCCAATAAGTGTATATCCACCATGGATCGCGTACGGCCAGGACCATGGTGTCCTTATTATATCTTGCGGGGAGTTCCCGGGAAGGAGCTTCCTGCATATGCACAGCCTTGGCATGCGAAAACTTGGCAGTACTTATGGCGACCTCCTGCTCTCTGATAATAGCTTTCTTTGCTTCTGCGCGTACTAAAGGCTTTCTTAGCTTAATACTTCTTGCCTTAGGAGTCGATTTCTTAAGTGCTTTTACTTTCTTAACATGCTTAACTTTTAAAACCTTTGCTTTTCTCTTCATCGTCCCCTCCTTAACATTAATCCGAAAGCTTTAAACCCTAACAATAAAAAAGGGGAAACGTTTCCCCTTGTAAAGAACTTGTATAAGGCTCGTTCTTTTTCCCCTTTCTATATCATCTTTTTGCCTTTTTTAATGCCCCTAAGGCCTTCTTAAGGTCTTCTTCCAATTCAGCATTAACCTTATTGAGTTTCTCAAGTTCCTCTTTAAGGTTCCGACAAACAAGCTTCTCCTGCTCTAGGCTATTTCTTACCGCTACTAAATCAGTCTTGTCTTTTTCCAGTTCTTTCTCCTTAACCGTAAGCTTTTCTGCCAGAGAATTTTTTTCTTGAGTAATTTTAATCAAATTCTCTTCTAATCCCATCCTCTTAGCCATTTCATTCTTACGGGCAGAGTCCTGAGAGCAAGAGTTAATGCAGGATGCGATATTAAAAATAAACAGCAAGGAGATTAATAATACAAATAAAAATTTAGGCTTATTTTGCAGAAGCACCTTCATTCCCGTTGAAAAAATTATTTAAGGTTTCCCTTTGGTTCGTAAAGATCGCGGGATGCTTTTTCTTCGCCTTCCCTTACCTTAGAAACCCTAGGCTGGATAACAATCTCCACCCTTCTGTTAAGCTTTCTGCCTTCTTTTGTATTATTGGAG
>CAZSQC010000030.1:7898-11127 GCA_964608955.1 uncultured Planctomycetales bacterium | reverse complement strand
CCCAGGTTGCATTCGCCCCTTTTGTCTTCTTCTCTCCGGGGATATCTTCCGGATGAAATGTTGAAAGATAAGCAAAAAACTCGCTGGCATACTCTTTTTCAAGTTCAAGGGCATTGATTCTCGAAAGAGGATTACGTTCTTCAAAAGCCACTACTACTATAATCCTCTCTTTAGGATAATTGCATTTTTTAATCGCATCCAGAGAAGGCCTTAAGACAGAAAGGCCTTCTTTATAGACTGGGAAAAGCACCAAATGGTAAAGATTGTTCACGGGGCACATAGAAAGCCAGTTTTTTTTGCTCTCCCTGTAAAGCCTGTGGTGAGCCATAACCAAAAGAGTAGTAAGGTAGACGGTACGAATAATCCAATAAAAGTCAAAAATAATAATTATTACGGCGCAGGCAACAGGGTTAATAAACGAAAGGAAGATTAAAGATATAATGATAGCCCAAGATAGTGCCCCCGGTATAATCTCCAGAGTCCTTTTTGTAAATATTCTATTTCTCATTCTGATTTGGCTTAATCAAGTTATTGAAAATAGACTGTCTGCTATTGAGTTCCAGCTTATAAATATTTTCGTAGCTTAATCTATCCCCTCCGAGTTGAGTGTCGGAAAAATAAAGAGAATCCCTGTCTTCTTCATAAAATACAACAGGAGTATCTTTATTCAGATTTACCAGAATTACCGGACTGGATTTAATATTCGCCTCTGTAACCACGATATGCTTTCTGGTAACCAAAACGAGATGGTAACTATCAGAATGCCAGAATACATCTAATATTTCCCATCCGGGGTAATTTAAAACAAAAGACTCCTGGCCGTATAATAATTTTGACTCACGTGTTAAATAGACTACGCAGATTTGGTTTCTATTAAAGATAACCGCTTTTTCTTTGTCCGAAGAAATCTTTATTCCTCTTGCAGGGCTCCGGAATAATTCCTGCACCCTGGCTATAGCCTCAAACTTTTCTCCCTCAGAAGCAGAGACATAAAAAACATAATCCTTATCGTTAAAATAATAGATTCTCCCTTTATCAAAGATAAATGCTGATATATTACCGTGGTTAACCTGCTTCATGTTAGGGCGCAAAGGAAAAAGTATGATTTGCTCAAACCTAGAAACTTTGCGCGGCTGTACATTAACCTGCGCTATCCAAGGATAGTATCCCGCTAGCTCAACCTTTATATTATAGGACCCGGGCAAAAGCTCCTGCATTGTCGCAGGAGTCTTATCCTTGAATAATTTTGCGTCCAAATAAATATTTGCCCCCTGAGGATGCGTTTTGATACTTATTAACCCAGTCTGGGCAAATTTCATGGTGCGATGGTCGAATTTATAACCCAAGGCAAAAGAAAGTATAAAGGGAAGGCCCGTAAAGAAGACTAAGACGCTAAGATAAAATAAGAAATTCCTTATCCTCTGCTCGCTAACCATTTTAACATTTCCTTTTCGAAACTAAGAAGCTTTTTCTTTGTTTTTCTGCCCCATGCATAATCGCCTATCATCTTATTGCTTTTTATGACCCGATGACAGGGGATAATAAGGGGAAACGGGTTTTTCTTTAGAATCGAGCCCACTGCCCTGCAAGCACGGGGAGAACCTGCCTTTCGCGCCACCCATTTATAAGACTTTACCTGACCTACCGGAATACTTAAGACTGCCCGGTAAACTCTATACTCAAAAGACGTCATTTCCCTATCGTATGTTTTCTCCTTAAAAGCCTGTGATACGCCAAAGCAAATCTATGAGCTTCATCTCTGATAGAACGCAACAAATCCAGCGCTAACGGGTTAGAGGAAAAATTTACTTCTTTAGTCACGCTACCAGAATATACCTTTTCCTCCTTTTTTGCAATACCGGCCAGCGGAATATTTAAACCTAAATAATCAAAGACGGCGCACGCTACTGAAAGATGTTGCTTGCCTCCGTCAATAAGAACCAGATCCGGCAATCCTGTTTTTTCGGATAAAAGCCTTGAATAACGCCTCCTTAGCACTTCAGAGATCATAGCATAATCGTCAATTCCCCTTACTGTTTTTATCCTGAATCTCCTGTAATTATCTTTGTCAGGGAATCCTTTGAAAAAACTTACCATTGATCCGACAGCCTGCTTACCAAAAATATTGGAAATATCAAAAGCTTCTATGCGGTCCGGACTGTGTTTTAGGCCCAGAGATTCTTTTAAGCCTTCCAATGCCCTTTCCTCTCTACTGCCCGCTGAAGAAGAAAGCGAGCTTAAGATACCAATGCTGTCTCTTAGCTTAGCCGCTTTCTCAAAATTAAAAGCCTTCGATTCCTTTTGCATCTGTTTATTCATTCTACCTAGAACGCTCTCGACTTCCCCTCCTAAAACAGCGGATATGTTTGCAATTGCTTGCGCGTATTTCTTTTTGGAAACAGCTCCGATACAGGGAGCCGGACAGAGATTAATTTTAAAATACATGCAGGCTTTTTTAGGAAAGGCCCTGCAGGTACGATAAGGGAAAATACGCCTTATTACTTTAAGCGCATTTTTTAATAAGCTTGCGCTTGTATATGGACCAAAATAAGCTGCGTTTCGATCTTCGGTTCTTCTAACTACCGAAAGAATAGGAAAACCATCCTTGCTAAGCATAACCCAAGGAAAATTTTTATCATCCCGCAACAATATATTGTACTTCGGTTTAAACTTATGAATAAGCCCTGCCTCAAGAATAAGACTTGACGTCTCACTCGAACAAAGCTTATATTCTATATCGTAAATATTGCCAACGAGAGCTGCCCCCTTAGGATCAAGTCCTTTTGAAAGATAACTCTCCAGCCTGTTCCTTAAAGATTTTGCCTTACCGATATAAATTACCTTTCCGGACTTCTCCTTCATAATATAAACGCCCGGAGAATCAGGGGCTTTTTTTATCTTATTTGTTAATATTTCACGCATAGTGCCGGTTTGATAACTTTTTAATGCGCAGAATATATACAAAATCCCGCGTTTCTCTCACTCCTAACATGAAACACAGAAGAAAATAAGTAGCAATGCCTAACCCCAGGAGAAAAGAAAGGTTAATAAATTTGTTTGAGAATACCCCTGCACAAAGAAAACATATAACACCCATCCCCAAACTCGCGCAGGATATGCGCAGGAATGAACCGGATATTTCCTTCAAGCTAAAATCCCCTATTTTTTTCTTAAGGGATAGGAGTAATATAAAAAAGGTAACTACACCCGATATGGAAGTAGCCAACGC